>NZ_JBSFNM010000008.1:0-251897 GCF_053587085.1 Kitasatospora sp. NPDC003701
CGCGATGCCCAGCTCCTCCAGCCCGGCCGTGGCCGCGGCCCGCACCGGAGCCGCATTCTCGCCGACGCCGGCCGTGAACGCGATGGCGTCGACTCCACCGGGCCGCCGCCCGCTCCCGCACCGCCCTCAGGCGGCGACCAGCACCTCGGCCGGCTCCAGGGCCAGCTTCAGCACCTCCCGCACGTCCGCGACCGGGTGGACGGTGAGCCGCTCCAGCACCTCGGCCGGGACGTCGTCCAGGTCGGCCTCGTTGCGCTTGGGGATGATCACCGTGCTGACCCCGGCCCGGTCGGCGGCAAGCAGCTTCTGCTTCACCCCGCCGATCGGCAGCACCCGCCCGGTCAGCGACACCTCGCCCGTCATCGCCACGTCGGTCCGCACCCGGCGGCCGGAGAGCAGCGAGGCCAGCGCGGTGGTCATGGTGATGCCGGCGCTCGGCCCGTCCTTGGGGACGGCCCCGGCGGGGACGTGCAGGTGCACGCCCCGGTCGCGCAGCGAGGTGACCGGCAGCTCCAGCTCGGCGCCGCGCGAGCGCAGGTAGGAGAGCGCGATGTGCGCGGACTCCTTCATCACGTCGCCCAGCTGCCCGGTGAGGGTGAGCCCGGTGCCGCCCGTCTCGGCGTCCGCCAGCGAGGCCTCGATGAACAGGACGTCGCCGCCGGCGCCCGTCACCGCCAGACCGGTCGCCACGCCGGGGACGGCGGTGCGCCGCTCGGCCGGCTCCTGGGCCGCCTCGGGGACGTGGTGCGGCCGGCCGATCAGCGCGCGGAGGTCCCCCGCGCCGATCGCGGCGGGCAGCTCGCGCTCGCCCAGCTCGGACTGCGCGGCGACCTTGCGCAGCACCCGGGCGATCGAGCGTTCGAGGTTGCGGACGCCGGCCTCGCGGGTGTACTCGCCGGCCAGCCTGCGCAGCGCCTCCTCCTCGACCGCGACCTCCTCGCCCGTCAGCCCGGCCCTCTCCAGCTGGCGCGGGAGCAGGTGGTCCCGGGCGATGACGACCTTCTCGTCCTCGGTGTAGCCGTCCAGCCGGACCAGCTCCATCCGGTCGAGCAGCGGCTCGGGGATGGCCTCCAGCACGTTGGCGGTGGCGAGGAAGACCACGTCCGAGAGGTCCAGCTCGACCTCCAGGTAGTGGTCCCGGAAGGTGTGGTTCTGCGCCGGGTCCAGCACCTCCAGCAGGGCGGCCGCCGGGTCGCCCCGGTAGTCCGAGCCGACCTTGTCGATCTCGTCGAGCAGGACGACCGGGTTCATCGAGCCGGCCTCCTTGATCGCGCGGACCAGACGGCCGGGCAGCGCGCCGACGTAGGTGCGGCGGTGGCCGCGGATCTCCGCCTCGTCCCGGACGCCGCCGAGCGCCACCCGGACGAACGTGCGGCCCATGGCGCGGGCCACCGACTCGCCCAGCGAGGTCTTGCCGACCCCGGGCGGCCCGACCAGCGCCAGCACCGCGCCGCCCCGCCGGCCAGCGACCTGCCCGAGCCCCTGGTCGGCCCGGCGCTTGCGGACGGCGAGGTACTCGACGATGCGGTCCTTGACGTCCGCGAGACCGGCGTGGTCCGCGTCCAGCACGGCGCGGGCGCCCGCGATGTCGTAGGCGTCCTCGGTGCGCTCGTTCCAGGGCAGCTCCAGGACGGTGTCCAGCCAGGTGCGGATCCAGGAGCCCTCGGGCGACTGGTCGGACGCCCGCTCCAGCTTGTCGACCTCCTTGAGGGCGGCCTCGCGGACCTTCTCGGGCAGGTCGGCGGCCTCGACCCGGGCGCGGTAGTCGCCCTCCTCGTCGGCCGGGTCGCCGTTGAGCTCGGCCAGCTCCTTGCGGACGGCCTCCAGCTGGCGGCGGAGCAGGAACTCCTTCTGCTGCTTGGCCACGCCCTCCTCGACGTCCTTGCGGATGGTGTCGTTGACCTCCTCCTCGGCGAGGTGGTCGCGCAGCAGCGTCAGGGCGTACTCCAGGCGGGCCACCTGGTCGGCCTCCAGCAGCACCTTGAGCTTCTGCTCGGCGGTGGCGAAGGAGGCGTAGCCGATGTTGTCGGCCAGCTCGCCGACGCCCTCGATCTGGGCCACCCGGTCGACGATCTGCCAGGCGCCGCGCTTGCGCAGCCACTGGGTGGAGAGCGCCTTGTACTCCTTGACCAGCTCGGCGGCGCGGCCGGCCACCGGGGTGTCGAGCGAGGACTCCCGGAACGGTGTGGTCTCCACCCAGAGCGCGGCGCCGGGCCCGGTGGTGCCGACGCCGATCCGGACCCGGCGCACGGCACGGACCAGTGCGGCCGGCTCCCCGTCGGCCAGCCGGCCGACCTGCTCGACGGTGGCGAGGGTGCCGACCGCCGCGTACGAGCCGTCCACCCGTGGAACCAGCAGCACCTGGGGCTTCGCGGAACCGGTGGCCGCGGCCCGCGCGGCCTCGACCGCGGCCCGCACCTCGGTGTCCTTCAGGTCCAACGGGACGACCATGCCCGGGAGCACGACCTCGTCGTCGAGCGGCAGCACGGGCAGGGTGAGCGGTGTGGACGTCGATGCCATGATCTCTCCCCAGTCAGCGAAGTTGAGTTGACCTGACTAAGGTTTTGCGGCGACCGAATGTTCCCCCCGACGTGTTCGCCATGAGCGAACAGGGAAGGCCTCGGGCGGGCCTGTCAAAAACGCCCCGGAACCCCGTGCGACCGGACAGGCCCTAGGCGCTAGGCGCGATCCAGCACCGCGGCCGCGCCGGAGGCCTGCGCCGCACCCGGCGCGCCCGCCGGGCCCGGCTCCGGGCGGCGCCACCGGCGGCCGGACCCGCGCCGCAGCCAGCGCCAGAGCGCCACCCCGGTCAGCAGCGCCACCGGGTGGCCGACCCCGGTCACCAGGTCCCGGTCCTCGGAGATCTGGTCGGCGAGCAGCACGGCGGCGAGGCCGAGCGCCAGCAGCCGCCCGCGCGGCGACAGCAGCCCGGCCAGTGCGCCGAGACTGACCAGCACGCCGTAGCTGACACCGATGTCCAGGGAGTCCAGCGCCCCGGACTCCAGCCGGCCGGTCGCCACCGCGGTGATCACCACCGACTGGGAGAGCACCGTCGCCGTGATGTGGCCGATCGCGAAGACCGCCGCCGCCCGCGCGGCGCCCACCCGGCGCTCCAGCGGCGCGACGGTGAAGGCGAAGGCCCAGAGGTACGGCATCCAGATCGTCCCGGCCACCCAGAAGCCGCTGAACAGCAGCGCGCGCAGCGGGTGGTGCACCAGATTGTGCCCGTCCGAGCTGGAAGCCTCCTGGAGGCGGAGCACCAGCCCCGGGTCGGCCAGCTCGGCGAAGGTGGTGGTGGCCACGACCACGGCGAGGTAGCCGAGCGCGAAGGGGTTGCGCCGGGGCGTCGGCACCCGGGCCAGCACCCACTCGGCCACCGCGACCCGCAGGCCGTACCGCAGCATCCCGTACGGCGGCCCCGGGCGCGGCCCGCTCTGCGCAGCGCTCCCTCGCAGCTCCGCCATGCCGCCTCCGCTCCAGACCCGCCGCCTCCGGCCCCCCGTCCGCTGCTCAACGTACCGGCGCACGCCGGAAATCCCACCGCTACGACTTGTCGTGACCACGGTACGTCCGGCTCCTGGGAGCCAGCTGGGAATACCCCGTGAACATCGAGTGGCGCGAAGATCCGGAATTGGTACAGACCAACACTCCGTCTACGCACGAGTAGCGGCTCTGACCGGCGGCTTGGTGTCAACTGGAGTGCATACGTACCGTTACGGAGTGAAAAATCGCCGGGTAAGGTACTGGCCCGTGCCCACTTCCGAGTGGGTCCGACGGGCGGCCCGAGGGCCGGCCCACGGGCCGGAAACGTCCGGTCCACCTGCCGGGAAGCACTCGTTGTCCGTACGCTGCGAAGTGTGCGGAAGCGGTGGGCAGTCCACACCTGTCCTCCGACTCCGCACGCGCTACGGGACGGCGGACCCGGCACAGTCCACGACGGAACAAGACTACGAGCGGAGCCTCGCCATCCCCACAGGTGGCCGGCCCGCAGCCCTGGGGGCGGTGGCGTGACCGTGACAGAAATTCAGCAGGACAACCAGAACAGCGGCGGCACGGTGAGCAGCCAGCGCAGAGTGCTGGTGGTGGAGGACGAGCCCACGATCGCGGAGTCGATCGCGGCCCGGCTGGGCGCGGAGGGCTTCAAGGTCGCCGTGGCCCACGACGGCCCGGGCGCGGTCGACGGCTTCCACACCTGGCAGCCCGACCTGGTCGTGCTCGACATCATGCTGCCCGGCTTCGACGGCCTGGAGGTGTGCCGCCGGATCCAGGCCCAACGCCCGGTACCGGTCCTGATGCTGACCGCGCGCGACGACGAGACGGACCTCCTGGTCGGCCTCGGCGTCGGTGCCGACGACTACATGACCAAGCCGTTCTCCATGCGGGAGCTGGCGGCCCGGGTCAACGTCCTGCTGCGCCGCGTCGAGCGCGCCCAGCAGGCGGCCCGCACGCCGGCGCTGGGCTCGCTGCGCTTCGGCGAGTTGGAGATCGACCACGTGCAGCGCCGGGTCCGGCTGGCCTCGGGCGACGTCCACCTGACGCCGACCGAGTTCGACCTGCTCGCCTGCCTGGCCGCACAGCCGCGCGCGGTCCTCACCCGCGAGCAACTGCTGGCCGAGGTCTGGGACTGGACGGACGCGTCCGGCACCCGCACCGTGGACAGCCACGTCAAGGCGCTGCGCCGGAAGATCGGCGCCAGCTGGATCCGTACCGTCCACGGGGTCGGCTACGCGCTGGAAGCTCCGCTCTCATAGCGGCGCCTCGGGCGACGGGCCTCCGGGGGGCCCGTGTCCCGAACCGCCGTGCCCACGCGGGGAATCACAGCACGCGGGGATCACAGGGGACCAATGACCTTTCCACAGCAACGCAACGGGGACACCGACGGCGCCCGCCGGCCCACACTGGCCGCCCGCGCCGCCCACCGGGTCTGGGCCGACATCCGGCCGCTCGACCCGGTCCGCTCGATCAAGGGCAAACTCGCCCTCCTGGTGATCGTCTCGGTCTTCCTCGCCACCGGCATGGTCGTGGTGGCGATCCGCTCCGAGACGCAGATCCGGATCATCATGGTCTTCTCCATGATCGCCTCACTGCTCTTCATGCAGTTCCTCGCGCACGGGCTGACCGCGCCGCTGCGCGACATGACCGCCGCCGCCCGCGCGATGGCCTCGGGCGACTACAGCCGCCGGGTCGAGGTGAGCTCCCGCGACGAGATCGGCGAGCTGGCGGCCACCTTCAACCAGATGGCGGCCGACCTGGAGGCCGCCGACCGGCACCGCCGCGAGCTGGTCGCCAACGTCTCCCACGAACTGCGCACGCCCATCGCCGCGCTGCGCGCCGTGCTGGAGAACGTGGTCGACGGCGTGGTCCAGCCGAATCCGGCGACCCTGGGCGCCGCACTGGTGCAGACCGAGCGGCTCGGCCGGCTGGTCACCCACCTGCTCGACCTGTCCAAGATCGACGACGGGGTGGTCGACCTGGACGCCCGCCCCTTCGAGGTGCGCGAGTTCCTGGACGGCGTGCTGCGCGGGGTCACCGTGGACGGCGCGACGGCCGGCGGGGCCTTCTCCCGGCGCGGCGACGTCCGGCTGGCCCTGGAGGTCAGCCCGGCCGGCCTGACCGGTGTGGCGGACCCGGAGCGGCTCCACCAGGTGGTCGCCAACCTGGTCGACAACGCCTGCAAGCACTCCCCGCCCGGCGGCACCGTGACGGTCCGGGCCCGGCCCGGCGGCGAGCCCGGCGCACTGCTGCTGGAGGTCGAGGACGAGGGGCCGGGCATCCCGGCGGCCGACCGCACCCGGGTCTTCGAGCGGTTCAGCCGCAGTGGCACCGCCACCGCGCAGGGGCCCGGCTCCGACGGCGGCACCGGCCTGGGGCTGGCCATCGCCCGCTGGGCGGTGGACCTGCACGGCGGGCGGATCGAGGTCGCCGAGGCCGCGCCCGGCTGCCGGATCGAGGTCCGCCTGCCCGGCCCGCGGTAGCGCCCGCCCGGGGCGCCGGGTGCGGGTCCGGTGACCGGACCCGCACCCGGTCCGCGGCGAACGGACTTCGCCCGCATGTCACAGAAGCGACACAGACGTGGACGGACGATCCAGGAGACCCCGGACACTGATTTGTCCGGTTTCATCCCCATATGGTGGCTGATCGGAAGTGATCGCTTCCCCTCCGAGGCGGCTTTCTAACGCACATTTTCAGCCAACCTGCAGGTCAGGACTGTGATCTGGGCGACGCCTGAGCCCTGGGGACTGCGCGATCACTGGTCAGGGGCGTAGCCTTAATCCCCGCTGTCCAAACATCCCAAAAGGAAGCGGAAGAGGGCGGTTGCCGCCGTGTCGCCACAGTCCCAAGAAACCCCCAACAGCTCGGCAAGCTCCACTGGCTTCGGCCCCAATGAGTGGCTCGTCGACGAGATCTACCAGCAGTACCTCCAGGACCCGAACTCGGTCGACCGAGCCTGGTGGGACTTTTTCGCCGACTACAAGCCCGGTACCGAGGTGACCCCAGTGACCCAGGCCGCGACCCAGGTCGGCCCCACGCCGACCCCCGTTGCCGCCCCCGCGCCCGCCGCTGCTGCTCCGGCCGCACCCGCCCCCGCCGCACCGGCCGCGCCCGCGCCGGCCCCTGCGGCCGCGGCACCCGCGCCCCTCGCCGCAGCTCCTGCCGCGCCCCCGGCCCCGAAGGCCGCCGCTCCGGCGCCGGCCGCGCCCGCCGAGACCGGCCCCGAGCTGGTCCAGCTCCGCGGCCCGTCGAAGGCCGTGGCGACCAACATGGACGCCTCGCTGGAGGTGCCGACGGCGACCTCCGTGCGCGCCGTGCCGGCCAAGCTGTTGATCGACAACCGCATCGTCATCAACAACCACCTGCAGCGCGCCCGCGGTGGCAAGGTCTCCTTCACCCACCTGATCGGCTACGCCCTGGTCCAGGCCATCAAGGCCTCGCCGGGCATGAACCACAGCTACCAGGTGAAGGACGGCAAGTCGTACCTGGTCAAGCCCGAGCACGTGAACCTGGGCCTGGCCATCGACCTGGTGAAGCCGAACGGCGACCGCCAGCTCGTGGTCGCGGCGATCAAGAAGGCCGAGACCCTCGACTTCTTCGGCTTCTGGCAGGCCTACGAGGACATCGTCCGCCGGGCCCGCGCCAACAAGCTGACCATGGACGACTTCACCGGCGTCACGGTCTCGCTGACCAACCCCGGCGGCATCGGCACCGTGCACTCCGTGCCGCGCCTGATGCAGAACCAGGGCACCATCGTCGGCGTCGGCGCCATGGAGTACCCGGCCGAGTTCCAGGGCTCCGCCCCGGAGACCCTGTCCCGCCTCGGTGTCTCCAAGATCATGACGCTGACCTCGACCTACGACCACCGCGTCATCCAGGGCGCGGCGTCCGGCGAGTTCCTGCGCGAGATCCACCGGCTGCTGCTGGGCGAGAACGGCTTCTACGACGAGATCTTCGAGTCGCTGCGGATCCCGTACGAGCCGGTCCGCTGGGCCACCGACGTGGCCACCACGCACGACGACGAGGTCAACAAGACCGCCCGCGTCATCGAGCTGATCCACTCCTACCGGGTCCGCGGCCACCTCATGGCCGACACCGACCCGCTGGAGTACAAGCAGCGCAAGCACCCCGACCTGGACGTCACCACGCACGGCCTCACCCTGTGGGACCTGGAGCGCGAGTTCGCGGTCGGCGGCTTCGGCGGCCAGCGGATGATGAAGCTGCGCGACATCCTCGGCCTGCTGCGCAACACCTACTGCCGCACGGTCGGCATCGAGTACATGCACATCCAGGACCCGACGCAGCGCAAGTGGCTGCAGGACCGCCTGGAGAAGCCGTACACCAAGCCGGAGCGCGAGGAGCAGCTGCGCATCCTGCGCCGGCTGAACTCGGCCGAGGCCTTCGAGACCTTCCTGCAGACCAAGTACGTCGGGCAGAAGCGTTTCTCGCTGGAGGGCGGCGAGTCGCTCATCCCGCTGCTGGACGCGACCATCGACTCGGCGGCCGAGCACCGCCTGGACGAGGCCGTCATCGGCATGGCCCACCGCGGCCGCCTGAACGTGCTGGCCAACATCGTCGGCAAGCCGTACGGCAAGATCTTCGGCGAGTTCGAGGGCAACCTCGACCCGAAGTCGATGCACGGCTCCGGCGACGTGAAGTACCACCTCGGCTCCGAGGGCACCTTCACCGGCCTGGACGGCGAGACCATCAAGGTCTCGCTCGCCGCGAACCCCTCCCACCTGGAGGCCGTGGACCCGGTCGTCGAGGGCATCGCCCGCGCCAAGCAGGACATCCTGGACCAGGGCGGCACCACCTTCCCGGTGCTGCCGATCCAGATCCACGGCGACGCGGCCTTCGCCGGCCAGGGCGTCGTCGCGGAGACCCTGAACATGTCGCAGCTGCGCGGCTACCGCACCGGCGGCACCGTGCACGTCGTGGTGAACAACCAGGTCGGCTTCACCGCCGCGCCCGCGAGCAGCCGCTCGTCGATGTACTGCACCGACGTGGCCCGCATGATCGAGGCGCCGATCTTCCACGTGAACGGCGACGACCCGGAGGCCGTGGTCCGCGTCGCGCGGCTCGCCTTCGAGTTCCGCCAGGCGTTCCACAAGGACGTCGTGATCGACCTCATCTGCTACCGCCGCCGCGGTCACAACGAGGCCGACAACCCGTCGTTCACCCAGCCGCTGATGTACGACCTGATCGACAAGAAGCGCTCGGTGCGCAAGCTGTACACCGAGGGCCTGATCGGTCGCGGCGACATCACCATGGAAGAGGCGGAGCAGGCGCTCCAGGACTTCCAGGGCCAGCTGGAGAAGGTCTTCGCCGAGGTCCGCGACGCCGCCCAGACGCCGGCCCCGGCCGCCAACGGCAAGCCGCAGGCGGACTTCCCGGTCAACATCCAGACCGGCATCTCCGAGGAGATGGTCAAGCGGATCGCCGCCTCGCAGGTCAACCTGCCGGACTGGCTGACCGTCCACCCGCGTCTGCTGCCGCAGCTGCAGCGCCGCGCCTCCTCAGTCGAGGACAACACCATCGACTGGGCGATGGGCGAGACCCTCGCCATCGGCTCGCTGCTGATGGAGGGCCACCCGGTCCGGCTGGCCGGCCAGGACAGCCGCCGCGGCACCTTCGGCCAGCGCCACGCGGTGCTGATCGACCGGGTCTCCGGCGAGGACTACACCCCGCTGCTGTACCTGACCGAGGACCAGGCCCGCTACACCGTGTACGACAGCCTGCTGTCCGAGTACGCGGCCATGGGCTTCGAGTACGGCTACTCGCTGACCCGCCCGAACTCGCTGGTCATGTGGGAGGCGCAGTTCGGCGACTTCGTCAACGGCGCGCAGACCGTGGTGGACGAGTACATCGCCTCCGCCGAGCAGAAGTGGGGCCAGCACTCCGGCGTCACCCTGCTGCTGCCGCACGGCTACGAGGGCCAGGGCCCGGACCACTCGTCCGCCCGCCCGGAGCGCTTCCTCCAGCTGTGCGCGCAGAACAACATGACGGTCGCCATGCCGACCCTGCCGTCGAACTACTTCCACCTGCTGCGCTGGCAGGCGCACAACCCGCACCACAAGCCGCTCGTCGTCTTCACCCCGAAGTCGATGCTGCGCCTGAAGGCCGCGGCGAGTGCCACCGAGGAGTTCCTGTCCGGCTCGTTCCGCCCGGTCATCGGTGACACCACCGTCGACCCGGCGAACGTCCGCAAGGTCGTCATCACGGCGGGCAAGTTCTACTACGACGTCGAGGCGGCCCGCACCGAGCGCGGGGTCACCGACACCGCGATCGTCCGGGTCGAGCGGCTCTACCCGCTGCCGGTGGCCGAGCTCCAGGAGGAGCTGGCCCGCTACGGCGACAACGTCCAGTTCGTCTGGGCGCAGGAGGAGCCGGCCAACCAGGGTGCCTGGCCGTTCATCGCGATGAACCTGGTCGACCACCTGCAGGTCGTCATCGGCCGCAGCGCCAACGGCTCGCGGCTGCGCCGCGTCGCCCGCACGGCCTCCTCGGCCCCCGCGGTCGGCTCGGCCAAGCGTCACGCCGCCGAGCAGCAGGCGCTGCTGGAGGAGATCTTCACCATCTGAGCCCGCTCCGACTCCGGTCGGGCTCGAACGGCCCCGGCCCCCGCGCACACCGCGCGGGGGCCGGGGCCGTCGTCGTGGCGGGCCGGGGCCGCGCGGTGACGCCGTGCCAAGGTCCCAGCTCTGCAACCAAACGGCCACCGACCTGCGAGCACAGCTGACGGGTCGGTAGGTTATGCCTCGCCGGACCGACGCCCGGGCGCCCCTCACCGCGCCCGCCGGCGGCCGGATGACCTCACCGCTCTCCCAGGGGGACCACCACATGACCGCCGACACACCACGGGATGCCACGGCCGCGCCGCTCCCGCCGGTCTTCCAGCCGCTGCACCCGGACGACCCGCGCGAGGTCGGCGGCTACCGGCTCTTCGCCCGCCTCGGCGCCGGCGGCATGGGCCGGGTCTACCTGTCGTACACGCCGGGCGGCCGCCCGGTGGCGCTCAAGGTGGTCCGCCCGGAGTTCGCCGAGGACGGCGAGTTCCGCCGCCGCTTCGCCCAGGAGGTCAGCAACGCCCAGCGGATCCACGGGCTCTACACGGCCCAGGTGATCGACTCGGGCGGCCTGGACTCGGACGCCCCCTGGCTGGTCACCGCGTACGTGCCGGGCCCGTCGCTGCAGCAGGTGGTCCGCGAGAACGGCGCGCTGCCGGTGCGCACCGTGCTGCTGCTGATGGGCGGCATCGCCGAGGCGCTGCAGGCCATCCACAGCGTCGAGGTGGTGCACCGCGACCTCAAGCCCGCCAACGTGCTGGTGGCCGGCGACGGCCCGCGCGTGATCGACTTCGGCATCGCCCGGGCCGCCGACGCCACCGCGCTGACCGGGACCGGCTACCGGATCGGCTCGCCCGCCTTCATGTCCCCGGAGCAGGCCCAGGGCCGCCCGGTCACCCCGGCCACCGACGTCTTCGCGCTCGGTGCGCTGGCCGCGTACGTGGCCGGCGGCACCGCGCCGTTCGGCGACGGCCCGGACACCGCCGTGCTCTACCGGGTGGTGCACGAGCAGGCCGACCTGGACGCCGTCCCGGCCGACCTGCGCGAGCTGATCATGCGCTGCCTGGCGAAGTCCCCCGAGGACCGGCCGAAGCCCGCCGAGATCATCGAGATCGCCCGCAACCACCCGTCGGTCGGCGGGCAGCTGCGGTTCTCCGACGACTGGCTGCCCCGGCAGGTCAACACCGAGATCACCCGCCGCTCGGACCTGCCGAAGACCCCGCCGACCCCGCTGCCGGCCGCGCCGGCCACGGCGCCGACCCCGCCCCCGAGCAGCCCGCCCACCATCCCGCCGCCGCCCTTCGCGCAGCCGACCCACCCGGCCACCGCGCCCTCCTTCGGCGTGCCCGACTTCGGCACCCCCCGGCCGCAGCCGGTCACCCCGCCACCCGGCTTCACCCCGCCGCCGCTCGGCGCGTACGGCCCCCCGCAGCCCGGCTACGAGGCCCCGACCGCGCCGGTGCCCGCCTCGCCGCCGACCGTGCAGCTGCGCCAGGAGCCGCCGTCCTACGACACCCCGCCGCCCGGCCCGGTGGTGACGGACACCCCGGCGTCCGCGCCGGAGCCCCGGCGCAAGGGCGTCTCCTGGAAGGCCCTGCTGGTGGTCGCCCTGGTGATGGCCCTCGGCGGCACCGCGGGCGGCATCGTGCTGGTCAAGCAGCTGGACAAGAAGAACGACAAGGCCAGCAGCGCCTCGACCGGGGGCCCGGCCCCCGCCCCGACCACGCCCGTTCCGACCGCCCCGAGCACGGCGGCCGACGTCCCGGCCGGCCCGGGGAGCAGCTCGCCCGGCGCGACCACGGGCAAGGTGACCGCCGCCCCGTCGGCGTCGGCCGGCGGAGTGGTCGCGCCGTCCCGGCCCGCCGGGTACGCGGTGCTGCTCGACAAGAAGGCCCTGACCATCCCCGGCACCGAGGCCTACTACGACTCCTACCGGATCGACCTGGACGGCGGGACGGTCGTGCCGCGCGGCAACGACCTCAAGTGGGGTCTGGGCGTGACCGCCACCGGCAGCAGCAGCAAGGCCAACGCCTTCGTCACCGCCGGTGACAGCAAGTCGGACTTCGCGGTGATCACCGAGTCGAGCGTGACGCCCGACCAGTGCGCCGTCGCGATCGACTCGCGGCCCGACACCGACCTGTCGTTCAACCGGGTCTCGCCCGGGCGCCTGCTCTGCATCCGCGACCGGATCACCCGCAACATCGGGATCGCCGTGGTCGAGGTCGCCGACGTCACCACCGGAACCGTCAAGATCACCCTGAGCACCTGGCGGGCCAGCTGACCCGGCACCGCCCGGACTATCCTGACCGGGTCGAAATCCCCACCTGACCGGAGCGAACCGTGTACTTCACCGACCGCGGCATCGAGGAGCTGGCGAACCGGCGCGGCGACGAGGAGGTCACCTACGAGTGGCTGGCCGAGCGCCTGCGCGAGTTCGTCGACCTCAACCCGGACTTCGAGATCCCGGTCGAGCGGCTGGCCACCTGGCTGGCGCGGCTCGACGACGAGGACGACGAGTGACGCGGTAGGCCGTGAGCGTAGGGCCCGGGAGGCGATGCCTCCCGGGCCCTACGCGTGCTCCTCCCCGTAGGGGACGTCTCGGGGTCCGCTCCGGGTCGGGCTCCGGGCCGGATCCCTTGACTTCGCCGTCACGCGATATATCGTCTTTGGAAGAGGACGCGATACATCGCGAGTCGTAACGGGAGGCGGCAGACATGAGCCAGTGGACGGTCGAGGGCCCCGACAGGATCACCATCGACGGGGAGGTCGACACCCTGCACGTCCGGATCGTCGGAGGCGCCGTGAACGTGGTGGCCACCGAGGGCCCGGCCCGGCTGGAGGTCACCGAGCTGGAGGGCGAGCCGCTGCACGTCACGCTCGCCGACGGGGTGCTGACGGTCACCTACAAGGACCTCAGCTGGAGCGAGTTCGGCGAGTCGGTCAAGTCGGTGCAGTCGATCAAGTCGTTCTTCGGCGGCCTGCGGCGCACCCGCCGGGCCGTGGTCTCGCTGGCCGTGCCGGCCGGCGCCAAGGTCAGGGCGGGCACCGTCTCGGCCGACGCCACCGTCTCCGGCATCAGCGCGCCGGTCTCGGTGCACAGCGCCGGCGGTGACGCCACCCTGGTCGGGCTCGCCGGCCGGACGGACGCCAACACCGTCTCCGGGGACGTCGACGCCCAGTCGGTCTCCGGCGACCTCAAGGTCAACACCGCCTCCGGGCGGGTCACCCTGCTGGCCGGCACCTCCGACAACGTGCAGGTCCACTCGGTCAACGGGGACGTCACCCTCGACCTCGACGTGGCCACCCCGTCGGAGATCAAGGTCACCACGGTGAGCGGCTCGGTCGGCATCCGGCTGCCCTCGCTCGTCGACACCAAGGTCGAGGCCGGCACCAACAGCGGGGACGTCACCAGCACCTTCGAGCAGCTCAAGGTCGGCGGCTCCTGGGGGGCCAAGAAGCTCTCCGGCAAGCTCGGCTCCGGCCAGGGCAACCTGGTCGTGACCACCGTCTCCGGCGCGGTCACCGTGCTCCGCCGCCCGGACACCGAGGACGACGGCCCGGTGATCGTCAAGGAACTCCCGGCCGGCCCCGACCTCGGCAAGGGCCCCGACCTCACCAAGGAGGCCTGAGATGACCCCCGTCTTCGGTCACGGCCGGCTCCGCCTGTACCTGCTGAAGCTGCTCGACGAGTCGCCGCGGCACGGCTACGAGGTCATCCGCCTCCTGGAGGAGCGCTTCGAGGGCCTGTACGCGCCCTCGGCCGGCACCGTCTACCCGCGGCTCGCCAAGCTGGAGCAGGAGGGCCTGGTGACGCAGAGCACCGAGGGCGGCCGCAAGGTCTACCGGCTCACCGAGGCCGGCCGCAGCGAGCTGGCGAGCCGCCAGGGCGAGCTGGACGAGCTGGAGCTGGAGATCCGCGACTCGGTGGCCCAGCTCGCCGGGGCGATCCGCGAGGACGTCCGGGACGGCGCCAAGAACCTGCGCGAGGAGCTGTGGGGCGCGGCGAAGCAGGCGCCCCGGCCGGAGGGCGCCGAGAACGGCGGGGACCCCTGGGCCGGCCCGTGGGGGGACAAGGACGCCTGGCAGCGCGCCAAGGAGGAGTTCGCCCAGTTCAAGAAGCAGGCCAAGGAGCAGGCCAAGCGCGCCAAGGACCAGGAGAAGGCGGCCAAGGCCAAGGCGAAGGCCGCCGAGGAGGAGGCCCGCAAGCTGCGCGAGCAGTCCCGGGCGGCACGGACGGCGGCCCAGCAGGAGGCGCTGCGGATCAAGCGCCGGGTCGAGCAGCAGGTCCGCGACCACGCGGCCCGGGGCGACTGGCCGACCGGGCTGGCCGAGGGCCTCTCCGAACTGACCAAGGGCCTGGCCGGACTGGCCGACGCGGCCCGGTGGGGCCACTCGGCGCAGGACGCCGAGGCACCCGCCGAGAAAGTCACCGTCACCCGGATCGACCTGGACAAGGACGAGCGGGCCGGCGACGCCCCGGCCGACCTGCCGCCGTGGGCGGCGACCGACCCGGCCGGCGATCCGGCCCGGGAGCTGGAGCGGCTGCTCGACCGCTTCCGGGACCAGGTCCGCGACGCGGCCCGGGACGGCGGGGTGACGGCCGAGCGGCTGGCCGAGGCCCGCACGGTGCTGGGCACCGCCGGCGAGCGGCTGCGACGACTGCTCGGCTGAGCACCCGCTGGACCGCCGCGGGCCGGCGCTCCTTCGGGAGCGCCGGCCCGCGGCGTTCAGGGGGTGAGCACGATCTTCCCGAAGACGTCGCCCTTGGCGAGCCGGGCGAAGCCCTCCCGGGCCTCGGAGAGCGGCAGGACGGAGTCGATCACCGGCCGGACCCCGGTGGTGGCGCAGAGCGAGAGCAGCCCGGCCAGCTCCTCCTTGGTGCCCATGGTCGAGCCGACCACCCTGAGCTCCAGGAAGAAGATCCGGTTCAGCTCGGCGGTCTTCGGGTTGGGGCCGGAGGTGGCCCCCGAGATGACGACGGTGCCGCCCGGGCGCAGCGACTTCACCGAGTGCGCCCAGGTGGCGGCGCCGACCGTCTCCATCACCGCGTCCACCCGCTCGGGCAGCCGGGCACCGCTCTCGAAGGCGGCGTCGGCGCCGAGTTCGAGGGCCCGGGCCCGCTTGGCCTCGTCCCGGCCGGTCACCCAGACCCGCAGGCCGGCGGCCTTGCCGAGGACGATCAGGGCGGTCGCCACGCCGCCGCCGGCACCCTGCACCAGCACGGTGTCGCCGGGCTTCACCCCGGCGTTGGTGAACAGCATCCGGTAGGCCGTCAGCCAGGCGGTGGGCAGGCAGGCGGCCTGCTCGAAGCTGAGCCCGGCCGGCTTGGGCAGCAGGTTCCAGGTGGGGACCGCCACCCGCTGGGCGAAGGTGCCCTGGTAGCGCTCGGTGAGGATCGAGCGGGGCTCGTCCGGGCCCACCCCGTGGCCGCTCTGGCCGATCACCGAGTGGAGGACGACCTCGTTGCCGTGCTCGTCGATGCCGGCGGCGTCACAGCCGAGGATCATCGGCAGCCGCTCGGCGGGCAGACCGACCCCGCGCAGCGACCAGAGGTCGTGGTGGTTGAGGCTGGCGGCCTTGACCGTGACCACGCTCCACCCGGGGCGCGCCTGCGGTTCGGGGAGTTCGCCCAGTTCCAGCCCGCTCAGCGGGTCGTCGGCGTCGATTCGTGCGGCGTAGGCAGCAAACATGGTCCGGACGATAGCCGCGACGGCCGGGGCCCGGAACCACACGTGACTGTGACGCGCGTCCCGGGCCCCGGCCGTGGCGGTACTGATCAGCGCCGGGCGACGCCCTCGGCCCGGGCGGCCTCGGCGACGGCCTTGGTGACGGCCGGGGCGACCCGCTCGTCGAACGGCGAGGGGATCACCTTCTGCGGCGTCAGCTCGTCGGCGACCACGCCGGCCAGCGCCTTGGCGGCGGCCAGCTTCATGCCCTCGGTGATCCGGGTGGCCCGGACCTGCAGCGCGCCGGCGAAGATGCCGGGGAAGGCCAGCACGTTGTTGATCTGGTTCGGGAAGTCGCTGCGCCCGGTGGCGACGACCGCCGCGTACTTGTGCGCGACCTCGGGGTGGATCTCCGGGGTCGGGTTGGCCATCGCGAAGACGAACGCGCCCTCGGCCATGGTGGCCACGACCTCCTCCGGCACGGTGCCGCCGGAGACGCCGATGAAGACGTCGGCGCCGGCCATCGCGTCGGCCAGCGAGCCCTTGAGACCGGTCCGGTTGGTCTGCGCGGCGATCTCGGCCTTGACGTCCGTCAGGTCGCCGCGGCCCTCGTACACCACGCCCCGGCGGTCGCAGACCGCCACGTCGCCGATGCCGGCGGCCACCAGCATCTTGGCGATGGCGATCCCGGCCGCGCCGGCGCCGGAGATGACGGCACGCAGCGTGCCGATCTCCCGGCCGGTCACCCGGGCGGCGTTCCAGAGCGCCGCGGTGGTGACGATCGCGGTGCCGTGCTGGTCGTCGTGGAAGATCGGGATGTCCAGCGCCTCCTGGAGGCGGCGCTCGATCTCGAAGCAGCGGGGCGCGGAGATGTCCTCCAGGTTGACGCCGCCGAAGGAGGGCGCCAGCCGGACGACGGTCTCGACGATCTCGTCCACCTCGGTGCAGGCGAGCGCGATCGGGACGGCGTCCACGCCGCCGAACTGCTTGAACAGGATGGCCTTGCCCTCCATGACGGGCAGCGAGGCCTCCGGGCCGATGTCGCCGAGGCCCAGCACGGCGGTGCCGTCGGTGACGACGGCGACCGTGTTGGCCTTCCAGGTGTAGTCGTTCACCAGCTCGGGCTGCTCGGCGATGGCCGTGCACACGCGCGCGACGCCGGGGGTGTAGGCGAGGGACAGGTCGTCCGCGTCGCGCACCGGAACGGTCGCCCGGACCTCCATCTTGCCGCCGCGGTGGAGCGCGAAAACGGCGTCGACCGGATCGTCGGTGTCCTGGGTGCTGCTGTGGATGATCTCCGCTGCCACGATGACCTCTTCGTCATTGATCAGCGAGAACGCGTGGCCGACGGGCGGACGACCCGGCCGGAGACGTGAAACCGGGTACGCCGAGGCGGACCCGGGATGGGCTGGATCGGGGCGCCGCCGTCGGGGCCGCGCCCTCGGATGAGGGTTTTTGTAACTGTTGAACCTGCGCTGTGCTGCTTCTTCTTCCGGGCCGAGCGTAGGTCGGACGACGGCATCGCACCTATGCCTTTTCGTCCTCGTCGCGCGCTCTTCATCCGCACCACGGCCAAAAGTCGGGGCCTGGCGTCGGGGACGCCGGGCTCCGGTCGCGGCAACGGCGAACAGGCACGCGCACTCGCAGGAGTGAACCCGGACACGACGGGGAGGCGGTGCCCCGGATACGGAGTCGGCGTCGTGGACTTCCGTTCCTGCGCACCCCGAGCCTGTCGCGACTCGGTGGTCCGGTTCGAGCTTCGGGGGTCACCCGGTACCGAATTCTGACACACCCGCCGCCGGGACCGGCAGGTCGGGATGGGAGGATCCCTTGTTCCGCCGTCTTGCGTACATCTCCGCGACGGCGCGGCGACACCACGTACCTCCCACAGGAGCACCCTCATGCACCACCGTGCCCACCCCCGCCGACCGGCCGCCGCGGCCCTCTCCCTGACCACGGCGGGAGCCCTGCTGATGACCGGCTGCGGGGGCGACGAGCAGGCCGCCGCGAAGGACCCGGTCCAGGAGATCCGCGGCAGGATCCCCAAGGCCCAGCACAGTGCCGGAGTGCTCCGGATCGGCTCGGACCTCAACTACGCGCCGGTGGACTTCCGCGGCGCCGACGGCAAGCCGGACGGCATCGACCCGGACATCGCCAACGCCGTCGGCAAGATCCTCGGCCTGCGGATCGAGACCGTCGACACCCCGTTCGAGAAGCTGATACCGAACCTGCACGCCAAGCAGTTCGACGTGGCGATGTCCGGCCTGAGCGACATCCGCCAGCGCCGCGACGGTCTCGACGACGCGGGCAAGCAGGTCGCCCCGGGCGTGGACTTCGTGGACTACTTCATCGCCGGCACCTCGATCGTGGTGCAGAAGGGCAACCCCAAGGGCGTCCGCACCCTGGACGACCTGTGCGGCCGGATCGTCGCGGTGCAGCAGAACACCACCCAGGACGAGATCGTCGGCCGCCAGGTGCTGGCCTGCGGCCGCAGCGGCAAGCCGCTGACCGTGCACAAGTTCGACAGCGACGCCAAGGCGCTGGCCGAGGTCGCCTCCGGCGCCGCGGCGGCCGGCCTGAACGACTTCCCGGTGGCCGCCTACGCGGCGAAGACCACCGACGGCGGCAACCGCTTCGAGGTGACCGGCGCGCAGTCCAAGTCCAACCCGTACGGGATCGCGGTGCGCAAGGAGGACACCGAACTGCGCGACGTGCTGGCCAAGGCGGTGGACCAGCTGATCCGCAGCGGCGAGTACGACAAGATCCTCGCCAAGTGGAACGTCGCCGCGGGCGCGGCCCAGAACGCGGTGGTCAACGGCGGGATCTGAGCGGGCCGCGCGGGCGGCCCAACCCCGGCGGCTCCATCCGGCGGGCCCACGGGCGGGCCTCCGGGCGGAGCGCAGGGGGATCTGCATACTTATACGCAGGGTGACAGGGGCACGTTATTGGTCCGAATAGCGGACAGTGTGACCCCCCGTTATCCGATTTTGATCTGAATGAGGGCCATCCGACCGTCATCAGATGGCAGGATTCCCCCCATCTCCGATCGGGCCGGCCACTGGTCGAGGCGGTTCGATCAACGTCCACCTCGGCGGAGGGTGGCGGAAGACGCTCCACGCACCACCCTGCGCGAACCCTGCCCAGGCTCAGCACGACCGGCACCGCCCGTTCGACGACGTACAGCGACATACACCCGTACAGCGCCGTACGGCCTGCTGCCCCGGTGTGCCGCTCCCCGCGGCGCGCTCCGCCCGACCTCTCCCTCAGGAGGAGATCCCCCTCATGACCGCCCGTACCCAGCGCACCCGCCTCCTCGCCGCCGGCGCGGTACTCGCGTCCGTCTCCCTCGCCCTCACCGCCTGTAGCAGCAGCAAGGACGAGAGCACCGGCGCCCCCAACGCCAGCGCGACCGTCAACGAGGTGAAGGCCGACGACAAGCTGGCCGCCCTCGTCCCCGCCGACGTCAAGTCCGCCGGCAAGCTCGCGGTCGGCTCGGACGCCTCGTACGCGCCCAACGAGTTCAAGGCCGACAACGGCAAGATCGAGGGCATGGACGTCGACCTGATCACGGCCGTCGCGGCCAAGCTCGGCCTCAAGGTCGACGTTCAGGACTCCGGCTTCACCGCGATCATCCCCGGCATCCAGTCGAACAAGTTCCAGATCGGCATGTCGTCGCTCACCGACAACAAGGAGCGCGAGCAGACCGTCGACATGGTCACCTACTTCAACGCGGGCAGCGCCATCGCGGTGAAGAAGGGCAACCCGGACAAGATCAACGCCGACGACCTGTGCGGCAAGAAGGTCGCCGTCCAGACCGGCACCACGCAGGCGCAGGAGATCACCGACACCCGCAACCCCGCCTGCGCCAAGGCCGGCAAGCCGGGCATCGTCAACGACGGTGACAAGTTCGACCTGCAGACCGACGTCACCAACGCGGTGGTCTCCGGTCGCGACCAGCTCATGATGGCCGACTCCCCGGTCGTCGACTACGCGATCAAGCAGTCCGGCGGCCAGCTGGAGAAGCTCGGCGCCACCTACGACGCCGCCCCCTACGGCATCGCGCTGGCCAAGGGCTCCGCGCTCACCCCCGCGGTCCAGGGCGCCGTCCAGTCGCTGATCGACGACGGCACCTACAAGCAGATCCTCTCCAAGTGGGGCGTCGAGGCCGGGGCGATCGACAAGTCGACCGTCAACGGCGCCGTCAGCTGACCCTCCGCCTGACTCTCTCTCCCCCGAGGCCACACCGTGAACTCTCTGGACAAGGGGAAGGCGACGAAGGGACGGCCTGAGACCATCAAGGCCGTCCCCGTCCGCCACCCCGGACGCTGGGCGGGCGCCGTCGTCATCGCCCTGCTCGCGGCGATGCTGCTGAGCGCCCTCTTCACCAATCCCGCCTTCAAGTGGGACATCGTCGGGAAGTACCTCTTCCACGACAGCATCGTGCACGGCATGCTCGTCACGCTGGAGCTGACCGCGCTCGCCATGATCATGGGCGTGGTCGGCGGCATCATCCTCGCGGTGATGCGGCTCTCCCCCAACCCGCTGCTCTCCGGCACCGCGTGGATCTACATCTGGATCTTCCGCGGCACGCCCGTCCTGGTGCAGCTGGTGTTCTGGAACTTCCTCGGCCTGATCTGGGCCAAGCTCTCGATCGGCGTGCCGTGGGGACCGGAGTTCTGGTCCGAGTCCACCAACGTCCTGATCCCGACCTTCGTCGCCGCCCTGCTCGGCCTGGGCCTGAACGAGGCCGCCTACATGGCGGAGATCGTCCGCGGCGGCATCCAGTCGGTCGACGAGGGCCAGAGCGAGGCCTCGCACGCGCTCGGCATGAGCCGCTTCCAGACCATGCGGCGGATCGTGCTGCCGCAGGCCATGCGGGTGATCATCCCGCCGACCGGCAACGAGACCATCTCGATGCTCAAGACCACCTCGCTGGTCAGCGTGATCTCCCTGGAGGAGATCTTCCGGGCCGGCCAGGTGATCTACTCTCGGAACTACCAGAACATCCCGCTGCTGATCGTGGTCAGCCTCTGGTACCTGTTCTTCACGTCGCTGCTGACCATCGGCCAGTACTACATCGAGCGGCACTACGCCCGCGGCTCCAACCGGACGCTCCCGCCCACGCCGATCCAGCGGCTGCGGAGGCTGTTCGCCGGGAAGCCCACCCCGAAGACCACCGCCGACGTGGTCCCGGGGCTCGAGGGAGGTGGTCACGTATGACCGATCTGACCAAGACCCCCGCGGACGCCGGCAACGGCGGTCCGATGGTCCGGGCCGAGGACGTCCACAAGTCCTACGGCACGGTCCAGGTGCTCAAGGGCATCGACCTGGAGGTCAAGCAGGGCGAGGTGTTCTGCCTGATCGGCCCCTCCGGCTCCGGCAAGTCGACCTTCCTGCGGTGCATCAACCACCTGGAGAAGGTCAACGCCGGCCGGCTCTGGGTCGACGGCGAGCTGGTCGGCTACCGGCAGAAGGGCGACCGGCTCTACGAGCTCAAGGAGAGCGAGGTCGCGCTCAAGCGGCGCGACATCGGCATGGTGTTCCAGCGCTTCAACCTGTTCCCGCACATGACCGCCCTGGAGAACGTCATCGAGGCGCCGGTGCAGGTCAAGGGCGAGTCCAAGACGGACGCCCGCACCCGCGGGATGGCCCTGCTGGAGCGGGTCGGCCTGGCCGACAAGGCGAAGAACTACCCCTCGCAGCTCTCCGGCGGCCAGCAGCAGCGGGTGGCGATCGCCCGGGCGCTCGCCATGAAGCCCAAGCTGATGCTCTTCGACGAGCCCACCTCGGCACTCGACCCGGAGCTGGTCGGCGACGTCCTGGACGTCATGCGCGGCCTGGCCGAGGAGGGCATGACCATGGTCGTGGTGACCCACGAGATGGGCTTCGCCCGCGAGGTCGGCGACGCGCTGGTCTTCATGGACGGCGGTGTGGTGGTCGAGTCCGGCAACCCGCGCGACGTCCTCACCAACCCCCAGCACGAGCGCACCCGGGCCTTCCTGTCCAAGGTGCTCTGAGCCCGTCCGTACGGCGCCCGGCAGGCCGGTCCTGCCGGGCGCCGACGTTTTCCCCGCCCGGGTAATAGGCTGGAGGCAATCAGCCCGTTACCGAATCTGGAAGGACCACCGTGGAGCTCGCCTCGTACGCCGAAAGGGCCGTTCGGCTGGTGAACACCGAGGAGCCCGAGCGCGGCACCGACTCGCTGACCTCGGTGGACGCGGTGCGGTCACTGTTCACCGAATCCTCCCGGGCCGCCGCGCTCGCCGACGAGTCGGACCTGCCGCGGCTGCGGGCCGTCCGGACCAGGCTGCGCGGAGTGTTCGAGGCCGCCGCCGAGGGGGACGAGATCCGCGGCGTCGACCTGCTGAACAGCCTGCTGATGGAGTACCCCGTCAGCCCGCTGGTCTCCGGGCACGACTACCTGGACGACGCCGGGCGGCCGCGCTGGCACCTGCACCTCGCCGACAACTCGGCGACCGCCACCGCGCACTTCAGCGCCGTCGCCTGCATGGGGCTGGCCGTCCACCTGACCGAGCTCGGCGCCGACCGGCTCGGCATCTGCCAGGCCTCCCCCTGCCGCAACGCCTACCTGGACACCTCCACCAACCGCTCCCGGCGGTACTGCTCCGACCGGTGCGCCACCCGCGCCAACGTCGCCGCGTACCGGGCCCGCAAGCGGCAGGAGGCCCAGGAGTCCTCCACCCCGGTCGGCCACGGCCGGCCCTAGGGGTCGTCGGGGCCGGCCCTAGAGCCCGTCGGGGTCGGCCCAGACCCCCAGCCGGCGGGCCAGGCCCGGGACCCGGGCCGGCCGACCGGCCAGCAACAGCCGCTCCAGCCGGCGGCCCGGCGCCAGCCAGGCCGGGCGCGGGCGCAGCCGCAGCAGCACCCGGCCGAGCACCAGCTCGTCCGGGACGGCGCCGTAGCTGCGGCTGTCGCTGTCGACCGGCCGGTTGTCGGAGAGCAGCCACCAGCCCTTCGCGCGCCGCTCGACGGCCCGCTTCACCACCAGCAGGTCCTGCTGGAAGGGGTGCCGGAACACCACCACCGCCCCCGGTCTGATCCGCGCGCCGTAGCGGACCAGCAACTGGTCGCCCTCGCGCAGGGTCGGCACCATCGAGGGCCCCGCCACGTCGATCAGCCCGAACGGCGCGCCACCCCCCGGGGTGCCGCCCTCCGGTTCCGCCATCCGCGCCACGCCTGCTCCTCCCGGCTCGCCGCGTTCCAGTCTGCCGTACGGACCGTCATCGGCCGATGCCCGAATTGGCCCGGTTCAGGCTCCGTCTTTTGCCCTAGGCCCGCCGCCCGGCCGCGAAACCCGGTGGCCGGAAGGGTAATCTCGGGCGCGGGAAGACGATCTAAGGAAGGACTCCCATGTTCTCTCGTCTGTTTGCACCGCGCGCCACCGTCCACGCCCACTGCGACCTGCCCTGCGGCGTGTACGACCCCGCCCAGGCCCGGATCGAGGCCGAGTCGGTGAAGGGCACCCAGGAGAAGTACCAGGCCAACGAGGACCCGGCGTTCCGCACCCGTGCCCTGATCATCAAGGAGCAGCGCGCCGAGGCCGTCAAGCACCACATCTCGGTGCTGTGGAGCGACTACTTCAAGGCTCCGCACTTCGAGAAGTACCCGCAGCTGCACCAGCTGATCAACGACACCCTGAAGGCCGCCTCGGCCGCCAAGGCGTCGACGGACCCGGCCACCGGCCAGGCCCTGCTCGACCTGATCGCCGAGGTCGACAAGATCTTCTGGGAGACCAAGCAGGCCTGATCCCCGATCAGGCACCGCCGACCGCCCCCGTCCGGACCGCCGGACGGGGGCGGTCGTGCGTTTCCGCACGCAGCAGCCCCGGTAAGGGTTGATCGACCCGAGCGCTTGTTATGCTGCCAGGGCGTCCTGGGGAGAAGTCCGGTGTGAATCCGGCGCTGACCCGCAACGGTGGGCGGAGCCCTGTGCCCGCGAGCCCGATCGCCCCGGGACGCCGATCTCCCGACAACTCGCCGTGGACTGCGAGGGGATGGCGCCCCGGCAGCCCCGCCGCCCGGGTGCGCCGCCTCGCTGCCGCCCGCGGCCCGAGGCGAAGGCGCGCCGCCCGTGAGCACCGCAGTGACCGCCCCGGCCCCCGAACGGACGGCCCGCCGAATACCCGTCGTGCCACTGACCGCCGGCCTGGTCGGGGCGCTGCTGCTCTCCCTGGTCTGCGGCGTGGCCCTGGGCTCCTCCGGGCTCGGCTGGGCGCGCGTCCTGCGGCTGCTGGGCGCCGGGCTGACGGGCGGTCGGCTGGAGGCCGGGGAGGCCGCCGCCTACGCGATCGTCTGGGAGATCCGGCTGCCGCGCACCGTACTGGCCGCCGTGGTCGGCGCCGGGCTCGCGGCCACCGGGGTCGCGGTGCAGGCGATGGTCCGCAACGCGCTGGCCGACCCGTTCGTCCTGGGCATCTCCTCCGGCGCCTCGGTCGGCGCCAACGCCGTCCTGCTGCTGGGCGCCTTCGCCTCGCTCGGGGTCTGGGCGATCTCGGTCTCCGCGTTCGCCGCCGCGCTGCTGGCGATGGTCCTGGTGTACGCCGCCGCCCGGACGGCGTACGGGCTCACCCCGCTGCGGCTGGTGCTGACCGGCACCGCGATGTCCTACGGCTTCTCGGCGGTGACGGCGCTGATGGTGTTCGGCGCCGCGCGCGGCGAGGCCGCCCGCAGCGCCATGATGTGGCTGCTCGGCAGCCTCGGCGGGGCCACCTGGGGGTCCGTCCCGATCGCCGCCGCCACCGTGCTGGCCGGCCTGGCCTACCTGGCCTGCGCCGCCGGGCGGCTGGACGCGCTCGCCATGGGCGACGAGACGGCGGCCTCGCTCGGGGTGGACGGCGACCGGCTGCGCCGCGAGCTGTTCGTGGTGACGGCGGCCGTCACCGGCACCGTGGTCGCGGTCAGCGGGGCGATCGGCTTCGTCGGCCTGATGGTGCCGCACCTGACCCGGATGCTGGTCGGCGCCGGGCACCGCCGGGTGCTGCTGGTCGCGCCGCTCGCCGGGGCGCTGCTGCTGGTCTGGGTGGACATCGTCTCGCGCACCCTGCTGGCGCCGGCCGAGCTGCCGGTCGGGGTGGTCACCGCCGTCCTCGGAGTGCCCTGCTTCCTGCTGCTGATGCGCCGTCGCGGCTACACCTTCGGAGGTCGCTGATGGATCTCGCCCTCGACGCCGTCTCGGTCGACCTGGCCGGCACCCGGCTGGTCCACGACGTCACGCTCGGGGCCGCCGCCGGGCAGGTGGTCGGTCTGGTCGGGCCGAACGGCAGCGGCAAGTCGACCCTGCTGCGCTGCGTCTACCGGGCGCTGCGGCCCGCCGCGGGCGCCGTCCGGCTGGACGGCGAGGACCTGCACGCGCTCGCCGCGCGCGAGGCCGCCCGGCGGGTGGCCGCGCTGCCGCAGGAGCACTCCGCCGAGTTCGACTTCACGGTGGCCGAGGTGGTCGGCATGGGCCGGCTGCCGCACCGCGGCGGGTTCGCCCGGCCGACCGCCGGGGACGCCGAGCGGTGCACCGGCGCGCTGGCCCGGGTGGGCGCGGACCACCTGGCCGGGCGCGGCTTCCTGAGCCTGTCCGGGGGCGAGAAGCAGCGGGTGCTGATCGCCCGCGCGCTGGTCCAGGAGCCCCGGGTGCTGGTGCTCGACGAGCCCACCAACCACCTGGACATCGCCCACCAGTTGGAGGTGCTGGCGCTGGTCCGGGAGGCCGGGCCGACGGTGCTCACGGCACTGCACGACCTCAATCTGGCGGCCGGCCACTGCGACCTGCTGTACGTCATCGCGGCCGGCCGGATCGTCGCCTCCGGGACGCCCGCCGACGTCCTGCGCCCCGCCCTGCTGGCCGAGGTGTTCGGCGTCCGCGCCACCCCCGTGGAGCACCCGGAGACCGGCGCCGTCCAACTGCTCTTCGACCGGCTCGACCGGCCCTCCCCCGACTCCGCCGACTCCCCCCGCTGAGGAAACCCCATGCGCACCAAGGCCGTTGCCACCACCGCCCTGCTCACCCTCGCGCTGACCGCCTGCGGCGCCGAGATCGCCCCCGCCGGGGACGTCGCCACCGGCTCCGCCCACTACCCGGTGACCGTCGACAACTGCGGCACCAAGGTCACCTTCGAGCGGAAGCCGGCCCGGACGGTGACCAACGACGTCGGCATCACCGAGCTGATGCTCGCGCTCGGCCTCGCCGACCGGATGGCCGGCTACGTGATGCCCGACGACAAGGGCCAGGTCGACAAGGTGGCCTGGAAGGACGGCTACCAGCAGACCAAGTGGCTCTCCAAGCAGCAGATCACCAAGGAGATCGCCCTGGAGGCCGGGGCCGACCTGGTCTTCGCCGGCTGGCACTACGGGTTCGACGAGGCCGGCGGCTTCACCCCGCAGGCGCTGGCCGGCCTCGGCATCGGCTCCTACGTGCTCAGCGAGTCCTGCCGCAGCGGCAAGGGCCCCGAGCGCGGTGTGATGTCCCCGCTGGACGCGCTGTACACCGACCTGGCCAACCTCGGCGAGATCTTCGACGTCCGGGACCGGGCCGACCGGCTGATCGCCGAGTTCCGGGCGCAGGTCGCCGCCGTGCCGCAGCCCGAGCGCCGGCCGCGCGTCTTCCTGTACGACAGCGGCGAGGACAAGCCCTACACCGCGGGGAAGTTCGCCGCGCCCGAGGAGATCATCGCCAAGGCCGGCGGGGAGAACGTGATGGGCGACCTCGCCGACTCCTGGACCACCGTCGGCTGGGAGAGCGTGGTGCAGCGCGATCCCGAGGTGATCGTCATCAACAACTACGGCTCCCCCGACGCCGAGGCCAAGCGGAAGTTCCTCACGTCCTTCCCGCCGCTGGCGGGCGTCTCCGCCGTCCGCAACAACCGGATCTTCGTACTGGACTACGTCGACCTGGTGGAGAGCCCGCGCAACCCGGCCGCGATCACCGCGCTCGCGGCCCACCTGCGCACCGTGACGACCGGCTGAGCCGCGGCGCGGCGGGCGTACGCTCGGAGGTACGAGCCGACGGAACCGACCGGAGGAGCGAGAACATGACCATCATGGCCGCGCCGTCCGCCTTCGACACCCGCGCGCTGCGCGAGGGCATCGAGCGCAGCGACGCCGACGCGCTGCTGGCGCTGTACGCGGACGACGCCGAACTGCGCATGGTCGACCGCAAGACCCAGCCCAGCCACCCGCTGGTGATGCACGGCCGGGACGAGATCGGCGCCATGCTGAGCGACGTCTACAGCCGGGAGCTCAGCCACCGGCTGGAGCGGGTGGTCCTCGACGGCGACCGCCTCGCGTTCATGGAGTCCTGCCGCTATCCCGACGGGGTCCAGGTGCTGGTCACCTCGGTCGCCGACCTGCGGGACGGCCGGATCGTCGACCAGACCTCGATCCAGGCCTGGGACGAGGACGAGCGGGCCAAGTAGGCTCGTGGCATGATCCGCACCGCCGTAGTCACCGATGTCCCGGTCATCCACACCATGATCCGCGAACTCGCGGAGTACGAGAAGGCGCCGCACGAGGCGGTCGCCACCGAGGAGCAGCTGCGCGAGGCGCTGTTCGGCGCCGCCCCGGCGGTGTTCGGTCTGATCGCCGAGGACGACACCACCGGCGAGCCGGTCGGCTTCGCGGTCTGGTTCCTCAACTTCTCGACCTGGCGCGGGACGCACGGGATCTACCTGGAGGACCTCTACGTCCGCCCGCAGTCCCGCGGCGGCGGCCACGGCAAGGCCCTGCTGCTGGAGCTGGCCGGGATCGCCGTGGAGCGCGGCTACTCGCGGGTGGAGTGGTCGGTGCTCGACTGGAACGAGCCCTCGATCAACTTCTACAAGTCGCTCGGCGCGGTGCAGATGGACGACTGGACCGTCCACCGGCTCACCGACCGGGCGCTCGCCGACGCCGGCACCCGCTGACGGGCCGGACCTCCGGGGGAAGTCCCGTCCGGGGGCTGCCACCCTGCGTCGCGAGGGCCTACCATGAGTGACCCTCGCACCCGGTGTCGCTCGTTCCCGTGAAGGCGGGACCGGATCGCGACATCCGCCCGCCGATAGCGGTAACGTCTCGGGCGGATGCGCGGCGTCCGACCACCCCTGCCGGGGTATGACCGGTACGTACCGCACCACCCCTCTGGACAGTTGGGGCGAAGCAGTTGAGCCAAGCAACAGACAGTGCCGCGGCCACCGGCCCGGAAGCACAGCGCGTCACCCAGGAGGTGAGGGTGTCCCAGATCGACGGCGAGCCCGGAGTACAGGACTTCGTGGAGGTCCGGCTGCCCGCGGCGGGGGCCTACCTCTCGGTCCTGCGAACAGCGACGGCGGGCCTGGCGGCCCGGCTGGACTTCACGCTGGACGAGATCGAGGACCTCCGGATCGCGGTGGACGAGGCCTGCGCCATCCTGCTCCAGCAGGCGGTGCCCGGCTCGGTCCTCTCCTGCGAGTTCCGGCTGGTGGGCGACTCGCTGAAGGTCATCGTCTCGGCCCCGACCACGGACGGCCGGGCCCCGGAACGGGACACCTTCGCCTGGACGGTGCTCTCCGCCCTGGCCGGCGAGGTGGAGTCCTCGGTCGCCGAGGACAACACCGTCTCCATCAGCCTGCACAAGAAGCGCGGCGGCTCCGCCGCCCATTAGAGCCGCCACCAGCAGCACCGAACAAGAGCCGTCCGCCCGGCGCCACCCGGGCCGGCGGACGGCTCCCGGTACCGCCCACCACGCGGTACGACCAACGAGACGAATCCGGGACCGCCCCAGGTCCCGGTGCTCCCGGAACGGAACGGGGGAATGGCCGTGAGTGATCTGGACCGTACCGGCCTCGCGACGGCGGGCCCTGCCGTACCGACCCAGGCGAGCGTTCCCGGCCTCGCCGCCAACGACGAAGCGCACCCGAAGGACGCCCACCGGATGAGCCAGCCGACCGAGCCGACGTCTGATCCGTCGCCCACGCCCTCGCCCCCGTCCGAGGCCCCGGAGTCCCCGGCGCCCCGCGACGACGCGGCCGAGGCGCTGCGCGGTGCGGTGCCCTCACAGGCCCCGCACCGTTCGGGTGCGCCGGACCGGGAGGCGGCCCGGGCCCTGTTCGTCCGGCTGTCCGCGCTGCCCGAGGGCTCCCCGGAGCGCGTCGAGCTGCGCAACCAGCTGGTGCGGATGCACATCCCGCTGGTGGAGCACCTGGCCCGGCGGTTCCGCAACCGGGGCGAGCCGCTGGACGACCTCACCCAGGTCGCCACCATCGGGCTGATCAAGTCGGTGGACCGCTTCGACCACGAACGCGGGGTCGAGTTCTCCACCTACGCGACGCCGACCATCGTCGGCGAGATCAAGCGGCACTTCCGGGACAAGGGCTGGGCGGTCCGGGTACCGCGCCGGCTCCAGGAGCTGCGGCTGTCGCTGACCACGGCGACCAGCGAGCTCTCCCAGCGGCACGGCCGCTCCCCCACCGTGCACGAGCTGGCCGAGCACCTGGGGATCTCCGAGGAGGACGTGCTGGAGGGCCTGGAGTCCGCCAACGCGTACTCCACGCTCTCGCTGGACGTCCCCGACAGCGACGACGAGTCGCCGGCCGTGGCGGACACCCTGGGCGCCACCGACGAGGCGCTGGAGGGCGTCGAGTACCGCGAGTCCCTCAAGCCGCTGCTGGCCCAACTGCCGCCCCGGGAGCAGAAGATCCTGGTGCTGCGGTTCTTCCGCAACATGACCCAGTCGCAGATCGCCGCCGAGGTGGGCATCTCACAGATGCACGTCTCCCGGCTGCTGGCCCGGACCCTGGCCCAGCTCCGGGAGAAGCTCCTGGTCGAGGAGTAGAACTGACGGCCGCTCGGCGGCCGCCGGCTCCGGCCCTCTGCGCTCAGCCCTCGTGCGGAGCGTAGAGGGCCGCCGTCGATTTCGGGGTGAGCAGGGCGCCGATGCCGACCAGCCCGAACAGGCCGATCGCCGCCCCGACGGCCACCATGGTGCCGCCGCTCTGGCACATGTAGTACGCCACCGGCAGGCAGATCGAGTTGGTCAGCACGGCCGGGCTGCGGCCCCAGCGGCGGCCCTTGAGCAGCGCCCGGGCGGCCAGCAGCGGCAGCACGCCGAGCAGCACGATCACGAGGCCGCCGAACTCGTTCAGCGCGAGCTGCTTGGAGTCGCCGGACAGGGCGGACACCATGTCCCAGACGCCGACGACGACGAGTGCGGCGCCCTCCAGGGCGGTGATGGCGGCGCCCGCGGTCAGGGCCGCCGGCCGCTCGGTGCCGGGCACGGGTACGGGTGCGGAGGATTCTGCGGTCACTCCAGCAGGGTAGCCGCCGGTCGGTCCGTACCGACCCGTAGGCTGAGCACATGCGCGCTCTCCTGGTCGTCAACCCGAAGGCGACCACCACCAGTGGCCGCACCAGGGATGTCCTGATCCACGCCCTGCGCAGCGACCTCAAGCTGGAGGTGGCGCAGACCGAGTACCGGGGCCACGCGCGCGACCTGGCCCGCGAGGCGACCGAGGACGGCACCGTCGACCTGGTGGTGGCCCTGGGCGGCGACGGCACCGTCAACGAGGTGGTCAACGGACTGCTGGCGCACGGCCCGGGCGAGAAGGTCCCCCGGCTGGCCGTGGTGCCCGGCGGGTCGACCAATGTGTTCGCCCGCGCGCTGGGGCTGCCCAACGACCCCGTGGAGGCCACCGGGGCCCTGCTGAACGCCCTGGAGCACCGCCGGGAGCGGCCGATCGGCCTGGGCAAGGCGATGACCGAGGGACTGCCGGACCGCTGGTTCACCTTCACCGCCGGCCTCGGCTTCGACGCGGGCGTGGTGGGCCGGGTGGAGGAGCAGCGCAGGGCGGGGCGCAAGTCCACCCACGCGCTCTACGTCGGCCAGGCGCTCCGGCACTACGTCACCCAGCGTGAGCAGCGCCGATCGGGCCCGGTCACCCTGCAACTGCCGGGCCGGGAGCCGGTGCCGGGCCTGGTGCTGGCGATAGTCAGCAACACCTCGCCGTGGACGTTCCTGGGCAACCGCCCGGTCTATCCCTCCCCGCTCGCCTCCTTCGACACGGACCTCGACGTCTTCGGCATCACCCGGATGACCGCGTTCGGCACCGCTCGAACGGTCCGTCAGATCCTGCGGTCGCACACGCCTTCGAGCGATGGCGCCACCCCTGCGGGCCCGTCCGGAAAGCACGTCGTCTCCTATCACGACGCCCGGCACTTCACCTTGGTTTCGCAGGAACCGGCCCCATTCCAGGTCGACGGGGACCACCTTGGAGACAGGAGTCGCGTCAGTTTCACAGGCGTACGGCGGGCACTGCGTGTGATTGTGTGACCGGAAGGGGGGTTCGCCCTTCTTCTCGAACGCACAAGCCCCCTTCACTCCATAGAAGTACTGGCTGTGAGCTAGGCGACACCGAAGAATCAAAAATTCCTCCCTGAAGGGGGTTGTATCCGGGCCCGAGGTTTGCGAACCTCTACATGGCGATCGGGACACATCGCAGCGACGGCAACCACAGACCCTGGCGGGTGCCGACCGCGGGGTGTCCCTCGAATCGCCGAATCCCTCCCCAGCACAGACCACCCGGGCCCGATGGGCCTTTGGTCTCTTTTGTTGTTGCGGGATTCGTGAAAGCGTTCACATTCACAAGCCATCGATTATGCCGACCGGGCCACCCCCGCCGGCAGGAGGAGTTGGACGACCATGGACTGGCGCCACCGCGCTGTCTGCCGCGAAGAGGACCCGGAGCTTTTCTTCCCGATCGGGAACACCGGTCCTGCTCTGCTGCAGATCGAGGAAGCCAAGGCCGTGTGCCGCCGCTGTCCGGTCATGGAGCAGTGCCTGCAGTGGGCGCTCGAGACCGGCCAGGACGCCGGCGTCTGGGGCGGTATGAGCGAGGACGAGCGTCGCGCAATGAAGCGCCGCGCTGCCCGCAACCGCGCCCGCACCGCCTGATCACACGCCGTAACACCAGTAGTGACCGCAGGACCGATCAACACATGATCAAGGGCTTCCCTGCACTTCCTGGCGAAGCCTTCCGTACAAAGGACCTTGCTCGGCAATGTCCCGCGACACCGGGCCGCCCAGGCACTTGATACTGTTCACTTAGAGCAATATTGTGGAGCTGAGGCGCTCACCGTGTGCAACGCACCGGTGAGGTGTCGCACTACCCAGAGCCCCCGTTCCGGCCGACTCCCCCCGACGGCCGGAACGGGTTGAGAGGCCCTGTCGACCCACCCCCCCCCGGTCGACAGGGCCTCGTTTCTGTTTCCGCGCCCGTTCCCCCGCAGCCGCCGCGTGCGTTTCACGCGGCCGCGCGCGGTGGTGCGGTGGTGCGGGGGTGCGCACCCGGCGCTCCCGCCGACCGCACGCCCCCGTCACACTCCACCGCACCTCAACCGCCGCACCCCGCCGGCCGCCGCAGCGGCTCAGGGCACCGGGATCTCCAGGATCACCTTGGTGCCGCCGTTCGGCCCCGCCACCATGTCGAAGGTGCCGCCCAGCTCCCCGGTGGCCAGGGTCCGGACGATCTGCAGCCCGAGGTTGCCCGCCTGCTGCGGGTCGAAGCCCTCCGGCATGCCCCGGCCGTCGTCCTGCACGGTGATCAGCAGGTACTCCTCCGGCCGCGCGCCGCCGTTCCAGCTGTCCGACCAGCCCATCCCGGTGGCCGGCGCCCGGCCGCGCAGCGCGCTGACCTCCAGGTTGCCGGAGGCGGACGGCCCGAAGGCGTGCTCCAGCGCGTTCTGCAGCAGCTCGGTCAGCACCATCGCCAGCGGCGTGGCCACCTCGGCGGAGAGGATGCCGAAGCTGCCGCTGCGGCGGGTCGCCACCCGGCCGTCCTGGGACAGCTCCATCACCATGGCCAGCACCCGGTCGGCGATCTCGTCGAAGGCGACCTGCTCGTCCAGCGCCTGGGAGAGCGTCTCGTGCACGATCGCGATCGAACCGACCCGGCGGACCGCCTCGTCCAGCGCGGCCCGGCCGGCGTCCGAGTCCATCCGGCGCGACTGCAGGCGCAGGAGGGCCGCCACCGTCTGGAGGTTGTTCTTCACCCGGTGGTGGATCTCCCGGATGGTGGCGTCCTTGGTCATCAGCTCGCGGTCGCGCCGCCGCAGCTCGGTGACGTCCCGGCAGAGCACCAGGGAGCCGGTCAGGGTGCCCTTGGGCTTGAGCGGGATCGCCCGCAGGGTCACCACCCCGCCCTGCACCTCGACCTCGGTCTGGCGGGGTGCCCAGCCGCTCGCCAGCTTCACCAGCGCCTCGTGCACCGCCGACCGCGAGGGCGGGACCAGCTCGGCGGTGGCCCGGCCGAGGTGGCTGCCGACCAGGTCGGTGGTGAGGCCGAGGCGGTGGTAGGCGGAGAGCGCGTTGGGGCTGGCGTAGGTGACGATGCCGTCGGCGTCGAGCCGGATCAGGCCGTCGCCGACCCGGGGGGCGGCGTCCATGTCGGTCTGCTCGACGCCGTGGTACGGGAACGTCCCGGCGGCGATCATCTGGGCCAGGTCCGAGGCGCTCTGCAGGTAGGTGAGTTCGAGCCGGCTGGGGGTGCGGACGGTCAGCAGGTTGGTGTTGCGGGCGATCACGCCGAGCACCTTGCCCTCGCGCCGCACCGGGATCGACTCGACCCGGACGGGCACCTCCTCGCGCCACTCCGGGTCGCCCTCGCGCACGATCCGGCCCTCGTCGAAGGCGGCGTCCAGCAGCGGCCGGCGGCCGCGTGGGACGAGGTGGCCGACCATGTCGTCCTGGTAGGAGGTCGGCCCGGTGTTGGGCCGCATCTGGGCCACCGAGACGTACCGGATGCCGTCCCAGGTGGGGATCCACAGGACCAGGTCGGCGAAGGAGAGGTCGGAGAGCAGCTGCCACTCCGAGACCAGCATGTGGAGCCACTCCACATCGGCACCGGTCAGGGTGGTGTGGCGGCGGACGAGTTCGTTCAGCGAGGGCACATGGCGAGCGTAGCTCCAGGCCCGGGGCGCGGCCCTGCCGCACCCGCCCGCGCGGGGGTGGCCCCAAGTTGTCCAGACCAATTTTCGGGGAGCCCTGGACAACCCAGATTGGTCTAGTCCACAATGAAAGGGCACCAAGGAGAGGCCCCCCGCGCAACTGCCCTGACCGCGCGAGGCCGCTCCTCGGTCGGACGCCGCCGAACGAGGACCCCGCACAGTTCTCGATCGCCCCGGCGCCCGACGACAGCTCCGGGCTGCGGTGCCGCATGGGTTGAGGGTCCCGTGTCGGCGCCGTGGCCCGTAGTGCTTTCCGCCTCCGCGGGGTGCCCGCATCCGTTTCCGGCCGCTCAAAAGCCGAACCCCCGTCCACAGGCTGTGGACGGGGGTTCGGCTTTCGGCCGTTACGGGCGCCGGCCCGGACATCCTCGAGGCGATCGGGCGCCCGCCCCGAGCCGAAGGGCCGCGCCGGTGCCGTAAGGGAGAAGCGAGGACGCCCCGCTCCCCCGGCCGAAGGTGGGGGGAGCGGGGCGTCGGAGCGCCGACCGTCGGCACCGGGTCAAGCGGCCCGGAGGCGAGCGGGCGACAACACGTCTCAGTGCGTCTCGGTGACCTTCGCCAGGGCGCGGGGGGCGTCCGGGTCCTGGCCGCGGGCGATGGTGACCTCGTAGGCCAGCTGCTGCAGCGGCAGGATCTCCAGGATCGTCTGGACCTCCTCGGGCACGCCGGCCGGCAGCGCGAAGCCCGCCGAGGCGGCGTCCACCTGCTCCTGCTGGCCGATGACCACCAGGTCCGCACCGCGGCCGCGCAGGCGGTCCAGGACCGGCTGCAGGGCCTCGCCGCCCTTGCCGTCCGGGACGATCGCGATGACCGGGGAGACGTTGTCGACCATGGCCAGCGGGCCGTGCAGCAGGTCGGCGCCGGAGAACGGGGAGGCCGGGATGTAGGTGGTCTCCATGAGCTTCAGCGCCGCCTCGCGGGCGGTCGGGTAGCCGTAGCCGCGCGAGGTGATGACCAGGCGCTGGGCGAACCGGTAGCGCTCGGCCAGCGCCTTCACCTCGGCCTGGCGGGCCAGGATGCCGGCGGCCAGCGACGGCAGCTCCTTGGCGGCCGCGCCGTCGCCGCCGCGCAGGCCCTCGACCAGCAGGTAGAGCGCCAGCAGCTCGGCGGTGTAGGTCTTGGTGGCGGGCAGCGCCTTCTCCGGGCCGGCCAGCACGTCGATGTGGAACTCGGAGACCTCGGCCAGCGGCGAGGAGGCGTTGTTGGTGACCGCCAGGGTGATGGCACCGGCCTCGCGGGCCGCCTTGGTGGAGGCGACCAGGTCCGGCGAGCCGCCGGACTGGCTGACGGTGACGACCAGCACGTCCGTGAGGTCCGGCTTGGCGCCGTACGCGGTGGTGGTGGACATCGAGGTCAGGCCGGCCGGCTTGCCGAGCAGGATCTCGATCAGGTACTTGGCGTAGAGCGCCGCGTTGTCGGACGTGCCGCGCGCGGTGAGCAGGACGAAGCGCGGGTTGCGGGCGGCGATCTGGGCCGCGATCTCGAAGATCTTCGGGGCGCCCTCGTCGAGGATGCGCTGGAGGACGGCCGGCTGCTCGGCCATCTCCGCCGCCATGATCCGGCCGGGGACGGGGACAGTCTGCGTGTCGGACATCTGGATGTGCCTCCGATGAGATGGTTCGACCCCGCCCGGGCGGGGATGCCCGGCGGGGACCTCTACGGCGGCGAGTCCGCACACTCGCTGCGGTGATTCCTGCGGCAATCCTACGGGGGCCGCCCCCGTGCAGCACATTCGAGAGCCCCTCCCGGCGGTCCGGAAGGGGCTCCCGTCATGACACGGGCCCCGCCCGAGCGGCTCAGCCCTGCTTGTTGATCAGCTGGTCGATCGCGGCGTCCGCCTCCTTGGCGGCCTGGTCCACCGGCTTGTTGCCCTTGAGGATCGCGGTGAGCATGTCCGGCAGGATCTTCTGCTTCTCGATCGCGCCCCAGCCCGGTGCGAGCGGGGTGAACCAGGCGTCCGGCACGGCGTTGGCCGCGGCGGCGGTGGCCGGCTTGCTCTTCAGCGGGTTCAGCTGGGTGAGGTTGTTCGGCAGGATGTCCTTGTCCGCCAGCGCCTGCTGGGACTTGGTGCTGGTGAACATCCGGACCCAGTCGGTGGCCAGCGCGGCCGACGGCGACTTGGCGGTGACGGCGAGGTCCGAGCCGCCGATGAAGGTCGGCAGCGGCTTGCCGCCCGGGCCGGGCATGGTGGCCAGCTTGACGGCGTCCTTGAGGGTCGGGTCGCCGGTGACCGGCGCGGTCACGCTGGAGGCCTCGTAGCCGTTGCCGTAGAAGGCCCCGGCGTGCCCGCGGGCCATCGACTCGAACTGGTTCTGCTCGTTGACCGCCAGGTCGCCCTTGTTGTACTTGCGCACCAGCTCGACGAAGTGGTTCAGCCCCTGCTGGGACTTCGGGTCGCTCAGCGTGCCGTGCCAGTTGCCGGCGCTGTCGAAGCGGGCGATGGCGCCGCCGTACGCGGAGACGTAGCTCATCGCGGCGTACCAGTACGGGCCCGGCAGGTAGAGCGCGGAGTAGCTCTTGTCGGCCTTGTTCTTGTCCGCGACCTTGTCCAGCGCCGCCCGCAGCTCGTCCTCGGTCTTGGGGAAGTCCGCGCTGCCGGTGGCCGTCTGGAAGGCCGCCGAGTTGTAGATGGCGACCCGGGCGCCCGCGTAGTACGGCACGCACCAGAGCTTGTCCTGGTAGGTGCAGGTGTTGGCGAGCGCCTTGATCCAGGCGTCGGAGTTGTCGAAGGTGGAGCGCTCCACCGGGGCGAGCGCGCCGGCGAGCACGTACTTCATGGTCTCGGTGTTGCCGAGCTCCACCACGTCGGGGGCGCTGCCCTCGGCGAGCGCCTTGTCGAGCTTGCCGACCTTGTCGGCCCAACCCTGGTAGGCGAGCCTCAGGGTGACGTTCGGGTACTTCGCCGCGAACTCGTCGTTCACCCGCTGCACGAGGTCCGGCCAGTTCTTCTGGGCGTCGTCCATCAGCCAGACGGTGACCGTGCCGGTGGCGGACTTCGGGTCGACCGTGGCGGCCTTGCCGTCCCCCGACGGCGAGCCGCCCGAGGAACAGGCCGTCAATCCGGCGGCGAGCGCCATGATCCCGAACGTCGCCATGAGCTGACGCTTCTTCACGCCATCCTCCGAGGGTGCTAGAGCCTGTGCCCGCCGGCAGCGTGATGGCGCGTCCGCCGGGAGAGTTCCGGGCGGGGACGGCGAAGTGCTTCAGGAAGGGCCTATACCACATCCGGTGAGGTTGAAGTTCGAACCGGATGGACTGGAGCCTGGCCTAGACCACTGGCGGTGTCAACGCCAAATCGCCAGGCTGCCAAGGACGTTGCAGACCTGTTGTACCCCGTGGCGATCAGTTGCGGCACCATCACCCTAAGTAGAACTTAAGGCTGCCTTAAGGGCGATTTGAGGGAACACCGACAGGTGACGACTCCGCAGGTCAACGCGGGGAGAACGGAACGGGCCCGCCATGCGCCATGCGCATGACGGGCCCGTTCGCGGATGCCTTCCCGGCACCCTGGGTCACGGTCCGACAGAACCTCAGCCGATCGCTCCCGACTGGCCGGTGAGCACCTCGACGGCCGCCAGGCCGCAGACCCGGGCGGCACCGTGGGTGGCGATGTGGAGCGCGCCGACCGGCTCGGACTGCGGCAGGCCCATCTCGACCACCGCGGCGTCCGGGCGGGCCGCCACCAGACGGGACAGCGCGGCGGACATCCACGCGTAGCGGTGGGCGTCCCGGACCACCAGCACCAGGCGGCGGCCCTCGGCGCCGGCCACCACCTCGGCGACCAGCGCGTCCAGCTGCTCCGGGGCGGCGTCCTTCGGGCCGACCTCCCGGGTGCGGGTGCCGGGGAAGCGGTCGGCCAGCATGTCGGCCACGCCCCACGGGGTCACCGCGCCCACGGCGATGTTCGGCTCGTCGGAGAACGAGGCCACGTACGGGCGCTCGGTCACCGGCAGGGCCTCCCGGCCCGGCGCCCGGACCACGCGCAGCGCGCGGCGGGCGGCCCGCAGGCCGACCGCCAGGTCGGGCTCCAGCCGCTCGCCCTGGGCCGCGATCCGGCCCCAGCTGCCGAGCGCGCGCACCCGGTCGGCGGCGTCGGCCAGCCGCTCCTCGGGGAGCTTGCCGGCCCGCACGCCCGCCACGATGGCGTCGCGCAGCAGCAGCACGGTCTCCTCGTCGGCCAGACCGCCGCCGACGCAGATCGCGTCCGCGCCGGCCGCCAGGGCCAGCACGGTGCCCTCGCCCATGCCGAAGGTGTCGGCGATGGCGCCCATCTCGATCGCGTCGCTGACGATCAGGCCCTGGTAGCCGAGGCCGCCGTCGGCCGGGGCCGCGCGCAGCAGGTCGCGCAGGACGCGGGGGCTGAGGGTGGCCGGCAGCTTCGGGTCGAGCGCCGGGATCATGATGTGGGCGGTCATCACGGCCTTGGTCCCGGCCGCGATCGCGGCCTGGAACGGGATCAGGTCGCGGGCGCGCAGCACGTCCAGGTCGACGTCGATCACCGGCAGGCCGTGGTGCGAGTCGACCGCCGTGTCGCCGTGGCCGGGGAAGTGCTTCGAGCAGGCGGCCACGCCGGCCGACTGCAGGCCCTCGACCCAGGCGGCGGTGTGCCGGGCGCACAGCTCCGGGTCGGCGCCGAAGGAGCGGACGCCGATCACCGGGTTGCGCGGGTTGGAGTTGACGTCCGCGGTGGGCGCCCAGTTGTAGTTGACGCCGGCCGCCGCCAGCGCGCGGCCCAGCTCGCGGGCGACGTCGCGGGTGAGCGCCGGGTCGTCGATCGCGCCGAGGGCGAAGTTGCCCGGCCAGGAGGAGCCGGAGCCGGCCTCCAGGCGGGTGACGTCGCCGCTCTCCTCGTCGATCGCGATCAGGAGGTCGGGGTTCTCCTCGCGCAGCGCCTTGGTGAGCGCCGACAGCTGGTCGAGCCCGGTGACGTTGCGGTCGAAGAGCGCGACCGACCCGAGGCCGGCCGCGAGGTGGCGGCGGACCCACTCCGGCGGCTCGGTGCCGACGAAGCCGGGCTGGAGGACGGTCAGCGCGTCGCGGTGCAGCTGGTCGCTGGCCGGGAGGGTGGGGACAAGGATGCTCACGTCGCGTCAGCCCTTCACTGCACCGTCGGTCAAGCCACCGACGGCCTTGCGCTGGAGGAATACGAAGAGGATCAGCACCGGGAGGGCGAACAGCGTCGAGGCCGCCATGGTGGCACCCCAGTCGGTACCGAAGTTGGTCTGGAACGAGGAGAGCCAGAGCGGCAGGGTCTGCCCCTCGGTCTTGTTCAGGATCAGGACCAGGGGGAACTCGTTCCACGCGGTGATGAAGCCGAACAGCGAGGTCGACATCAGGCCCGGGGCGAGCAGCGGGAAGATCACCTTCACGAAGGCCTGGGTGCGGGTGCAGCCGTCCACCATCGCGGACTCCTCCAGCTCCTTCGGGACGGCGGCGATGAAGCTGCGCAGCGTCCAGATGGTGAAGGGGAGGACCATCATCATGTAGAAGGCGGTCAGCGGGACGAGGCTGTTCAGCATCTCGCTGTCGCGGGAGATCAGGTAGACCGCGATGGTCATGACCTCCCAGGGCGCCATCTGCGCCGCCATCACGACCAGGACGAAGGCCTTGCGGCCGCGGAAGCGCATCCGGGCGATGGCGAAGGACGCCAGGGTCGCGATCACCAGCGAGATCAGCACGGCGACGATCGTGACCGTGAAGCTGTTGGTGACGTACGTCCAGAACTTGGGGGCGTTGATCGCCGTCGTGAAGTGGTCGAGGGTCGCGTCGAGGGGCAGGAAGACCGGCGTCCGGCTGACGATGTCCTTCTGTTCCTTGAAGGCGGTGATGACCATCCAGTAGACGGGGAAGATGAAGAAGACGAAGAGGACGAGCGCGATCACGTTCGGCCAGGTACGTCCGATGAGAGAGCGCCTCACAGCTCGTCCTCCTGCTTCAGAATGATCCGGAAGTAGTACGCCATCAGCACGCCGAGCATCAGGATGGTGAGCACCGCGATCGCGGCGCCGGTCCCGTAGTGCTGGGCGCCGGAGCCCTCCAGGAAGGCGTGCACGGGCAGCGTCCGGGTGAGCGAGTCGGGGCCGCCCGCCTTGATCGCGTAGACCTGGGTGAAGGCCTTGAAGACCCAGATGACCTCGAGGAAGGTCGTGGCCAGGAAGAACGGCTTCAGGCTGGGGAAGATCACCGAGGTGAAGATCTTCGTGGGGCCGGCGCCGTCCATCCGGGCCGCTTCGTAGAGCTCCTTCGGGATGGTGGTCAGACCGGCGTACATGTTGAACGCCACGAAGGGGATCGAGCCCCAGACGATCAGCAGGATGATCACGAAGAAGGTGGAGTACTGGCTGCCGGTCCAGTTGTAGGCGGCCATCGAGTGCCACCCCAGCTGGTCCAGGAACCAGTTGACGACACCGAAGCGGGTGTCGAACAGCCAGGTGTAGACGGTGGTCGCGGCGACCACCGGCATCGCCCAGGCCAGGAGCAGGCCGACCGAGAGCACCAGCCGCATCTTCTTGCCGAGGCGGTTGAGCAGCAGCCCGACCAGCGAGCCGCCGATCATGATCAGGACGACGTTGACCAGGGTGAACGCGACCGTCCGGCCGGTGACCGCCCAGAACTCGGAGTTGGTCAGCTGCTCGGTGTAGTTCTCGAAGCCGTTCCACTCGGTCAGGTGCTGGACCAGCTGGCGCGCGTTCAGGTTCTGGAACGAGACCAGCACGGTCTTCAGCAGGGGCCAGCCCAGCAGGCCGAGGGTGACCACGGTGGCCGGCAGCAGCAGCAGGTACGGGGCGAACCGCGTGCCGAAGCCCGGTCCGCCCGCCGTTCTGGTGCTCTTCTTCGGAGTGCCCTTGGCGCCGCCGGCGGCGACGCTCGTCTCAATAGTGGCCACAGCAGCCTTCCCTGTGTCCGGGGACTGTGTCTGCACCCGCTCCGAATGCACAGCCATCGTTCTCTCTTCCTGACAACCTGACCACGACGGACAGGCGCCGCCCACCGGCCCCCCGCCGGGGGCCGGTGAGCGACGCCGCTCGACTACTTACTGCTTGGCGTTCAGACGCTTGGCGATCTCGTCGTCGGCCTTCTTGGCGGCGGCGGCGTAGTCACCGGTCAGGGCGCCGGTCAGGAACTCCTTGATCGGGTTCGGGTTGTTCTCGACGCTCGCCCAGTTCGGCGTGGTCGGGGTGATCCCGCCGGAGGCGGCACCGAGCTTGGCGGCGGCGGCGAAGTCGCCGACCACCTTGTCGTCCAGCGACTTCTTGTTCGGGATGCTGCCGGCGGCGGCGACCAGGCCCTCGTTCTTGTCGTTCAGGGCGATCTTGAGGAAGTCCTTCGCCATGTCGCTGTTCTTGCTCGCCTGGGCGATCGCCAGGTTGGAGCCGCCCAGGAACACGCCGGAGGCCTTGTCGGCGGTCTTGCCCGGGAGCGGGAAGTAGCCGATCTTCTCCTTCGGCATCTCCTTCTCGGTCGGGATCTCCCAGCCGAGGCCGATGATCGAGCCGATGTCGCCCTTGGCGAAGACGTCCTTCTGCTGCGGCTTGGCCTCGTCGCCGTCCTTGGGGGCGGTGACCGAGTGGCTCTGCAGCGCCTTGTAGGTGTCGAAGGCCTTCTGCGCCTCGGGGGTCGACAGACCGCCGACCCACTTGTCGCCGTCCTTCTTCGCGAGCTTGCCGCCCTCGCTGGTGAGGAGACCGAAGTAGACGTACCACTCCTGGCCCGGCATGTAGATCGCGTCGGAGACGCCGGGGACGGCCTTGACCTTGTCCAGGTCGGCGTAGAACTCGTCCAGGGTCTTCGGCGGCGCGGTGATGCCGGCCTTGCCCCAGATCTCCTTGTTGTAGGCGACCACGCGGTTGGTCACGAACCACGGGGCGGCGTACTGCTTGCCGTCCAGGATCGCGGACTCGCTCTGGTTGGCGTTCCAGTCGGCACCGCCGATGGCGGCCTTGTCCTTGGTGATGTCGAGGAGACCACCGGTGGCCGCGTAACCCGCGGTCTGGGTGTTGCCGACCTCGAGCACGTCGACCGAGCCCTCGGACAGCGCGGCGGTGACCTTGGGGCCGATGCCGGTCCACTCCTGGATCTGGTACTCGATCTTGGAGCCCGGGTAGGTGGTCTCGAACTCGGTCTTGACCGCGTCGTCCCAGCCCTTGGGGGCGGAGCCGGACATCAGCCACACCTTGAGCGTCTTGCCGCTGTAGTTCTTGGCGGCGGACGAGGACGAGCCGGCCTTGTCGCCGTCGCTCTTGGCGTCCGAACCACAAGCCGCCAGGCCGACGACCATTGCTGCGACGCCGACCGCCGCGATGAGCTGACGCTTCACGCCATCCTCCTGAGGGATGCCTGAGTTACCCCCGTCGGGTGGCTGCGGCAGACCCACGTAAAGCGGGAGGAATGGTGCCGCGGACCCCATCGAACGGGTGGGGGGATTCATAGTTACCGATCTAGTGGTGTAGACCAGATGCCTGGAGCTTGGCCTAGACCAATGGGCCTGTCAACGGCTCTTCGACCGATCAGGACCACCCGTTATCAAGCCGACACCGCACATCGTTCATCGCGTGATGAGGTATTCGTTCCGTAGCCATACATGCAACGATGTGAGTTGTTAACGATGCGGCGGGGCCCTCAAAGGCCCCGCGAGAAGCGGGAGACAGGTCCGATGAGCAGCGACGGGGGCAGCACGGCCCAGGTCAACGACCCCCAGGTGAAGAACCTCCCGGCGCAGACCGGCGCGGACGCCACCGCGCGGGTGCCCAAGTACTACGGACTCAAGCGCCACCTGCTGCAGCTCACCGAGACCCAGCCGGCCGGCACCCCCGTCCCGCCCGAGAGGGCACTCGCCGCCCAGTTCGACACCTCGCGCACCACCGTCCGCCAGGCCCTCCAGGAGCTGGTGGTCGAGGGGCGGCTGGAGCGCATCCAGGGCAAGGGCACCTTCGTCGCCAAGCCCAAGGTCGCCCAGGCCCTCCAGCTGACCTCCTATACGGAGGACATGCGCGCCCAGGGCCTGGAGCCCACCTCCCGGCTGATCGAGATCGGCTACATCACCGCCGACGACCGGCTGGCCCCGCTGCTGGACATCAAGCCCGGCGGCCGGGTGCTGCGGATCGAGCGCCTGCGACTGGCCAACGGCGACCCGATGGCCATCGAGGTCGCCCACCTCTCCGCCAAGCGCTTCCCGGCCCTGCGCCGCAACCTGGCCAAGCACAACTCGCTGTACACGGCCCTGCGCGAGGTGTACGGCGTCACGGTGGCCGAGGCCGAGGAGACCATCGAGACCACGCTGGCCACCCCGCGCGAAGCCGGACTGCTCGGCTCCGACCTCGGCCTGCCGATGCTCCAGCTCGCCCGGCACTCCTTCGACGCGGACGGCGACCCGGTCGAGTGGGTGCGGTCCATCTACCGCGGCGACCGGTACAAGTTCATCACCAGGCTCAAGCGCCCGGAGTAGGAGTCCGGCCGCTCCCCCGGAGGCGAGCGGGCGGGGAAACAGCCCCGAGGGCGCCGGCGTACGCACGCGTACGCCGGCGCCCTCGTGCGTGGGACGGCGCGCGGTGGGCCGCCCCGGCGCGCGACGCGTCCGGAATGCGGGAAGTTCTGTCGTTCCCGGTGACACAGATCACGCCATGCTCTAGATTTCGCAGCCGTATTGACTGCCGATCACCAGTGGTGCTGCTCGGCGGGCTCTGGGGGCCGTGCGGGCCCTCCGGGCTGCGGCGCCGTCGGGGTGAGCCCTCTGGAGCGGAGCCGAACCATGTCGTCAGACGCTGCTGCCACTGAACCTGTCATGCCCGAGCCACCAGGCCCGGCGGCCGTTCCGGCGGTGACGCCGGAACGGGTGCTGGCCGGGCTCGCCCTGCTCGTGCCGATCGTCGCGATGCTCTGGGTGTCCTCGTACGACAAGACCAGCCCCGAGGCGGGCGGGGTGCCGTTCTTCTACTGGTACCAGCTGCTCTGGGTGCCGGTCTCGGCCGTCTTCACGGTGGCCGCGTACCTGCTGATCAACCGGGACGAGAAGGCCCGCAAGGCCGCGCGGAAGGCGGGTGGCGCACGATGAACGGCGTCAACGTCCCGGCCCTGACCGTCTTCGTCCTCTTCTTCGTCCTGGTCACCGTGATGGGCTTCCTCGCCTCGCGCTGGCGCCGGGCGGACAACGCCCTGCACCTCGACGAGTGGGGCCTGGGCGGCCGCAGCTTCGGCACCTGGGTCACCTGGTTCCTGCTCGGCGGGGACCTCTACACCGCCTACACCTTCGTCGCCGTCCCGGCGGCGGTGTACGCGACCGGCGCGGCCGGCTTCTTCGCGGTGCCGTACACGATCATCGCGTACCCGCTGGTCTTCCTCTTCCTGCCCCGGCTCTGGTCGGTCTCCCGGGTGCACGGGTACGTCACCCCGGCCGACTTCGTGCGCGGGCGGTACGGCTCCAAGCCGCTCTCCCTGGTGGTCGCGCTGACCGGCATCCTGGCCACGATGCCCTACATCGCGCTGCAGCTGGTCGGCATCCAGGCGGTGCTGGACGTGCTGGGCGTGGGCGGCGGGGAGAACGCCAACTGGTTCGTCAAGGACCTGCCGCTCTTCCTCGCCTTCGGCGTGCTGGCGGCCTACACCTACTCCTCCGGGCTGCGGGCGCCGGCGCTGATCGCCTTCGTCAAGGACACCCTGATCTACATCGTGATCATCGTCGCGGTGATCTACATCCCGCTGCGGCTCGGCGGCTACGGGCACATCTTCGACGCGGTCGGCGAGAAGTTCAGCGCCCCCAAGTCGGCCGGCTCGCTCACCGTGCCGGAGAACAAGCAGTGGACGTACGCCACGCTGGCGCTCGGCTCGGCGATGGCGCTCTTCATGTACCCGCACTCGGTGACCGGCGTGCTGGCCTCCAAGTCCCGCAACACCGTCCGCCGCAACATGGCGATCATGCCCGCGTACTCGCTGATGCTGGGCCTGCTGGCACTGCTCGGCTTCATGGCGATCGCGGCCGGCATCGGCAAGGGCGACAAGAAGTTCAACGCCCAGCTCTCGGTGCCGCAGCTGTTCGAGAACATGTTCCCGGACTGGTTCACCGGCGTGGCCTTCGCGGCGATCGGGATCGGCGCGCTGGTGCCGGCCGCCATCATGTCGATCGCGGCGGCCAACCTCTTCACCCGCAACGTCTACAAGGAGTTCCTGAAGCCGGCCGCGACCCCCGCCGACGAGACCAGGGTCGCCAAGCTGGCCTCGCTGCTGGTGAAGGTCGGCGCGCTGGCCTTCGTGCTCACCATGGACAAGCAGGCGGCGATCAACCTGCAGCTGCTCGGCGGCCTCTGGATCCTGCAGACCTTCGTCTCGATCGTCGGCGGCCTGTTCACCCGGTGGTTCCACCACTGGGCGCTGTTCGCCGGCTGGGCGGTGGGCATGATCTACGGCACCTGGGAGGCCTACGACATCGCCAGCCCCGCCACCAAGCACTTCGGCGGGAACGCCGCCGAGATCCCCGGCATCGGCGAGCTCGGCTACATCGGCCTGACCGCCTTCGTGCTCAACCTGGTGGTCTCGGTGGTGCTCACCCTGGCGCTGAAGGCGTTCAAGGCGCCGGAGAGCCCGGACGAGACCCGGCCCGGCGACTACAGCGCCGAAGCGGGCGACGAAGAGCTGAAGAACGCGCCGGAGCCCGTGGCGGCGCACTGATTCGCCCCGCGCGCGCCCTGTGACCGCGCCGCCTCCTCCGTGAACACTGGAGGAGGCGGCGCGATCATATGTATGAACGGCCGCACACACAGGGCACCACCGGACCGGACCGGCGTCCGGCCGGCACCCGATCGACCCACGGGGAGCAGCGGCGATGGCAGATCTCGGCACCACGCTCAACGGTCAGCACCAGTCCACCCACCGGCCCGGCCCGCCGGCCACCACGGCGCCCTACCCGGCGTCGCCCGCCCCGCACACCGCGCCGGCGGCGGCGCCCGGCCCGCTGCCGTCCGTGCTGATCGCCACCCGGCACGGCGAGTCCACCGCCAACGTCGAGTTCCAGCTGGCCGAGGCGGCCGGTGCCCTGAGCGTGCCGATCAGCTGCCGGGACGCGGACATCCCGCTCTCGCTGCACGGCCGGCAGCAGGCCCAGGCGCTCGGCCGCTGGTGGGCCGGCCTGCCCAGCGCCGACCGCCCGCGCAGCGTCTGGTGCTCGCCCTACGAACGCACCGCCGAGACCGCCCGGATCGCACTGGCCCAGGCCGCCGGGCTGGGCGCGGTGCCGGTCTCGCTCGCCGTCCGCTACGACGAACGGCTGCGCGACCGCGAGCTGGGCGTCCTGGAGATGCTGCCCAAGGCCGCGATCGAGGCCAAGCACCCGGAGGAGGCCGCGAGACGCCGCAAGATGGGCGAGCTGTACTACCGCCCGCCCGGCGGCGAGTCCTGGGCGGACGTGGCCCTGCGGGTGCGCAGCGTGCTGCGCGACATCTGCGCGGAGGAGGCCGGGCGACCGGTCCTGCTGGTCGCGCACGACTGTACGGTGCTGATGCTCCGCTACGCGCTGGACCGGCTCACCGAGGCGCAGTTGACGGCCCTGGAGCCGGTCCGCAACTGCTCCACCAGCCTCTGGCGCGCCGAGGGCGGGCGGCTGCGCCCGGCGCACTGGAACGACACCGGGCACCTGGCCCACCACTGACGGCCGGGGCGGCCCACCGCGTCTCCCGGGCGGGCGGGCCGCCCGTCAGCCGACGGCCGGTTCGGCGAAGCAGCGGCGGTAGGCCAGCGGCGTCGTCCCGAGGCGGCGGCCGAAGTGGTGCCGCAGGGTGGCGGCGTTCCCGAAGCCGCAGCGGGCCGCGATCGCGTCGACCGGCTCGGCGGTGGACTCCAGCAACCGCTGGGCGAGCAGCAGCCGCTGCCCGGTGAGCCAGCGGTGCGGCGTGGTGCCGGTCTCCTGCTGGAAACGGCGGGCGAAGGTGCGCGGGGACAGGTGGACCCGGGCCGCCAGCTGCTCGACGGTGGACTCCTCGTCCAGGTGGTGGCGCATCCAGTCGAGCAGCGGCGCGAGCGACTCGCCGTCCCCCTCGGGCAGCGGCCGGGCGACGAACTGCGCCTGCCCGCCCTCCCGGTGCGGGGCCACCACCATCCGGCGGGCGATCCCCCGGGCCACCTCGGCCCCCTGGAACTTGCGGACCAGGTGCAGGCAGGCGTCGATGCCCGCCGCCGTGCCGGCCGAGGTGATCACCGGGTCGTCGTCCACGTAGAGCACGTCCGGCTCGACGGTGGTGAGCGGGAAGCGGGCGGCCAGCTCCGCGGTGTGCCGCCAGTGCGTGGTCGAGCGGCGGCCGTCCAGCAGCCCGGCGGCGCCGAGCACGAAGGCGCCGCTGCAGATGGAGAGGACCTTGGCGCCGCCGTCCACCGCGGCCCGCAGGGCGTCCACCAGCGGCTCCGGGTACTGCGGGCGCACCCCGGTGGCCGTGACGACGACCAGGTCGGCCTCGGCGAGCCGCTCCGGGCCGTGCGGGACGTCGACGGAGAAGCCGGCGTGGGTGCGGTGCGGGCCGGGGCGGGCACCCGCGATGGCGAAGTCGTACCGGGGCAGGCCGTCCTCGCTGCGGTCCAGGCCGAAGACCTCGCAGGCCACCCCGAGTTCGAAGGGGTGGAGCTCCTCCAGCACCACCGCGACCACGTTCTTCAGCATGCCGCCCAGGATGCCTCCCCGGGGTGCCCGCGGGGAAGAGCCCGGGTGGCAGGATTTCGATGTGATCAGGCATTCCTGCCACTCGTGGCCGGCCGGCGGCGGCGCGAGAGTGGAGCCATGGACTCCGACACGCTCGCAAGCGCACTCGCCCTGGTCGGGGCCGTCGGCGGCTTCGGCCTGCTCGGCACCCTGATCGGGCGCGAGGTGGCCGACAACACCGCCAACGGCCGCGACAACTGGCACCGGCCCGGCGGCTACCCCGTCGACCCGGCCCTGCCCGACCGCCTCTACGGCACCATGCCGGCCGCCTCGCTCCGCCCCGACGCCGACCCGGCCACCGCCCGCCCCGCGGCGGCCGCCGCCGACCTCCACGACCCCGCCCCGGCGCCGGGCGCCGAGGGCGGCTCCGGCACACTGACCGCATGGACATCGTCATCCGCCCGGCCCGCGAGGCGGACCTCGAAGCAGCCGGCCGCGTCACCGTCGAGGCTTTCGTCGGCGACGGTTTCACCTCGCCCGAGAGCCAGTACGTCGACCTCCTGCGCGACGCCGGCCGCCGGTCCCGGGAGGCCGAACTCCTCGTCGCGGTCGACGCGGCCGAAGGGCGGGTCCTCGGCTGCGTGACCTTCGCGGTGGGCGGCACCGCGTGGGCCGACATCGCCACCCCGGACGAGGGCGAGATCCGGATGCTCGCCACCGCCGCGGCCGCCCGCGGACGGGGCGTCGGCGAGGCCCTGGTCCGCGCCGCCGTCGCCCGCAGCCGCGGGCTCGGCCTGGCCGGGATGGCCTTCTCCACCCGCCCCGACATGAAGGCCGCCCACCGCATCTACGAGCGCGTCGGCTTCCGCCGGACGCCGGAACGCGACTGGGCGCCGTACCCGGGGATGGACCTGATGGTCTACAGCATGGCCTTCTGACGGGAGGTCGGCCGGCCCGGGAGCCGGTCGGCCCACGGACGGAAGGACCGGTCAGGGGCCGGGTCGGACGGCTGCTCCGGTGGCCGACGGACGATCAAAGCGCTCTTTTGATATAAACCTCTGATCGAGACACCTTGTGGTAGCCCATCGATTCGGGGAGCAGCACCTCATGTACGACGGGCCCGGCATCGGCGCGCCCTCCGCGGCGAGCGGACCCACCCTTCAGGACATGCGCGAGGCACGCGGGATCCCCGCCCCCCGCGGCAGCCGGTACGCGATACCCGCGGAGCCGCCGCCGCCCCCGCGCGCGCTGCCGCCGTCGGTGCGCTTCAAGGCGGTGGACGGACTCCGCGGCCTCGCCATCGCGTCCGTCCTGCTCTACCACACCAACTGGTTCCAGAACGGCCTGTTCGGCGTCGACGCCTTCTTCGTCCTCTCCGGCTTCCTGGTCACGCTCGTCCTGATCCGCGAGCTGGACCGCACCGACGGCATCGCCCTCGGCGTCTTCTACCGCCGCCGGGCCAAGCGGCTGCTGCCCGGCCTGCTGGTCACCGTGCTCCTGGTGGTCCTCGTCTCGGCGCTGCTCAGCCCGCTCAAGGACGTGAAGGAGCTGCGCCCGCAGGCCCTGGCCGCACTGGCCCAGGTCGCCAACTGGGCCCAGCTGGAGCGCGGTGACGCCTACTGGCAGCACTTCGCCGGCATCGACCCGCTGGCCGCGATGTGGTCGCTCAGCATCACCGAGCAGTTCTACGTGGTCTGGCCGCTGCTCCTGCTGCTCATCTACGCCGCCTGCCGCCGCTCGCTCACCGCCGCCGGGATCGTGACCGGGGTGCTGTTCGCCGGCGCCGCCGCCGTCGCCCCGCTGATGTGGAACGGCTCCAACAGTGACCGGCTCTACCTGGGCACCGAGTCCCGCGCGGTCGGCTTCGCGGCCGGCGCCGCCGCCGCCTTCGTGGTCTACCTGCGGCTGCGCCGCAAGGTCCAGGACGGCGCGGACGCGGGCCCCCGCTCCCAGCGGCGCTCGCCGGCCCGCTCGGGCCCGGCGAGCACGGTGGTGCTCACCGTGCTCGGCACCCTCGCCCTGGGCGGGCTGGTCTGGGCCAGCCTCAGCGTGGACAACTACCACCAGCCCTGGCTCTACCAGGGCGGGCTGGCCGGCGTCGCGGTGCTCTCGGCCGTCCTCGCCGCCTCGCTCTGCCACGACCGCGGCCCGCTGGTCCGGCTGCTCTCGCTGCCCCCGCTGCGGCTCACCGGCACCATCTCGTACAGCCTGTACCTGCTGCACCTGCCGGTCTACTGGCTGCTCCAGCGGTTCGTCGACGACATCTCGCCGGCGCTGCTGCTGGCCATCGGCGCGCCCGTCTCCTGGGTGCTGGCCTGGCTGCTGCACACCGGCACCGAGCGGCTGCGGGTGCTGCGCTGGCGGCCGTTCCCGACCATCCCGCTGCTGGCCGCCGCCGCGCTGACGGCCACCGCCGGCGCCTGGTACCTGCCCGCCTGGGTCGAGCACGACATGCGCTCCGGCTCCGCCGACAAGCCGCTGGTGCTCGCGCTCGGCGACTCCTTCTCCGAGGACCTGGCCACCGGCCTGTACCGGCACGGCGACCGCTTCCGGGTGGTCGACGGCGGCATCAGCGGCTGCGGCGTGTTCGGCTCCGAGAAGGTCCGCGGCACCTCCGGGGTGGAGTTCGACACCACCGCCGACTGCCGCGACCGCACCGCGCTCTGGGCGAAGCGCCTGGACGGCGTGCAGGCCCAGGCGGTCGTCCTGCACCTCGGCTGGGACGCCGCCGAGCAGTACCTGGACGGCAGCTGGCTCAACCCCTGCGACGAGGACTACCGCTCCCGGTACACCGCCCAGCTCACCCAGGCGATGGACCTGGTCCGGGAGCGCGCGCACGGCGCCCGGGTGCTGCTGATGAACGAGCGGGTGCAGAACGGCGCGATCAACAAGACCTGGGGCACCTGCTACAACCAGCAGGTCGGCGACTTCGTGAAGGCCTCCGCCGGCGCCGTCCAGCTGGTCGACCTGAACGCCTTCTACTGCCCCGACGGCAGCTGCCTCTGGAAGGACCGCGACGGCCACCTGGTCTCCCCCGCCACCGACGGCGTGCACCTCACGCCGGCCGGCATGCGGCTGGTGACGCCCTGGCTGGAGCGGCAGATCGCGGACGCCCTGGCCGGGGTCCGGCCCGCGGACGCCGGTCCGGCCCCCCAGCCGAGCCCGACCGCACCGGCGACGCCGACCGCACCGCCCACCGAGCAGGCCGCCCCGACCGAGCAGCCGTCCCCGAGCCACTCCGCCACCCCGAGCCGCAAGCCCACCACCACGCCGCCCCGCAAGCCCACGACGAGCCCGAGCCGGGCGGCGACCCAGCCGGCCGCTCAGCCGGGCGGTCAGCCGCCCGTGACCTCCGGGACGGCGTAGGTCTGCGCGAAGCAGCCGCGGATCGCCTGCTCGGAGGCCGGGCGCCCGGCGAAGTCCATCCGGGGGGTGTCCTGGTTGGTGGGCAGGGTCGGGTCGATGCCGAAGTAGAGCGACCAGAAGTACACGCCGGCCAGCTTCCGCTCCTGCGCGACCTGGCAGACCGCGGTGAACCAGGTGGCCTGCACGGCCTCGTTGAGCTCGCGCTTGGTGTAGAAGTCGCCGGGCGTCTTGTACGCGCCCTTCTGCGCCGGGATGCCCACCTCGGTCAGCTTGGTGGTCGGCTGCGGGCCCTTGCCGCGCTTGTCCAGCCAGGAGTTCCAGCTGGCCGCCAGGTCGGCCGGTGAGGCCTCGTCGCCGGCCGACTTGGCCGGGAAGTAGGCGTCGACGCCGGTGCGCCCGGTCGGCACCGCGACGGCGCCCTTGGACCAGTTGTCCCAGTTGGCGTCGTACGCGACCTCGCCGTGGAAGGTCTTCCCCGCCTGCTCCACCAGCGGGGCCCAGTGCGGGTCGCCCTCCAGCGAGTTGAACTCGGTGCCGATGGTGAACTCGGTCGCGTCGTGCTCCTGGGCGGCCTTCAGGTAGGGCGCCAGGAAGGCCGAGTAGCTGGTGAACCAGGCCTCCCGGTCGGTGGGGGCGATGTTCCCGCGCCAACCGTTGTTGGCCGGCTTCAGCGACTCCTCGTCCAGGATCGGCCGGACGGTCGTGCGCAGGCCCGCCCGGTGCGCGGTGTCCAGCAGGATCGCCAGCCGGTCCGGGCTCGGCGTGGTCGGCCGGGCGGCGACCGCGTTGGACTTGCTGCCCACCGTGTAGAACGGGAACGACACCGAGAGCGCGTTGGCGTTCAGGCCGACCACGTACTTGACGATGCGGTCCGCCTTGCCCTGGACGAAGCTCTCCGGGTCGGCCGGGTCGTCCAGCCAGTACACCTGGACGCCCCACTCCGGGCTGCCCTTGACCCACGGCTGGGCCACCTTGGGACCGGTGCCCTCCGGCGGCGCGTCCTTGCCGAAGCCCCAGACCCGGCCCTGCTCGTTGGCGGCACCGGCCCAGTGCACCTCGGTCGGGCGCTTGTGGTCGAACTTGATCGGGTGGTCGCCCCAGATGATCGGCACACCCACGGTGAGGCCGAGCACGGCGGTCGGCAGGATGAAGATGACGAAACGTTTCATGGTTCTGGCTTCAGTCCCTGAGCGCCGGTCAGGCCGGCTTGGCGATGACGACGAACTTGTTCTCCTCGCGGCGCAGGAACTTGATCAGCCCCCGCAGACCGCCCCAGCCCTCCAGCAGGGAGAACAGCGGGATGGCCGCGACCACCGCCATCGGTTCCCACCACTTGCGCCGGTGGTCGGCCGAGCCCACCACGTTCAGGCGCAGCCCCTCCCAGTACGTCCAGATCACGTAGGCGAAGTTGATCGACCAGATCAGCACCACCGACTGGGTCACCGGCGAGGTGTTCATCGTCCCGGTGAACCAGGCGATCAGCAGCACCAGGCCGACGTGCTGGAGCGGTCCGAGCACCCAGCTGACCATGCCCATCCCGATGAACAGCCGGAACCGCAGCGGGATGCTCTTGTTGAAGCAGAGCGCCACCAGGCCCCAGGCCCAGCGCTCGCGCTGCTTGAGGAAGTCCTTGAGGCCGGCCGGCGAGGCGCCGTAGCAGCGGCCGTTGAACCAGTCGCTGCGCCCCGGGTAGCGCACGCAGAAGTTGAGCGCCATCTGGGCGTCCTCGACGATCGTGTCGGGGCCGAAGTCCCACCCGATGGTGGCCTCCACCGAGGAGCGGACCAGCAGCAGCTCGCCGTGCACCCCGGCGATCGGCGTCCCGGTGCCGGTCATCGCGCGGAACCGGGCGATGTCGTCGGCCGGGCGGATCGCGTCGGCGAGCCAGGTGAAGGTGGAGACGGCGTTCTCCCGGGGGTACGTCAGGATGCCCTGCGCCATGTGCTTGGCGTCGTCCCCGGCCCGGCGCTGCCGGTTGATGAACTGGGCCACCGCGGCGGCGGTGTCGGGCCCGACACCGGTGTCGTCGTCCATGTGCAGCACCCAGACGTCGTCCTCGGCCTCGCCCTCCTCGATCCGCAGCTCGTGCGAGTAGTGGTTGGCCCGGGCCTTGAACTTGGTGCCGTTGGGCGTCTGGTACGCCTTCGGGACGGTCACCACGCGGATCAGCGGGTTGCGGGCGGCCAGCTCGTCGATCTTCTCGCCGGCCGCGCAGCCCTCCTCGGTGAGGATGTCGACCCGCATCCACGGGAAGTAGGCCGGCAGGTGGTCGACGTACGACAGCACCGAGCGCTCCAGCGCCGGGTAGGTGTCGTGCCGGCCGATGGTCGGCACCAGCACGATCAGGTAGTCGTCGTCGGCCGGCGCCGCCGGGGTCATCCGGTCGGCCTTGCGCAGCCGGCGGCGGACCATCAGCACGCCCTGGAAGCCGATCAGCACGCCGAAGACCGGCATGCCCCAGAGGATCGTGATCGCCCAGCCGAGCGGGGTCGGGTTGGGCACGTACGCCCAGAGCGAGAAGGAGAAGATGATCAGGAAGGAGAGGTAGAACGGGACGATGCGCGGCTTCCACGACATCTGCCGGTCGGCGAGCCGAGCGGCCTCGCGGGACGTGGTGAGTACCGTCCGCGCGGGTGCTGGTGCTGTCATGGCGAAAGTCGTTCCTCGTCTGTTGCGTCTGTCCGTTCACCCCGTCCGGCCGGGCCGGCGGGGCCTGCCCGCTAGCCCTGGTGGGGAGGCGTCCCCGGGGCCGGCGGAACCGGTCCGGGCGTCACCGGCGGGGCCGGCCAGGGCTGCTGGGGGTACTGCGGCTGCTGCGGGGTCGGCTGCGGCGGGGCCGCCTGGGGCTGCGGCGGGGCCCAGCCCGGCTGCGTCCGGGCGTGCTGCGGCGGCTGCTGTTGCTGCGGCCAGGTCTGCGGGGGCTGGGCCTGCGGAGGCTGGGCCGGTCCGGGCGCCTGGTCCTGCGGGAGCGTCTGCAGCAGCGACCAGTGCAGCTGGCCGGGCTGCTGGACCGGCAGCGGCTGGAACGGCGACGGCTGGCCGCCGGCCGCCCACGGGCCCGGTGCCGGCGCCCAGCGCGACCCGGACCGGCGCAGTGAGACGATCAGCAGCACCGCCAGCGTCGCGGTCACGGCCACCCCGAGCCCGAAGGTCACCAGCTTCAGCCACCCCTCGGTGGTGCCGGTGAACCAGCGGCGCTGCGGCGCGTCCAGCAGCGCGCCGGTCAGGCTGCGCACCCGGTTGTAGCCCTCGACCAGCGCCACCCCGACCACCACGCCGCGCGCCCAGTCCCGCCCGCGCAGCAGCAGGATGCCGGAAGCCAGGTACAGCACGCCGAAGTTGAGGCTGCCGGTCTCGGCGGCCACCGAGGAGCCGCCGTAGTAGAAGATGCCCTTGGCGAAGGTGGCGAAGCCGGCCTGCCAGAAGCAGTTGTAGACCGCCCACCCGAGCAGCACGGCCCCCCAGGCCACCGCGAGGCCACCGGCCGGACGGTCAGGACGCGCCTGTGTCATCTCCCGTACCCCCGCCCCTGCCGGGCGCACCCGGCTTCAACCCGTTCGATTCCGGGGCACAGGATGCCACACGCGCGAACGGACCCGGAATTCCGCAGGTTCAGGGGGGTGCGGACGTGTTGCGAATGTCACCGGGGAGCGCCGGCCGGCTCAACGGACGTGCAGTCCGCTCCAGTCGACGTCCGCGCCGAACGGGCCGGAGCCGCCGGTGAGCGCGAGGCCGTTGTCGTAGGTGGCCTTGACGTCGGCATTGGAGTTGCGGGGCTGGTCCGGGGTCAGGTTGTCCGCCGTCAGCGACTGCCCCCAGACCGTCCAGATCGTCCACGGGGTCCGCCGCAGGGTGTCCGGCTGGCGGGAGTTGACCGGGACGGCGAAGGACTCGGCCAGGATCCGCGGCTTGCCGTAGCCGGCCAGGCCGTCGTAGTAGCGCTTGGTCCACACCTCGCCGGTGCCGATCGGGTGCGCGGGGCTGCCGCTGTAGTCGTCCACCCCGACCACGTCGACGTACTGCGCGCCCGGGTAGTAGTCCCAGGGGTCGACGCCCGGGGCGCCGTCCCAGGAGACCGGGGTCCAGGCGAACAGCAGGTTGTGCAGGCCCCTGGTCTCCACCAGGTAGTGGTAGGTGATCCGCCAGAGCGCCTGGTAGTCGGCGGGCTTTCGGCCCGACCACCAGAAGCCGCGGGAACAGTCGGCCGCGTTCATCTCGTGGTACGGGCGCAGCAGCACGGGCACGTCGTGGGCCGCGAGGTACTCCAGGTGGTCGGCCAGGAAGGAGAGGTCCTTCAGCAGCGCGCGGTACTCGGGGGTGTTGCCGGCGCTGTCGACGACCCGGCCGAACCAGCCCGGGTCCTTCGCACCGGGCGAGGCCGAGCAGAGCACCCGGTCGAAGGACTTGACGTCCGACCCCGGGTACGGCTGGTGGAAGGACATCCCGACCAGCCCGGCCGGCCCGCCGCCGTTGTCGGGCAGCTCGGTGGTGGTGCCGTCGCAGTTCTTCCGGACGCCCGACGCCCCGTAGGTGCCGTCGTCCGGGCGCGGGTGGCCGGACCAGACGGCGGTCATCAGGTCGACGGCGTCGTCGGTGTACTGCCAGCCGACCGCGCAGGCCGGCCACCGGCCCGCCGAGTAGGAGCGCGGGTTCCCGACCCCCCAGCCGCTCTGGCCGTAACCGGGGCCGAGGTCGGTCTCGACGAAGCCGGGCAGCTTGCCGGTGATGTCCGCGGCCTTCTTGTAGTAGTAACCGACCGGCTTGGTCCCGCGGTAGTCCCCGTACTCGGGGTTGTAGAGCTCGTTGTGCGCCTCGACGTGCTGGCCGATCACCGTCCCGCCGGAGCGGCCGGAGCGGGCCTCGCTCTCCAGGTCGGCGAGCAGCTGCTGGACGGCCCGCGCGTTGGGCGAGGCCTGGGGATCGCGGGCGAGCAGCTCGCGGCCGACGTCCGGCGGCAGGGTGCGCCCGGCGCCGCCCAGGGTGAGCACGCTGCGGGTGGACGGCCCGACCGGGCGGTCGCCGTCGGCCCGGCCGGCCTGGCCCGCCAGCACCACCGCGCCGGCGGCGAGCACCGCACCGGCCGCGGCCAGCACGGCCGGCTTGGCGCGCAGCACTCGGGGCAGGGCCACGGACACTCCTCCGGATGCTCACCGGCACCGGCCTGCGCCGTCACAACCGGAACACATGTACGACTGACAGGCGGTGAGCCTGCCACACTCCGCCGTGCCCGGGCGAGCGGACACGCCCCGGCCGTGGGGCCGGGGCGTGTCTCCCGCGGGCTCGGGCGGGCTCGGGCGGGCCGTCAGCCCGCCGGGGTGGCGGCCGGTGCGCCGCCCGCCGCCTTGGTGCGCTGGAGCAGCTGGTTCTTCACGTGGTCGTCGAAGCCCGCGGCGGCGGCCGTGGCGGCGGCGTCCGCGGTGTTGCCGCCCTTGGCGGAGCCCTCGACGGTGAAGAAGCCGTACCGGCCCAGGGTGCCCTTGGTGTTGGTGCAGCCCGGGGTGGTGCAGAACGCCGGGGAGCCCGGGGCGGCGGCGCCCTTGAGGTGGCCGACGTAGTTCTTCACCGCGGTCTCGGCCTGCTGCTTGTGGTCGAAGACCGCGACGCCGACCGTCACCGCGCTGTCGCCGGAGACGTAGGTGGCCCGGAGCACCTGGCGGCAGCCCTGGTCACCGAGGATCTTGCCGAGGCCGCCGACCGTGGAGTTGCCGTCCCAGCAGGGCGAGTCGAGCGAGACCACGGTGCGGTTCCAGGTGGCGCCGTTGACCGTCACGGTGAGCGCGGAGAACAGCGCCGCCGCGTCCTGCGGCGCCGGGTCGGTGGTGGCCTCCCAGAGCGGCTTCGACGGGTCCTCGGGCGTGGCGCTCGCGGTGGCCGTCGGGGACGCCTTGCCGGTGGGCGCGGGCGCCGGCGGCTGGGTGGCGGCCGTGCCGGTGGCGGTGGGCTCGGCGACCGGCTTCTTGTCGTCGCCCTTGTTCATGAACAGCAGGCCGCCGGCGACCAGGCCGCCGACCACCAGGAGGGCGACGGCCGCGCCGATGATCCGCGTCCGGCCCTTGCGCCTGGCCTCCGCCTCGTTGCGGTCCGCGAGGGCGGCCCAGTCCGGCTCGGCGTGCTGCGCCGGGGGCTGGGGCTGCGGGGGCTGCTGCTGCCACTGGTGCTGCGGCGGCTGCGGCTGGACGGGCTGGGGCTGCACGGGCTGCGGCTGGACGGGCTGCGGCTGCACCGGCGGGTACTGGTGCTGGACCGGCTGCGGCGCGGGCGGCTGGACGTGCGCCGGTGGCGGCGGCACGGGCGGCCGGCCCTGCTGCGGCGGCTGCGGCACGGTGGGCACCGGCGGGACGGCCGGCTGCGGGGCGGGCACCGGCGGCCCGTACGAGGCCGGCGGCGGGCCGAACCCGCCCGGAGCCGGCGGCACCGGCTGCGGCGCGCCGGGGTACGGAGCGGGAGCCGGCGGCACGGCGGCGCCGCCGACGGGCGGCGGGCCCTGCGGTGCCGGTCCGGGTGTGCCCGGCTGCTGCTGGTTCTGTGCGCCCCCCGGCCCGGCCGGAGGGGACGGCTGCTGCCCCGGCGGGGCGGGCCGGTCGGCCCACTCCCCGGGCGTGCCCGTTCCGTCGCTCATGCCCCCACCTCACTGCACTCGGCGGTCGCTCCGCGAATCCCGCTGGTGTTGATGATTCGCTCGCTCCGCTCGCTCATGAGCCGAGATCGTAGGGCATGCCCCTGACGGCCGGTCCGCCCGGTGACCATTCCGTTTCCGAATCCGAACACCCGTCGGGATCCCGGCCGCCCTGCGACGACCGTCACAGCGCACGTGAAGTGCCCGGCGACGACCGCCGCAGGAGCCCGTGAAGGCCCCCGAACAGCCCCGCGACGCCCTCCGGCGACAGCCCGCCGCCGGGGCCCGCGAAAGCCCCGACACGGCCCCGGAACAGCCCGGGAACGGCCCCTTGCCAGTACCGCCGGTCATCATGCCGACACGCGATGCCGCACAACATGTGGTGTCGCATCGAGCGGACACCACTAGATGTATGCTCGACCCTGCTGTCGACGCAGGGGAACCCGGTGCGAGTCCGGGACTGCCCCGCAGCGGTGTGCGGGCGGCTCCGACAGAGCCCGCGAGTCCGAATACCTGCCGATGGCGTGCTGCCTGGCCTCCCCGCAGAGGCCTTTCGCACCAGTACTACTTCCGGGCCTCGCGGGCGGGCCGGGGATGTCACCGTCGCGCGACGCCGTCCGGCCGTCGCGCCGTGCTCCCCTGCCCCGAACGGCCCGGCCCCGAGCCACCGACGCCGATCGCCGCCAGGAGAGAGCGCCTTGACCACCGCTGCCTCAGTCACCCTGCCCGCCCAGGGTTCCAGCTCCGCCCCCGTCGACCCGACGGTGTCCGACCCCGGTGGCGCGCTGCTCCGGCTGCTGACCGACCGCAGCGCCGACCTCCCCCAGGTGGACCCCGGCCATGTCGCCGCCGCCGCGCTGCGCGGCCGCCACGCCGGTTCGGACTTCGCCGAGCTGCGCGGGCTGGCCGTGGACGCCGCAGCGTCGATGATCGCCGAGGACCCGCAGTACTCGAAGCTGGCCGCGCGCCTGCTGGCGCTGGAGATCGTCGACGAGGCGGTCGGCCAGGGCTCGGTCACCTTCTCGGACTCGATCGCGGTCGGCCACGCCGAGGGCCTGATCGGCGACGGCACCGCCGACTTCGTGGGCAAGCACGCCACCGCCCTGAACGCGCTGATCGACCCCGAGGGCGACGACCGCTTCGAGTACTTCGGCCTGCGCACCGTGCAGTCCCGCTACCTGCTGCGCCACCCGATCACCCGCAAGGTCGTCGAGACCCCGCAGCAGTTCCTGCTCCGCGTCGCCTGCGGCCTGGCGGTCGGCGACAGCGAGCAGTCGGTGCGCGAGGTCTCCGAGCTGTACGGCCTGATGAGCCGGCTGGAGTACCTGACCTCCTCGCCGACCCTCTTCAACTCCGGCACCAAGCACCCGCAGATGTCGAGCTGCTACCTGCTGGACTCGCCGCTGGACAACCTGGACTCGATCTACTCCCGGTACGCCCAGATCGCCCGCCTCTCCAAGCACGCCGGCGGCATCGGCCTGTCCTACTCGCGGATCCGCTCGCGCGGCAGCCTGATCCGGGGCACCAACGGCAAGTCCAACGGCATCGTCCCGTTCCTGCGCACCCTCGACTCCTCGGTCGCCGCGGTCAACCAGGGCGGCCGTCGCAAGGGCGCGGCCTGCGTCTACCTGGAGACCTGGCACGCGGACATCGAGGAGTTCCTGGAGCTGCGCGACAACACCGGTGAGGAGGCGCGCCGCACCCACAACCTGAACCTGGCGCACTGGATCCCGGACGAGTTCATGCGCCGGGTCAACGCCGACGCCGACTGGTCGCTGTTCTCCCCCGCCGACGTGCCCGAGCTGGTCGACCTCTGGGGTGCCGACTTCGACGAGGCGTACCTGAAGGCCGAGCAGGCCGGCAAGGCCGTCCGCACCATCCCCGCGCAGACCCTCTACTCCCGGATGATGCGCACCCTGGCGCAGACCGGCAACGGCTGGATGACCTTCAAGGACGCCTCCAACCGCGCCGCCAACCAGACCGCGCTGCCCGGCCGCACGGTGCACAGCTCCAACCTCTGCACCGAGATCCTGGAGGTCACGGACGACTCCGAGACCGCCGTCTGCAACCTCGGCTCGGTCAACCTCGGCGCCCACGTCGCGCCCGGTGCCACCGCCGCCGACCTGCTGAACGCGATGGACTGGGACCGCCTGGACGCCACCGTCCGCACCGCCGTCACCTTCCTCGACCGCGTGGTGGACATCAACTTCTACCCGACCCCCGAGGCCGGTGCCTCCAACTCCCGCTGGCGCCCGGTCGGCCTCGGCGTGATGGGCCTGCAGGACGTCTTCTTCCAGCTCCGCCTGAACTTCGACTCCGCCGAGGCGAAGACCCTCTCCACCCTCATCGCCGAGCGCATCATGCTCACCGCGTACGAGCGCTCCGCCGACCTGGCCGAGCAGCTGGGCCGCCACGAGGCCTACGGCGAGACCCGCGCCGCCCGCGGCGAGCTGCACATCGACCACTTCGGCTCGGCCGCCCCGCAGTGGGCCGGCCGCTGGGAGGCGCTGCGCGCCCGGATCGCCGAGACCGGTCTGCGCAACTCGCTGCTGCTCGCCATCGCCCCCACCGCCACGATCGCCTCGATCGCCGGTGTCTACGAGTGCATCGAGCCGCAGGTCTCCAACCTGTTCAAGCGCGAGACCCTCTCCGGCGAGTTCCTCCAGGTCAACCCGTACCTGGTGCGCGAGCTGAAGGAGCTGGGCGTCTGGGACCAGCAGACCCGGGACGCGCTGCGCGACGCCAACGGCTCCGTCCAGGACCTCAACTGGCTGCCCGCCGAGGTCCGCTCGCTCTACCGCACGGCCTGGGAGCTGCCCCAGCGCGCGCTGATCGACCTGGCCGCCGCCCGCATGCCGTACATCGACCAGAGCCAGTCGCTGAACCTCTTCATGGCCGCGCCCACCATCGGCAAGCTCAGCTCGATGTACGCGTACGCCTGGAAGGTCGGGCTGAAGACCACCTACTACCTGCGGTCCCGGCCGGCGACCCGGATCGCCCAGGCCGCCTCGGGCACCGCCCGTGCCGCCGCGCCGGTGTCGGTGCCGTCCCCGACCCTCAGCCCGGAGGAGGAGGCCGCGCTGGCCTGCTCCCTGGAGAACCCCGAGTCCTGCGAGGCCTGCCAGTGAGCACCACCCCCGACAACCAGCCCGGCCGCGAGAAGATGCTGCTCGACCCCGGCTTCGAGCTGACCCTGCGTCCGATGCGCTACCCGTCGTTCTACGACCGCTACCGCGACGCGATCAAGAACACCTGGACCGTCGAGGAGGTGGACCTGCACTCCGACGTCGCCGACCTCGCCAAGCTGAGCGACGGCGAGCGGCACATGATCGGCCGGCTGGTCGCCTTCTTCGCCACCGGTGACTCGATCGTCTCCAACAACGTGGTGCTGAGCCTCTACAAGCACATCAACTCCCCCGAGGCCCGGCTCTACCTGTCCCGGCAGCTGTTCGAGGAGGCCGTGCACGTCCAGTTCTACCTGACGCTGCTCGACACCTACCTGCCCGACCCCGAGGACCGCAACGCGGCCTTCGCCGCGGTGGAGAACATCCCCTCCATCCACCAGAAGGCCCAGTTCTGCTTCAAGTACATGAACGCGGTCGACCACATCGACTCGCTGCAGACCAAGGACGACCGCCGCGCGTTCCTCCTGAACCTGATCTGCTTCGCGGCCTGCGTCGAGGGCCTGTTCTTCTACGGCGCCTTCGCGTACGTGTACTGGTTCCGCAGCCGGGGCCTGCTGCACGGCCTGGCCACCGGCACCAACTGGGTGTTCCGGGACGAGTCCATGCACATGGACTTCGCGATGTCGGTCGTGGACACCGTCCGCGAGGAGGAGCCCGACCTCTTCGACGACAAGATGGCCCAGCAGGTCACCGAGATGCTGGAGGAGGCCGTCGAGGCCGAGCTCCAGTTCGCCCGTGACCTCTGCGGCGAGGGCCTGCCGGGCATGAACACCGAGTCGATGCGCGAGTACCTGCAGGCCGTGGCCGACCAGCGGCTCGCCCGGCTCGGCCTGCCGATCCGCTACGGCTCCACCAACCCCTTCGGGTTCATGGAGCTGCAGAACGTCCAGGAGCTGACCAACTTCTTCGAGCGCCGGGTCTCCGCGTACCAGGTCGCCGTCGAGGGCTCGGTCTCCTTCGACGACGACTTCTAGGCCCCTCCGCAGGCCGGACCGACATCCGCCGCCCCGCCCGGTGTTCGCACCGGGCGGGGCGTCGTCGTTGGCTCGTCCGAATGAACCGGCCGGGCCGCAGCGGAACGGCACGCACACGGACGACGTCGGCCCCAGTACGTTCCGGCCACAGCCGAACGGAAAGGGGCCCGCCGTGACCACGGTTCTGGACTACCGGAGCGACGCCATCGTCCAGCTCATGAGCATGCCGGAGGAGGACTGGACCGAGCAGGAGCTCAAGGACGCGCTGCAGCGCGCGATCATGCTGGAGCTCTCGACCATCCCGCCGTACGCCAGTGCGCTCTGGTCGATCACCGACGAGGACGACAGCGAGCCGGTCGGCCACACCGTCCGCGAGATCGTCTTCGACGAGATGTCGCACTTCGGGCTGGTCTGCAACATGCTCACCACCATCGGCGGCCACGTCGTGCTCACCGACCCGGCCACCGTCCCGAAGTACCCGGGGCCGCTCCCCGGCGGGGTGAACCCGAAGCTCACCGTCCGCCTGGGCGGCCTCACCAGGGAGTCGGCGGCCCTCTTCGCCGCCATCGAGCAGCCCGAGAACCCGCTCGCCTACGCGGGCGACGGGACGTCGATCGGTGCCTTCTACCAGCGGATCGCCAATGTCTTCCCGACCTTCGCGGGCCTGATCACCGGGCAGCGGCAGGTGAGTTTCCCGCTCAGCAGCCACGGCACCGGCAACGACATCGTCCCGATGCGCACCATCGACGACGTCCTGCGGGCCATCGAGATCATCAAGTCCCAGGGCGAGGGCACCGACGTCTCCCCCGAGAACCCGTTCCCCGGCAGCGAGGGCGAACTCGCCCACTACTACGCCTTCAAGGAGATCGCCGAGGGCCGCCGGCTCGTCCAGGACCCCACCACGAAGCGCTGGGACTTCAACGGCGACCCGGTACCGCTGCCCGACACCGCCGCCTCCGCGGAGGTCCCCGCCGGCGGCTGGGCCAACGACCCCGCCAACGCGCCCGACGCGGCCACCGCCGCGCTCCTGCACACCTTCAACGAGCACTACACCGCGATGCTCAACGCCCTCCAGGCGGCCTGGGAGTCCGGTGCGAGCGTCGGCGCGGCGATCGGCCACATGCGCAGGATGCGGGAGAGCGCCCGGCAGATCATGGACGTCCGGCTGCCCGCCTCCCCCCGCTTCACCTACGGCCCGGAGTACCTCTTCGTCACCGGGTAGCCGACCGGCGACGCGGCGGGGGCCGGGACGCCCGTGGCGTCCCGGCCCCTCCCGCGGGTGGACCCGTCAGTCGTTCGACACCGTCGCGTAGCGCGGCGTGCCCTCGGCCATCTGCCGCAGCGCGTCCTTGCGGTCCCGCTTCGACAGCTTGTCGATGTAGAGGAACCCGAACAGGTGGTCCGTCTCGTGCTGCAGGCAGCGCGCGAAGAAGCCGGTGCCCTCGACCCGGATCGGGTTGCCGTCCTTGTCCTGCCCGGTCACCGCGGCGTAGTCCGGCCGGGGCAGCTCGGCGTACGCGGTCGGCACCGACAGGCAGCCCTCGTTGCCGTCGTCCAGCACCCGCTTGCTGCCGGCCGGCAGCTCCTCCAGCACCGGGTTGACGACGTGGCCGATGTGGCGCACGCCCTCGTCGTCCGGGCAGTCGTAGACGAAGACCTTGAGGTCCACACCGATCTGGTTGGCGGCCAGGCCCACGCCCTCGGCCGCGTACATCGACTGGAACATGTCGTCGATCAGCGCCGACAGCTCGCCGTCGAAGGCCGTGACGGTCTTGACCTCCCGGTGCAGCACCGGGTTGCCGTACACGGTGATCGGACGCGCGGTGCCCTTCGAGAGGTCCGGCTCCTCACCGACCACCTTCACCGGCTGGGCCTCGCCCTGCTCCGGCTCGTGGTCGTGGTCGTGGTCGTGCTGGTGGTCGTGCTGCTCCGCCATCGCTGCTTGTCTTCCGCTTCCCTGGGACTGTCTGGCCGTACCGATCAAGGGTAAGCCGCCCGCTCAGCAGACCTCTTCGAGATCCCGATATGCCCGCGTACCCGGGGCCGCCGCCACCCAGCGGTCCAGCAGCGTCCGCACCAGCACCGCCGGAGCCGCGATCCCGCACTCCCGCTCCACCAGCCAGGACATCCCGCCCGCGCCCTGGCTCAGATGGCTCAGGTGCCCCGGGTGGGCCGCGTCCCCGTCGTCGTGCGGGTCGTGGTGCGCGGTGTGCCCGTCGTCGGAGGCCATCCGGCTCTCCGAACACGCCCGGCAGAGCAGCCGCACCGACGACGTCCAGTCCTCCGCCGCGTACCCCGCGTCGGCGACCAGCCGCTCCAGGGCGTCCCGGTCCCCCGCCGTGGCGGCCTGCAGCAGCACCACGTAGGTCGGCACCGGGGACGGCGCCCACAGCTCGATCTCGTCGAACACCGGGTACGCCACCCCGTCGGTCACCCGCTCGCCGTGCGGGGCGCCGTCGTGCAGCACCACCTCGCCCCAGCGGCGGCCGGACGACGGCAGCGGGATGGACAGCACCTCGATCCGCGCGGGATCCAGCCGCCGCCCCCACACCACCTCGGACTCCCCGTCCGGCGACAGCCGCACCGGCGTCGTCCCCAGGTCCAGGCTGACCGGGCCGTCCGGCTGGGCCCCGGCCCCGCCCGGCAGCCGCAGTCCGTAGGCCTGCCAGGCCCGCCGCGCCAGCGCCCAGTCCTGCAGGGCCGTCGCCGTGATCCCCAGGTTCCACCAGTCGGGAGCGCCCTGCTCCCGGTCCAGCAGCGCCACCGCGCGCAGCCCGGCCGCCCGCGCCTGCTCCCAGTCGCGCCGGAACTTGTGCAGCAGCGCGAGGTTGAACCACGAGTCCGACAGCCAGGGCTCCAGATCGGCCGCCATCACCAGCAGGGCGCCCGCGTCCTCGTACCGGCCGTCGCCGATCAGCGTGAAAGCCCGATCGGTCGTCTGCCGCCAGGTGGCGGACGGCCGGTGCCGTGCCCGGTGGAAGATCCTCACGTTCGTCCCTGCCGTCGTCGTCCGCTCAAGTCCCGTGTCCGCTCCCGCGTCACGGGCCCGGTGCCCCGGGTCGGTGTTCCACGCTACGACCGCATCCAACCACGCCCGCCGCCGCCCGCGCTCCCCACAAGCACGCTTCCGCCCGCTCCCGGCCCCCACCCCTACCCAGCCTGCCCGCCCCGACGCCCCACCTCAACCCCAACCCCCGGGTGCCCCCACCCGCAACGCCCCTCCCTCCCCATGGCCCCCACTGCCGCACCCCGGAGAGCCCTACCCCCGCACCCTCACCAGCGCGTCCACCACCCGCCCGTCATAAACCCGCCCCCGCCCCAACCGCAGTACCTCCAGCACCTCCAACCGCCCCACCGCCTCCCCCACCCCGCGCCCCCGCGCCGCCGTCAACAGGTCGTCGTGCGCGTTCGCCACCCGGATGATCCGGGCCGCGAGCGGCACCGCCGGCCCGTCCGCGTCCGGCCGCCCGTGCCAGGGATCCGCCAGCCGGGCGACCTGCTCGGCCACCTGCCGCGGCACCCCCGTCCGCCGGATCACCTCGCTGCCCAGCCGGGCGATCCGCTGCTGCTCCTCCTCCGGGAGCAGCGCCGTCGCCCCGTCCGGCACCGGTTCGACCAGTGACAGCTGTCCGACGTCGTGCATCAGCGCCGCGTACTCCAGCAGGGCGAGCTCGCGGGTGCTCAGCCCCAGCTCACGCCCGACCGCGCACGCCGTGTCGGCGACCCGGCGGGCGTGGCCGCGCGGGGTGTAGCCGGCCACCTCGGTGGCCTTGGCCAGGCTGGCGATGGTCTGCCCGGTGGTGGCCCGGACGGCGGCGGCCCGCCGGAACGACACCTGCGCCAGCAGCAGCGGCGCGCAGAACAGCGGCAGCGCCCAGAGCCCGACCTCGCCCGCCGCGAGGCTGACCAGCATCCCGGTGGCGGCGATCGCCGAGCCGATCCCGAACAGCGACCGCAGCTCGTCCTCCAGCGCCGCCGGGAACCGCAGCCCGCTCCGGGCCCGCCGCAGCACCGCCGCCAGGGTGGCGTCGCACAGCGCGGCCAGCGCCGCCACCACCGTGAGGAACACCCCGTACGCGGGACCGTCGGCCGAGAACCGGTCGATCAGTCCGCTGTTGTAGAGCGGCTGGAAGATCGCCGCCGCGAACCCCGCCCCGAGCAGCCGCCGGGCGGCGCCGTCGAGCCGGGCCGGGTCCCGCCATGGTGCCGGCCGCCGGCACCGGACGCCGCGGGGCAGCGCCACCGCCGGCAGCAGCGCGAGCAGCAGGCCCGCCCCGGTCACCGCGACCGCCTGGAGCACGCCGTGCGCGGTGGGCAGCCCGCGCAGCGGCCCCAGCAGGGCGTACGCCAGCGCACCGGCGGCACCGATCGGCGCCTGCTCGCGATCGCCCGGAAGAGTGATCCGGACGCACTCGCCGAGCGCGATCAGCACGGTGAAGGCCAGCGCCACCCCGGGTTCGGCCATCCCGCGGACCGCCACCGCGCCGAACGCGAACGCCAGCAGGACGACGGCCGCGGCGTGCACCGCGGCCACCCCGCCCAGCGGCGGGCCGCCGCTCACGACGGTCCGGCCGACGGCACGGTGCCGCCCTGGGCGGGCACCCGGCGCGGGCCCGACCGCACCGGTTCGGGCACGCCGAGCGGAATGTCGGGCACCGCCCGGATGCAGTCGTCGGACGACGGCAGCACCGGCTGCCAGTCGTGCACGACGAGCGCGTCGACCAGCGCCCGGACCATCACCGGGTCGAACTGGCTGCCCGAGCAGCGCTCCAGCTCCGCCACCGCCTCCGTGACCGGCCGCCCGCGCCGGTAGGACCGGGTGGAGGTCATCGAGTCGAAGGCGTCGGCGACCGAGATGATCCGCGCGAACTCCGGGATCTGCTCGCCCGCCAGCCCGCTCGGATAGCCCCGGCCGTCCATCCGCTCGTGGTGGTGCAGGATCCCGGCGTGCGCCTCACCGAGGAAGGCGATCTCCCGCACCAGCTCGTACCCGTGCACCGGGTGCACCTCGACGGCCCGCCGCTCGGCCTCGTCGAGGGGACCGTTTCTGCGCAGCAGTTCGGTCGCGACGCCGAGCTTGCCGACGTCGTGCAGGATCCCCGCGAACCGCAGGGTGCGCAGCCGCTCCGCCTCCATGCCCAGCTGACCGGCGATCAGCACCGCCGCCTTGCCGACCCGTTCACTGTGCCCGCGGGTGTAGGAGTCCTTGATCTCGACGGCCTGCACCAGCGCCTGGACGGTGGCCTGATGGGCGTCCCGCTCGCGGTGGCCCTGGGCGAAGACCCAGGCCGAGATGGAGAGCGGCAGCAGCGCCAGCAGCGCCGCGAAGGCCCCGTACGGGCCCTGCCAGAGCACCGCGACCATCAGCCCGCCGGCCGCGTGCACCAGCACCGGCAACCCGAGCGCGGCGGCCGGGCCGCGCAGCAGGACGGTCGCCCGCCGGCCCTCGGCCAGCACCAGCATGGCGCCCACCAGCACCCCGTTGGCCAGGCAGAACGCGGCCAGGGCGGCGAACCCCGGCAGCAGGGCGGCCGGGAAGCGGGAGCCGAGCAGCAGTTGTGGCCCGGCGAGCAGGTGGAAGACCACCGAGGCGGCGAAGGCCGAGAGGGCGAGCTGCGCGCCGTTCCACACCTGCCGCCGGCGGCACTCCGGCTGGGTGTCTCCCAGCAGGGCGATCGGCACCGCGACCAGCGCGGCGGCGGCCGGCGCCAGCATCAGCACCCCGGCGAACAGCACCGGGAAGAAGGCGTTGGCCAGCGGCCGGGCCGGCGGCCGGGCGGGCAGCGACGGGCGGCGCAGCAGGGCGCGCAGCAAGCGGCGGCAGGGGGTGGGCTGGCCCTGCGCGAGCGACTCCCAGCAGCCGTGCAGGAAGGCCAGCAGGCCGACCTTGGGCCAGTCCACGGGTGCGCCGAGCCAGCGCGGCACGCCCGCCGGGGTCGGCACGGGCAGCAGTGGCAGCAGACAGCAGAACGCCGCCACCGGGACGGCCACCAGGTAGCACGCCGCGCCCGTCGGCAGGTCCGTGTCTCCACTGTCGGTAGCGATCTCGACCTCCCCGCCGTCCTGGCCCGCTCCGCGCTCAGCGCGCCGGGCTACCGGCGGTGAGTGTCCGTCAGGAGGATAGGCCGCCGTTCCCGCGTGGGGACGCATGATCGCGGAATGCCGCAGTTGGCGCACCACCAACTCACTCGAACGAGTGACGGCGCACGCAAGCAGAAAGGGAGCGGCCCCCGGAGCACACGCTCCGGGGGCCGCCGAGTCCTCAGGTGGACGGTCCGCCGTGGGGCGGCACGCTCACTCCGCCGGCGCACCCGCCTCGACCGGCGTACCGGGCCTGGCCGCCGCCTCGGCGGAGGCCTTCGCCGACGGCCGGCCCTGGTCGGAGACGTCGCCGTGCGCCTCGACCGTGGCGTCGACGGCGACCACCACCGCCTCGCCGGAGCGCTGCCCGGCCCGGATCGAGTCGATCCTGGCCAGCACCTTGCCCCGCAGGTCGGCCGGGGTGTCGTCGCACCCGCAGCAGCGCTTGATCAGGGCCTTGATGGCCTGCTCCAGGCCGTACTTCTCCAGGCACGGCGAGCACTCCTCGAAGTGCACCCGCAACTTGGCGTAGTCGCCCTCGGCCATCTCGTTGTCGAGGAATTCGTAGAGGTGGTCGAGGACCTCGCCACACTCGGTGTCGTGCGGATCGCCGCAGCTCATGAGCCCGAGCCCTTCGCTTCCTGCCCTGCCCCGCTGCCGGCCGGAACCAGCCCGCGCTCACGGGCGTAGTCCTCCAGCATGCCGCGCAGCTGACGGCGGCCACGGTGCAGCCGGGACATCACCGTACCGATGGGAGTACCCATGATGTCCGCGATCTCCTTGTACGCAAAGCCCTCTACGTCCGCGAGATAGACGGCGATTCGGAATTCCTCCGGGATGGCCTGGAGGGCGTCCTTCACGTCGCTGTCCGGCAGGTGGTCGAGCGCCTGGGTCTCGGCCGAACGCAGACCGGTCGACATGTGCGACTCGGCCCGGGCCAGCTGCCAGTCCTCGATCTCCTCGGCGGCGGTCCGCTGGGGCTCCCGCTGCTTCTTGCGGTACGAGTTGATGAACGTGTTGGTGAGGATGCGGTACAGCCAGGCCTTGAGGTTGGTGCCCTCACGGAACTGGTGGAACGACGCGTACGCCTTGGCGAACGCCTCCTGCAGCAGGTCCTCCGCGTCGGCCGGGTTGCGGGTCATCCGCAGCGCGGCCGAGTACATCGGATCCAGGTAGCCCAGGGCGTCGCGCTCGAAGCGCTCCCGCCGGGCCTCCTCGCTCTCCTGCGCGGACACGCGGAAGGTGTCCTCACCGATCGCCTCGGCCAGCTCCTCACCGGTGAGCGCCTCGCCCGCAGGCAGGCTCTCCTCCGGGCCCCGGCCCGGCTCGGCCTCGTGCTCGGTCCCGACGACCGGACCCACCTCCTCGGCATGGCTGCCCACCGCGGGCCGCCCCGAAATGGAGGATATCGGGCTGACGGGCTTCTCGCCCGCGACAAGCCAGTCCGACCAAGAGGGGGCGAATGCCGAGGCGGCCTCGCGCTCCTCGGGCCGCTCGGGGCACGCGATCGAACCCATCTGTGCTGCCTTCCACCCGGGACTCAAGCTGACGAGCATGTCAACCATGCCGGGGGCGCCCGCATTCCCGGCGCCGGCGGGTTTTCACTCGCACGGGTGAGCGGGCCGCGACAGCCCGTTCCCGGGGCCGGTCAGAGCAGGCCGAGCAGCCAGTCGCCGACCGCCCCGGTGATCAGCTCCAGCACCTCGTCCTGCCCGATCGGCGCCCGCTTGGGCACCTCGAAGCCGTGGCTGCCGTACGGCACCGGCACCAGCTCGTGCCCGGCCGGCAGCTCCGGGAACTCCGCCGGCCCGCCGAACGGATCCGCCGCGCTCTGCACCACCAGCGTCGGCAGCCCCGACTCCAGCAGCTCCTCGGCCCGGCTCTTCTCCGGCCTGCCCGGCGGGTGCAGCGGGAAGGCCAGCGCCACCACCCCGACCGCGCCGGTGGCGGCGCCCGTCCGGCAGGCCACCCGGGCCCCGGCGCTGCGCCCGCCGACCACCAGCGGCACCCCCTGCCCGACGAGCCGCTCGGCGACCGGCGTCCACCCGGTGTCCAGGGCCTTGGGCGCCGGCCCCAGCCGCTTCCCGGCCACCCGCCAGGGCTGCTCGACCAGCGCCACCGTGATGCCCCGCTCCGGCAGTGCGCCGGCCAGTGCCACCAGGTCACGCGCCCCGATCCCGCCGCCGGCGCCGTGGCCGAGCGCCAGCACCGCCTTCGGGTCGGCCGCCCGGTGGTAGCTGATCCGGGCGTCCCCGGCGGGCGTGGGGACGAGTTCCTGCGTCACGGCGTGGGCTCCAGTACTCGGAAGGGCGCTGCTCGGAAGGTGCGGATCGAAAGGTGCGGCTCGAAGCGGCCGGTGCTCAGAAGAGGGTCGTCTCGTGCTCGACCTCGGCCCACGGCCGGGTCAGCTCGGGACCGTTGTTGCGGATGCTGCCGACGGCCGGCGAGACGGGCGTGGCCAGCAGCCCGCCGGGCGGCGGGGGGACGAGCAGCCGGCGTATCTCCTCCGGTTCGTCCAGCCCCGGGTCCAGCCAGTCGTCGAAGGACTCCCGGTCCAGGAAGAGCGGCATCCGCTCGTGGATCGGGGCCAGCAGCTCCTCCGCCTCGGTGGTGACGACGGTGAAGGTCACCAGCCACGCCTCCGGGTGGTCGGCCGGCACCGCCCGGTTGCGCCAGAACTCGTACAGCCCGGCGAGCGCCAACGGGGCGCCGTCCGCCCGGGAGACGAAGAACGGCTTCTTCCGGGGCTTGCCGCGCTCGCCCGGCAGGGTCTGCCACTCGTAGTAGCCGTCGACCGGCAGGATGCACCGCCGGGAGGCGAAGGCCTGCCGGTACGAGGGCTTCTCGTGCACCGTGTCCGAGCGGGCGTTGATCATCTTCACCGCGGTCTCGGGGGACTTCGCCCACTGCGGCACCAGGCCCCAGCGCAGCACCCGCAGCTGCCGGAGCGGCGCCGGCTCCCCCTTGCGCTGCCGCTCCAGCACCACGAAGGCGCGCTCGGTCGGTGCGACGTTCCAACTGGGGGCCAGGGTCTCGGCCGGGTCCCACTGCTGGACGCCGAAGAGCTCGACGATGTCCTCGGGCTGGATGCTGGAGGCGAAGCGACCGCACATGCCGTCAGCTTGCCACGACCGCCGCTCTCAGCACTTCCTCATCCCGAAGTGCGAACCACGGCCTCCCGCCCGGTCGTCCCCGCATGGGAGGCTGCCACCCCGGACGGGGCCGGCACGGTCACCCGGGCAGGGCCGGACGAGAGCGGGGAGCAGGCATGGACGCACAGAGCATCGGTGAGGTGTGGGACCGCGTGACCGGCACCCAGCCCGCCCCGCCCGGCTGGCTCACCCTCGCCACCGGCGCCGTCGCACTGCTCGTGGTGGCCGCCCGCCCCCTGTGGCGGTTCGCCCGCAACGCGATCACCATCGCCCACGAGGGCGGGCACGGCCTGGCCGCCGTCGCCACGAACCGCAAGCTCGCGGGCATCCGGCTGCACTCGGACACCTCCGGCCTCACCCTCTCCTACGGGCGCCCGACCGGCCCGGGCATGGTGCTCACCGCCGCCGCCGGCTACACCGCCCCCGCGCTGCTCGGCCTCGGCTGCGCCGCGCTGCTCGCGGCCGACCGGATCACCCTGCTGCTCTGGCTGGCGATCGCCCTGCTGCTGGCGCTGCTGGTCCGGATCCGCAACGCCTTCGGCTTCCTCACCGTCCTGCTCGCCGGCGCCGCCTTCTTCCTGGTCTCCTGGTTCGGCAGCACCGACGTCCAGGCCGGCTTCGCCTGCCTCGGCAGCTGGTTCCTGCTGCTCGGCGCCGTCCGCCCGGTGCTGGAGCTGCAGCAGCAGCGCCGGCGCGGCCAGGCCCGGGACTCCGACGCCGACCAGCTGGCCCGGCTCACCGGCGTCCCCGGCCTGGCCTGGGTCGCCCTCTTCCTGATCACCGCCCTGGCCTGCCTGGCCCTCGGCGCGAGCTGGCTGCTGTCGCCCCTGTGACCGCCCGCCCCGGAGAACCGGGTCGAGCGGCCCGGAGGCGAGCGGGCGAAGAAACAGCCCGGAGGCGAGCGGGCGAGCAGCCGTCCCACGGAGCGGACAGTTCCCGTACGGCCCCTAAACTTGCCCCATGACCGAGACCCTGTGGCCCGCCCCCGTCGCGACCACCCCCGTTGACGCCACCGTCACCATCCCCGGCTCCAAGTCGGTCACCAACCGGGCTCTGGTGCTGGCCGCCCTCTCCACCGAACCCGGCTGGGTGCGGCGCCCGCTGCGCAGCCGCGACTCCCAGCTGATGGCCGACGGCCTGCGCGCGCTCGGCGTCGGCATCGAGGAGCAGGTCAACAACGACTCCGGTGGCATCGGCGGCGGCGAGGCCTGGCGGGTCATCCCCGCGCCCGCGCTGCGCGGCCCGGCCTCCGTCGACGTCGGCAACGCCGGCACGGTCATGCGCTTCCTCCCCCCGCTCGCCGTCCTCGCCGACGGCCCGGTCCACTTCGACGGCGACCCGCGCAGCTACGAGCGCCCCCAGCACGGCGTGATCAACGCCCTGCGCGCGCTCGGCGCCCGGATCGACGACGGCGGCCGCGGCGCCTTCCCGCTCACCGTGCACGGCACCGGCGCGCTGGACGGCGGCGTGGTGGAGCTGGACGCCTCCTCGTCCTCGCAGTTCGTCTCCGCCCTGCTGCTCTCCGGCGCCCGGTACAACCAGGGCGTCGAGGTCCGCCACGTCGGCGGGCCGGTCCCCTCGCTGCCGCACATCCGGATGACGGTCGAGATGCTGCGGCTGGCCGGCGCCCAGGTGGACGCCCCGGAGGACGGCGGCGAGAAGGACGTCTGGCGGGTCACCCCCGGCGCCCTGCTCGGCCGCGACATGGTGGTCGAGCCGGACCTCTCCAACGCGGCGCCGTTCTTCGCCGCCGCCCTGGTCACCGGCGGCCGGGTGACCGTCCGCGACTGGCCGAAGCACACCACCCAGCCCGGCGACCAGCTCCGTGACATCTACACGCAGATGGGCGGCGTCTGCGAGTTCACCGACGAGGGCCTGCAGTTCACCGGCACCGGCCGGATCCACGGCATCGAGGCGGACCTGCACGACGTCGGCGAGCTGACCCCGGTGATCGCCGCCGTCGCCGCGCTCGCCGACTCCGAGTCCCACCTGTACGGCATCGCCCACCTGCGGATGCACGAGACGGACCGGCTGGCCGCGCTGGCCAAGGAGATCAACGACCTGGGCGGCGAGGTCACCGAGACCGAGGACGGCCTGCGGATCCGCCCGCGCAAGCTGCACGGCGGCGTCTTCCACACCTACGAGGACCACCGCCTGGCCACCGCCGCCGCGGTGATCGGCCTGGCCGTCGACGGCGTCCAGGTGGAGAACGTGGCCACCACCGCCAAGACCCTGCCGGACTTCCCGAAGATGTGGGACGAGCTCCTCGGCGGGGCAGTGGTGGGCGGCTGAGCGGGAGACTGGGCACATGCGCCGTTACGGCAAGGACGCCGACGAGGACGACATCCGCAACCGCCCCGCACGCCGGGGCTCCCGGCCGCGGACCAGGATCCGGCCCAAGCACGAGGACGCGGCCGAGGCGATGGTGCTCACCGTCGACCGGGGCCGGCTGACCTGCCTGCTGGACGCCGGGACGAAGCAGGAGCGCGAGATCGTCGCCATGAAGGCCCGTGAGCTGGGCCGCAAGGGCGTCGTCGTCGGCGACATCGTCAATATCGTCGGCGACCTCTCGGGGGACGCCGACACCCTGGCCCGGATCGTCCGGGTCGAGGAGCGCACCTCGGTGCTGCGCCGGACCGCGGACGACGACGACCCGTTCGAGCGGATCGTCGTCGCCAACGCCCACCAGCTGGCCATCGTCACCGCGCTGGCCGACCCGGAGCCCCGGCCCCGGCTGATCGACCGCTGCCTGGTGGCCGCGTACGACGCCGGCATGGAGCCGCTGCTGGTGCTCACCAAGTCCGACCTGGCCCCGGCCGAGCCGCTGCTGGAGGCCTACGCCCCGCTGGGCATCAACTACGTGGTGACCCGCCGGGACGAGCTGGCCACCGAGGGCGCCGAGGCCGTCCGGGCGCACCTGCGCGGCCGCTCGACGGTGTTCATCGGACACTCCGGCGTCGGGAAGACGACCCTGGTCAACGCCCTCGTGCCGCTGCACCAGCGGACCACCGGGGTGGTCAACGCGGTGACCGGCCGCGGCCGGCACACCACCGTCTCGGCGCTGGCGCTGCGGCTGCCGCCGCCCCCGGGCGCCAAGCCGGGCTCGAAGAAGGCGCTCGACCCGGGCTGGGTGATCGACACCCCGGGCTTCCGCTCCTTCGGCCTCTCGCACATCGACCCGTCCCGGGTCATCCACGCCTTCCCCGACCTGGAGCCCGGTACCGTCGACTGCCCGCGCGCGTGCAGCCACGACGAGCCGGACTGCGCGCTGGACGCCTGGGTCGCGGACGGCCACGCGGAGCAGGCCCGGCTGTACTCGCTGCGCCGTCTGCTGGCGAGCAAGGAGACCCGCGAGGGCGACTGACGGCGCGGCCCCGGCCGTTTTCGCGCGTTCGAGGTGTCGGAGCGGGCCAGCCTGGTGATCATAGGAAAGTCGGGCCGGATCACGGCCCGGCCCGTCGATCGACAGGGAGAGCACGCGATGGCATGGGCCCTGGTGATCCTGGCCGGCCTCCTGGAGACCGGCTTCGCGATCAACCTCAAGCTCAGTGAAGGTTTCACCAAGCTCTGGCCCACCATCAGCTTCTGCGTCTTCGCCCTCAGCAGCTTCGGCCTGCTCACCCTCTCCCTGAAGAGCCTGCCGGTCGGTCCGGCCTACGCGGTCTGGACCGGCATCGGCGCGGCCGGCACCGCGATCTACGGCATGCTCTTCCTGGACGAGACCAGCTCGGTGCTCAAGCTGGTCTCGATCTCGCTGGTGATCGCCGGTGTGATCGGGCTCCAACTGAGCGGCACGGCGCACTGAGCCGTGTCGCCACCCACTCGCCGCCGGGCCGCTCGACCCGGTGCCGACGGTCGGCGCTCCCACGCCGCTCCCCCTTCCGGCACCGGCGCGGCCCTTCGGCCCGGGGCGGGTTCGCGGGGCTGGGGTCCGGTCCCGCGGCCGGGGCTCCGGGGGTGTTCCACCGCGGCCGGACGGCCGGCGTCCGCTCCGCGAGCCCGACTGTCCCGATCGGGTGGGGCTCGCTAGGGTTTCGACCATGGCCGATTACCACGACGATCTCCGACTCGCCCATGTCCTCGCCGACTCGGCCGACTCGGTCACCCTGGAGCGCTTCCGCGCCCTCGATCTGAAGGTCGAGACCAAGCCCGACCTCACCCCCGTCAGCGACGCCGACAAGGCCGCCGAGGAGCTGGTGCGCAGCGTGCTCCAGCGCGCCCGCCCGCGCGACGCGGTGCTCGGCGAGGAGTTCGGCCTGCAGGGCACCGGCCCGCGCCGCTGGGTGATCGACCCGATCGACGGCACCAAGAACTACATCCGCGGCGTACCGGTCTGGGCGACCCTGATCGCGCTGCTGGAGGACGGCCCGGACGGCGTGGAGCGTCCGGTGGTCGGCATCGTCTCCGCCCCCGCGCTGAACCGCCGCTGGTGGGCGGCCAAGGACCTGGGCGCCTTCGCCGGCCGCAGTCTGACCAAGGCCGCTCGGATCCACGTCTCCGGCGTCTCCCGGCTGGAGGACGCCTCGTTCTCCTACTCCTCGCTCTCCGGCTGGGAGGAGCGCGGCCGGCTCGACTCGTTCCTGGACCTCACCCGGGCCTGCTGGCGCACCCGCGCCTACGGGGACTTCTGGTCGTACATGATGGTCGCCGAGGGAGCGGTGGACATCGCCGCCGAACCCGAGCTGTCGCTCTGGGACATGGCCGCGAACGCGATCATCGTCGAGGAGGCCGGCGGCCGGTTCACCGGTCTGGACGGCGTCCCCGGCCCGGGCGGCGCGGACGCGGTCGCCTCCAACGGCCTCCTCCACGCGGAGGCCCTGCGCCGCCTCAGCGTCTGACCGACGCCGGACGCGAGCGCCCGAACGCAAGCGGACGCCCCCGGCCCCCGGGTCTGAAGCTCTGCCCCGCGCCGAACCCGCCCCGAGCCGAGGCACCGGGTCGAAGCACCGGGTCGAAGCACCGGGCCGAAGCACCGGGCCGAGCGGCCCGGAGGCGAGCGGGCGACCACACTGGTGCGGGCCCGTTCCGACCGGCTTTCCGGTCGGAACGGGCCCGCGGCTCATGGGGTGTCAGCGCTGCTTGCGCAGCTCCCGGACCGCCGTCTCCAGCCGGCGGCCGTAGTCCTCGTCGGCCTGGCGGAAGTTCTCGATCGCCCGCTCGACGATGTCCTCGCGGTCGGCCGAGACCTTGGCGATGAAGCCGGCCAGGTTGGCGACCAGCCGCTGCTTCTCGTCCTCGCCCATCAGCCGGTACAGGTTGCCCGCCTGCACGAAGTCGTTGTCCTCGGCGTGCAGCGGCGCCTCGTGGGTGCCGGTGGCACCGGTGACCGCGGTGGCGGCCCAGAGCGGGCGGCCGGTCTGCACCGGGCCGCCGAAGCTGTTGGGCTCGTAGTTCTTGCGGCGGCCGTGGCGGCCGTCGTAGAGGTAGCCGTCCCGGCTGTTGGTGCGCGCCTCGGTGGCGTGCGGGCGGTTCACCGGCAGGTGGTCGGCGTTGATGCCGACGCGGTAGCGGTGGGCGTCCGCGTAGGCGAACAGCCGGCCCTGGAGCATCTTGTCCGGGGAGGGGCCGATGCCGGGCACGAAGTGCGACGGCGAGAAGATCGACTGCTCGACCTCGGCGAAGACGTTGTCGGGGTTGCGGTTGAGCTCCAGCTTGCCGAACTCGACCAGCGGGTAGTCGGCGTGCGGCCAGACCTTGGTCAGGTCGAACGGGTTGAAGCGGTACTGGGCCGCGTCGGCCGCCGGCATGATCTGGACGCTGACCGTCCAGCTCGGGAACTCGCCGCGCTCGATGGACTCGCGCAGGTCGCGCTGGTGGCTGTCCGGGTCCTCGCCCGCGAGGAGGGCCGCCTCCTGGGCCGTCAGGTTCTTGATGCCCTGGTCGGTCTTGAAGTGGTACTTGACCCAGAAGTGCTCGCCGGCCTCGTTCTGCCACTGGTAGGTGTGCGAGCCGAAGCCGTCGAGGTGGCGGTAGCTGGCCGGGATGCCGCGGTCACCGAAGAGCCAGGTCACCTGGTGGGTCGACTCGGGCGACAGGCCCCAGAAGTCCCAGACGTTGTCCGCCTCCTGGGAGCCGGTGTACGGGTCGCGCTTCTGGGTGTGGATGAAGTCCGGGAACTTGGTGGCGTCCTTGATGAAGAACACCGGGGTGTTGTTGCCGACGAGGTCGTAGTTGCCGTCCTCGGTGTAGAACTTCAGCGCGAAGCCGCGCGGGTCGCGGACGGCGTCGGCCGAGCCGAGGTTGCCGGCCACGGTGGAGAACCGCAGGAAGGTCTCGGTCTGCTTGCCCACCTCGGCGAGGAAGCTCGCCCGGGTGTAGGCGGTGACGTCGGCGGTCACCGTGAAGGTGCCGTACGCCGCCGCGCCGCGGGCGTGGACCACGCGCTCCGGGATGCGCTCGCGGTTGAAGTGCGCCAGCTTCTCGAACAGTTGCTGGTCCTGGATCAGCGCCGGGCCGCCGATGCCGGCGGTCTCGGTGTTCTGGTTGTCGGCGACGGGGGCACCCGCCTCCGTGGTGAGGATGGGGCGCAGTTCGTCCTGGGTGCTCATAAGGGGGTGCCTCCGCGTGGTCCGGTCGTGACAACAACTCGATCCTAACTTGGACTTTGTCTAAGTCAACACTGGAACCAAAGTCGGAGCTTCACTTATCCTGTACACATGAGTGACCTGCTGGAACGACTTCGCGGACGTGGATGGCGGCTGACCTCGCAGCGCCGGGTCGTGGCCGAGGTCCTCGACGGCGAGCACGTCCACCTCACGGCGGACGAGGTGCACGCCCGTGCCGCGGAGCGCCTGCCCGAGATCAGCCGCGCCACGGTCTACAACACGCTCGGCGAGCTGGTCTGCCTGGGCGAGGTGCTGGAGGTGGCCACCGACGGCCGGGCCAAGCGGTACGACCCCAACGCGCACCGGCCCCACCAGCACCTGGTCTGCTCGGGCTGCGGCGCCATCCGGGACGTCCACCCGCAGGGCGACCCGCTGGCCACCCTGCCCCGCAGCGAGCGGTTCGGCTTCACCGTCTCCGGTGCCGAGATCACCTACCGGGGGCTCTGTCCGGACTGTACGAACGGCCCCTGAGCGACGAACGGCCCCCGAGCGAGCGCTACGCGCTCAACTCCGCGTGCAGCGCGCCCAGCAGACGACCGGCCCGCTCCGCGACCTCGGCCGGGCCGTAGTCGGCGGCCCGCCGGCACCAGTTCTCCGCCTGCACCGGCTCCCCGCGGCGCAGCGCCAGCAGGGCGAGCCGCAGCGCCGCCCGGCCGTGCCCGGCGTCGGCGGCCCGGGTGTACCAGAGCATCGCCTCCGCCTCGCAGTCCTGCCGGGCCAGCAGCAGGCCCAGGTTGAAGGCCGCGCTGCGGCTGCCCGCCTCGGCCGCCCGCCGGTACCAGCTCTCCGCGATCTCCAGCGCCCCGCGCTCGGCGGCCCGCACGCCCATCCGCACCTGTGCCCGCCGGTGGCCGGCGTCGGCCGCGACCGCGTACCAGTGCTCGGCCTCGGCGTCCGCGTCACCGCGCCGGTCGAGCACCGAGGCCAGCCGGAACGCGCCCTCGGCCGAGCCGCCGGCCGCCGCCTGCCGGTAGCGCTCCAGCGCACCGGCCAGGTTGCCGCGCTGCTCCTGGACCACCGCCAGCTGGAGGGCCGCCTCGCCGTGGCCCTCGGCCGCGGCGCGCGCGTACCACTCCTGCGCCTGCCGGTGGTCCCCGCGCCCGGCGTGCAGGACGCCCAGGTTGAAGGCGCCGTCCACGCTGCCGGCCTCGGCGGCCTTGGAGAACCACGGCTCGGCGCCCGACTCGTCGCCGCGCTGGAGCAGCACCACGGCCAGCGCGTTGCAGGCCTCCCGGTGCCCGGCGTAGGCGGCGCGGCGGTACCACTGTTCGGCCTGCTGGTCGCGGCCGGCCGCGGCGCAGAGCAGCCCGAGGTTGAAGGCGCCGTTCTGGTCGCCGGCGTCCAGTGCGCTGCGGTACCAGCGTTCGGCCTCGGCCGCCTCGCCGCGCGAGGCGTGCAGGGCGCCCAGGGCGTTGGCCGCGTTGCCGTCCCCGGCCTCGGCGGCCTCCTGCCACCACTCGGCGGCGGCGGTGAGGTCCCCGGAGTCGCGCAGCAGGAAGCCCAGCGCGCAGGCCGCCCGCGGCTCGCCGTTCTGCGCCGACTGCCGGTACCAGCGGGCGGCCTCGTCCAGCAGCGCGTGGTCGACGCGGGAGCGCTCCTCCAGCAGCACGCCGAGCCGCAGCGCGGCGCGGGCGTGGCTGCGGGCGGCGGCGGTGCGGTACCAGGTCTCGGCGGTCTCCTTGTCCCCCGCGGCCTCCCGCATCCGGGCCAGCCGGTAGGCGGCCTCGCGGTGGCCGGCGTCGGCGGAGACCTTGAACCAGCGCTCGGCGCGCACGTCGCGCCGGTGCTCCATCAGGTCGCCCAGCGCGTAGGCGCCGAGCGGGTGGCCGTGGTCGGCGGCGAAGTGCAGCCAGTACTCGGCGGCCTCCTCCTCGCCCTGGTCCCGCAGTTGGAGCCCGAGCGCGTGCGCCGCGGGCGCGCTGCCGGCCACCGCGGCCTGGCGCCACCACTGGGCGGCCTCCGAGCGGTGGCCCTGCTGGTGCAGCAGCACGCCGAGGTTGTTGGCGGCCGCGCGCAGCCCGGCGGCGGCGGCGCCGCGCAGGTACGGCTCGGCGTCCTCCAGGTCCCCGCGGCGCAGCAGCAGGGTGCCGAGCCGGCTGGCGGCCTCCGGGTCCCCGTCGTCGGCGGCCTGGCGGTGCCGGGCCTCCAGGGCGGCCTGCTCGCGCGCGGCCAGCGCACTCTCGAAGCTGGCGGAGTCGAAGCCGGCGGAGTCGAGCCCGGCCCGGTCGCGGCCCTCCTCGCCCTCCTCGTCCTCGGTGCCGGCCCCGTACGGGCCGATGGCGGCGGCGAACTGACGGGCGGAGACGTGCACCAGGCTGTCGGGGCCGTAGCCGCCGCCCGGCCGACGCTCGATCGGTCCGCCGGTGCGCTGGGCGGGCAGGGCGCCGGGGTGGTTCTCGGAACTCTCGGCCCAGCCCTCGGTGTCCGCTTCGGTGGTCGCCGCGGACTTGGCTCCTGGCCCGTTCTTGCCGATCAGCCTCATGCCGACTCCCGCTCCCCCAGAGTGTCGCGGCATCCTCCCCCGGCCTGCGGCCGGACGGACCCGCTCCCGGCCTCCGACCGAAGGGGTCCCCACGGGGCGCGCCGGAGCCGACGGCTGGTCAGCAGCCGCGCAGCGTCCCCCACGTGTCCCATCGTCGCATCACCCGCAACCCGCGTACACCTGCCCCGGCCGAATTCGGCGGCGCGGAACCGAAGCCGACGAAATTGCTTCGGCGCTTTGTCGATTTCCCGACACTCGGGCCCCACAAACCCCGATGCCGGCGTCGGTGGCGACGGTCGATAGTACCGGAGGGGCCCGCGGCGCCTCCGAGGGAAAACGCCAGAAGCCCGGAGGATGATCCTCCGGGCTTCCGTGCTACTGAGTAGCGGGGACAGGATTTGAACCTGCGACCTCTGGGTTATGAGCCCAGCGAGCTACCGAGCTGCTCCACCCCGCGTCGGTGGACAAACCATAGCACGGGCGCGGGGTGGAACATCAATCGGTTCTCCCAGCTCAGGGGCTGGCTCCCGCCGAGGGGCTCGGCGGGGTGCCGTTCGTCGCCGTGGCGGACGGCGTGCCCGAAGGCGTGGCGGCGGGGGTGCCGCCGGCCTTCTGCTGCGCCGCCTGGGCCGCCTTGATCGCATCGCCGAGCGCCTTCTGGGCCTGGCCGTAGGCCGCCCAGTCCCCGCTCTTGAAGGCGTTCTGGCTGTCGTTGTACGCCTTCTCGACGTCCGCCCAGGCCTTCTGCAGCTCCGGGGTGGTCCCGCCGGTGCCCGGCGCGGGCGTCGGCGTACCGGGGGTGGGCGTCGGCGTGCTCGGGTTGGCCGGCGTCCCCGGGGAGGACGGCGCGGTCGGCGTGGTCGCCGGGGCGGCGCCCGCGAAGACCTTCTTCAGCGCCTCCTCCAGGGTGTTCTCGAAGGCCACGTTGTCGTTGCCGTAGACCGCGAGCACCTTCTGCAGCGTCGGGTACTTGGCACCGCGGCCGCGCACGTACACCGGTTCGACGTTGAGCAGGCCGCCGCCGACCGGCAGGGTCAGCAGGTTGCCGTACTCCAGCTCGGAGTCACCGCCGCTCTTCAGCAGGGTGATCTGCTGGGCCACTTCCTGGCGCGAGTTGAACTGCGACTGCACCAGGTTGGGGCCGAGCGTCTTGCTGTCCCCCGGCACCTTGAGCAGCCGGATCTTCCCGTAGTCCGGCCCGGGGTCGGCACTGACCGCCATGAAGGCCGCCAGGTTCTCCCGGCCGCTCGGCACGAAGGTGCTGGTGAGCGAGAAGCTGGCGGAGGTGACCGCCGGGTCCGGCATCCGCACCGTCAGGTAGTACGGCGGCTGCGGCTGCTTGGTGTCGCTGGTCGGGTCGACCGGGATCTGCCAGATGTCGCTGCCGTTGAAGAACGAGTTGGCGTCCGTCACGTGGTACTGGCCGAGCAGGTCGCGCTGCACCTTGAACATGTCCTGCGGGTACCGCAGGTGCGGCATCAGCGTGCCCGGGATGTCGGCCTTGGCCTTGACGGTGTCCGGGAACGCCTTCATCCAGGTCTTCAGCACCGGGTCGTTCTCGTCCCACTGGTAGAGCGTCACCTCGCCGGTGTACGCGTCCACGGTGGCCTTGACCGAGTTGCGGATGTAGTTGACCTGGTTGGCGGCGGTCAGCAGCTCACCGCGCTGGTTGGTCAGCGAGTCCTTGGTGGCCGTGCCGAGCGTCGTCTTGGAGGAGAACGGGTAGCCGTCGGAGGTGGTGTAGCCGTCCAGCACCCAGACCACCCGGCCGGGCTGCCCGTCGGGGCCGGGCTGCACGACCGGGTACGGGTCGGCGTCGATCGACAGCCAGGGCGCGACCTTCTCCACCCGCTCCTTGGGCGTCCGGTCGTAGATGACCTTGGCGCCGTCGGTGATCGCCCCCGCGTAGAGGATCTGCGGCTCGGCGAACTTCACCGCGTACGCGGCCCGGGTGATCGGGTTGTCCAGCGAGACGCCGCTGCCACCGGTGTACTGGTACTGCTTGTTCTCACCGGAGTCGGTGGTGTAGTCGATCTCCTGGTTGGCACCGCCGACGATCGAGTACGTGCCGGTCTTCTCGCCGTAGTAGACCCGCTGCTGGTAGTCGCCCAGCGAACCGGTGGCCGGCAGGCCGGACTCGGTGAAGACCGGCTGGCCCTTGTCGTTGACCTGGTTGCCCTTGGCCACCACGGCGCCGTAGCCGTGGGTGTACTTGAAGTGGTCGTTGATCCAGTTGCGCTGCACCCCGTTGAGGTCCAGCTCGCGCAGGCCGATCACGGTGTCCTGGGCGCCCTCGCCCTTGCCGTAGCGGTCCACGTCCAGCGTGGACGGGAAGGCGTAGTACGAGCGCTGCTGCTCGATCGACTGGAAGGTCGGCGAGACCACGTTCGGGTCCAGCAGGCGGATGTCCGCGATGGTCTGCGCGTCCGGCTTGAGCGCCTCGGCCGTGGTCGAACCCTGCGGGGTGTACTGGGTGGTCTGGCTGTCCGCGATCCCGTACGCCTGCCGCGTCGCGTCGATGTTCTTCTGGATGTACGGCGTCTCCTTGGCCTGCTCGTTCGGCTTGACCTGGAACTGCTGCACGATCGCCGGGTACACCCCGCCGATCAGCACCGCCGACAGCACCATCAGCCCGAGGCCGATCAGGGCCGGCGCCCAGGTGCGGCGGATCGGGGTCAGGAAGAACAGCACCGCGCAGATGATCGCGACGAAGAACAGGATGGTCTTGGCCGGCAGGAACGCGTTGGCGTCCACGTAGCGCAGGCCGGTCCAGCCGGTGACGCTCTTGTACGAGCCGGTCTTCACCGCCAGCGCGTACCGGTCCAGCCAGTACGCGACCGCCTTCAGCAGCACGAACACACCGAGCAGCACCGCGAGGTGGCCCTGCGCGCCGGCACTGGCCCGACGGCCGGGGCCCTGCAGCCGCAGGCCCCCGTAGAGGTAGTGCACCAGCGCCGAGGTCAGCAGCGAGACGATCACCGCGCTGAACGCGAAGCCGAGCAGGAACTCGTAGAACGGCAGCTCGAAGGCGTAGAACGAGACGTCCATGCCGAACTGCTGGTCCTTGACGCCGAACGACGTCCCGTTGGTCCACAGCAGCCACGTCCGCCACTGGCCCGAGGCCGCGGCCCCGGCCACCAGGCCGATCACCAGCGAGATCCCGATCAGCGCCCAGCGCTTGAACGGGGCCAGGCCGGCCCGGTAGCGGTCCAGGCTCTGCTGCTCCACCGACATCGCCGACAGCGGCGGCCGGAGCCGGTGCGCCAGCCAGATGTTGGCGCCCACGATCAGCGCCATCAGCAGGCCGAAGACGGCGAACAGGCCGACCTTCGTCCAGAGCTGGGTGGTGAACACCGAGGAGTAGTGGACCGACTTGAACCAGAGCCAGTCGGTCCAGAACCCGGCGAACATGACGAACAGCAGGAAGAGCACCGCGAGTACGCCCAGGGTCAGCAGGGCCACCCGCGCCCGCCGGGAGGGCGGGCCTACCCGGCGCCGGAATCCCGGCCCTGAGCGTTCCGGCATCTGGAATACCACGGGGCACCTCAGCTGTGTCGTCTGGAATCGATCGGTCGTCAGTGCAACTTAACCAGGCTTTAGCCGAGTTCCCACCGTTAGCAGACGGTTACTCCGACGTTCCCCGGCCGCAGCCGTCCGGCCGTCCGCACGGCGGACGCGGCACCGGACGCGGCACCCGTCGCGACGCCGGTCGGGACACCGGGCGGGCGCACCCGCCCCGGCACCGGCCGCCCCGGCCGCCCCGGCCGCCCGCGCCGCGCCCGCCCCCGCCGGACCGCGGGTGGCACCGCCCGGACCGCCCGCCGTGTGAGGATTGAGGCATGTCCGATGTCTCCCCTTCCCCCGACGACGTCTCCAAGCTCCCGGCCGCGACCCCGCTGACCCGGGCCGCACTGGAGATCGACGAGTACGCCGCCACCCTCGGCTGGGACCTCCCGGCCCGGCTGTTCGCCCTGGTGGACAGCGCGATGCTGCGCAAGGCCGACCCCCGGATCGCCGAGCAGCTCGGCCTCTCCGACAACCCGGAGGCCGGCCTCACCCCGGTCGAGCAGGACGAACTGCCGGCCGGCATGGAGCTCGACAAGTTCCTCGCCACCATCGCCTGGCCCGACGCGGTGGCCGGCTGCGCCCTGGTGGTCGAGCGGCTGATGCTGCCGCCGGGCGCCGAGCAGTCCCGCCCGCGCAACGCCTCCGACGCCCAGCTCGCCGACTGGGTGGCCAACCACCCCGCACGCGAGGAGGTGCGGATCACCGCCGCCGTGCTGCGCGACGGCAAGAAGGAGATCGCCCTGCGGCTGCGCTCCAAGGACGTCGCGCGCGAGGTCCTGACCGGCCCCGACCTCGTCCCGGGCCTGACCGAGGCGCTGCTCGCCACCTTCAGCTAGCCGTCCGCGCGGCGGGCTCCGGGCGGTCCCGTCCGGGGCCCGTCGCCCGGGCCCGCCCGCCGGTCGGCGGTCGCGGTCCTCGGTCGCGGTCCTCGGCTAGTTCGCGCAGGACGGCAGCGCGGCGGTCTGCCCGCTGCGGACCTGCTCCAGCGACTTCAGTGCGCCGTCCAGCGTCTCGGCCTTGATCAGGGTCAGCCCGGACGGGGTGTTCTTGCCGGCCTCCGCGCAGTTGGCGGCCGGGGTGAAGAAGTACTGGGCGCCCGCGTCCCGGGCCGCGATCAGCTTCATCGATATCCCGCCGATCGGGCCGACCGCGCCGCCGTCGTCGATGGTGCCGGTGCCCGCGACGAACTTGCCGCCGGTGAGGTCCTCGGGCGTCAGCTTGTCGATGATGCCCAGCGAGAACATCAGGCCCGCGCTCGGACCGCCGACGTCCTGGAGGCCGATGTCGATCTGGAACGGGTAGGTGTGCCGGACCCCGGGCCGGATGCCGACCATCGCGGCGCCGGTGTCGGGGGACTTCACGGTCGGCACTGCGATGTCGGTGCGGGCCGCCGCCGGGTCGGCCTTGCCGGCGTCCTTGACCATCGGCACCACGGTGAAGACGGTCGTCTCGCCGGGCTGGTGCTTGGTGACGGCCTTGGCCACCGCGTCCGCGTCCGCGACCGGAGTGCCGTCGACCGCGATGATCCGGTCGCCGGCGTGCAGCTTGCCCTCCGCCGGAGCGCCGGCCGTGACCGACTGGACGATCAGCTCGTTACCGACCGGGATGCCCAGCTGGGTCAGCGCCGCCGTCCGCGCGTGGTCCTCGGAGAGCGCGAACTCCTCGGCGTTCTGCCGCTTGGCGTCGGCGTCCGTCTGGCCCTTCGGGTAGACGTTGTCGTGCGGTACCACCAGCACGTCGTCACGGAGCCAGCCGACCACCGCGTTGACCAGGCTCGGCTCGTACTTGGCGCCGGTGACCTGGACGGTGGTCATGTTGAGGTGCCCGCTCACCGGGTACGACTCGTGGCCGGTGATGGTGATCACCGGCGTGCCCGTCTTCTCCTGCACCCCGAGCGTGTTGTACGTCGGCCCCGGGCTCATCTCGGTGTACGGCACCTTCATCAGCACCGACGCGCAGAGCAGCGCTATGAGCAGCAGGGTGGCGGCGAGCATCGTCGCAGAGCGGCGTGGCATGCCTCGACAGTACGGGACGCGGCTGACGGTACGCCCGCCGGGCTACCGCCCGGAGTCCTCGCCCGGGGCGGCGGTGGCGGTGGTGCGTTCCATCGCGGCCATGAAGCGCCGGTGCTCGGCGAGGGAGGCGGGGTCACCGGTGGCTCTGGGGGCCCGCTGGGCCCAGCCCGCCCACACGGCGGCGAGCAGTGCGGCGACAACCGGAATGATCAACCAGGCGAGCGCAGCCATGTCAGTACTCCCAGCTCGTCGTGTCTATGAGCAGATTAACCACCCCGGCGGACAACGCGGGTGGCGCCGTCCGGGTTACGGCACGGCCGATCGGCTCACTGCCAGGGAGTATTCGGCGCAGCGCCCCGGACCCGTTCGAGTGACGGTCCGGCGCGCCTGCGCGGTGACGGTGTCCGGGTGGGTCAGCAGCCGCCGGCGCCGACCCACTCCTCCTCGCCGTCGGAGAACACCTGGTGCTTCCAGATCGGCACCTCGTGCTTGAGGTCGTCGATCAGCCGGCGGGCGGCGGCGAACGCCTCGCCCCGGTGGGCGCAGGAGACGGCGACGATCACGGCCTTGTCGGTGATCTCCAGCCGGCCGACCCGGTGCACCGCGGCGAGCGCCCGGACCGGGAACTCCGCGACGACCTTCTCGGCGATCCGGCGCATCTCCTGCTCGGCCGAGGGGTGGCAGCTGTACTCCAGCGCGGCGACCGACTTGCCGCCGTCGTGGTCCCGGACCGTCCCGACGAAGACGGTCGTACCGCCGGCGGCGTCGTCGCCGACCGCCTCGTACACCTCGTCGAGCGAGAGCGGGGTGTCGCGGACGGCGAGCAGACGGATGGGGTCGTGGTTCTCGGACATGACTCCATGATTCCCCATCCCGGCCGCCTTCGGGCAAGGGGGTTCCGTATCACGATTGGAGAATTTCGCATCGTGAGAAAGGGGTCGCCGACCGGCGGCCCGGACCGCGACCGGCAGGCGCTGCGGGCGGCGAGGGGAGGCCCGCCGTCCGTGGCCCTCGAAGGGTCAGAAGCGGCGCCGCTTGCGCGCGCGCCGGACCAGCGCGGCCGTACCGACCAGCGCCACCGTCGCCCCGGCCGCGCCCAGGCTGGTGGCGGCCTCCTTGCCGCCGAGCCGCCGCCCGGCCACCGCGTGCTTGCCGGAGACCTGCGCCAGCAGCTCCGCCAGCACCTGCTCGTTGGTGTACGCCGGACGCCAGCCCGCCTCGTGCAGCCGGCTGCCGGAGACCACCCACGGGTACATCGTGTACGCGAGGTCCCCCGCCGGGGCCGGGGTCAGCCCGAGCCGGTGCAGCCGGGCGGCGGTGCCCAGCGCCAGCGAGGCCGGCAGCTCCATCCGCCGGATGCCCGACAGCCGCTCCACGTCCTCCTGCTCCAGCCAGCCGTCGCAGCCGACCGTGACCTCGCCCTCGACCAGCCCGAGCGCCGCGTACTCCAGCGCCGCCGCCAGGTCATCCACATGACAGAACTGCCAGCACGGCCGGGACCCGGCCACCACCAGCAGCCGGGGCGCCTCGAAGTGCCGGGTCAGCACGGTGTCGACGCCCGGCCCGACCACCACGGCCGGACGCAGCACGGTCACCTGCAGCCCCGGGTGGGCCCGCGGGGCCCGCCGGGCCAGCCGTTCGATCTCCAGCAGGTCCCCGACCAGCGAGGCCTCCTCGGTGGCCCGCAGCTCGGAGTCCTCGGCCAGCGGCACCTCGTTGTCGGCGAGCGCGCCGTAGACCATCGCGGAGGTGCAGAGCACCACCCGGTGCACCCCGGCCGCCGCGGCGGCGGTCAGCACGGTCTGCGCGCCGCGCACGTTGTAGGCGCTGCGGGCCCGCGGGTCGGACTCCATGCCGAGGTCCATCGCCAGGTGGACGACCACGTCCACGCCGGCCAGCCGCTCGGCCACCGCCGGGTCGCGCACGTCCAGGACGCGCCACTGCACGCCCGGCACCTCGCCCCGCCGGTCGTCCACGGCGAGGACCTTCTTCACCCCCGGCGAGGCGACGAGGCGGGCGGCGACACGCTCGCCGAGTACACCGGCGGCGCCGGTGACGGCCACGGTCAGTGGCCTTCCGCCGTAGGCTGGAGGCGGCGACGCCGTGATGTCCGGGGCGTCCTCTCCTCCGGTCAGCCCAGAGCGAACGTCCGAAGGCGGGGAACTCACCGGCCATCCTCCACGGTTAGCTTATGTGCGTACGTACGTGTGTCACGTACGTCCATCCTGCCCGAGGCGAAGGCCCGGCGGTGCACCCGGCGCGGGCCAGCCGCACGGGAGCCGCCCACCGGCGGCGAGTTCCCCCACTCCGCCGACCGTCCCGGGCGGGTCGAAATCCCGCCACCACCCGCATGACGGCCGACCGGATCGAGGACCCCGTGAGCGACCTTCCCTTCGGATTCGGCGTTCCGCCAGAGGAGCCCGAGGACGGCAAGGCCAAGCCCGAGGACGGCAAGGGCCGGCCCGGCGACGAGCAGAAGAAGAAGGACCAGGGCGGCGAGGAGGGCAGCCCCCAGCCGTTCGGCTTCGGCGGGAACCCGTTCGGCGCGCTCTTCGGCATGGGGATGCCCGGTGCGCCCGGTGCGCCCGGCACCCCCGGTGGACCCGGCGGCGGTGACAACCCGTTCGCCGCGATGTTCGGCGGCCTCAACCCCAACGACCTCGGCGCCGCCTTCCAGCAGCTCGGCCAGATGCTGTCCTTCGAGGGCGGCCCGGTGAACTGGGACCTCGCCAAGGACATCGCCCGCCAGACCGTCGTCGCCGAGCCCGTCGAGGGCAAGTCCAAGGACCGGTCGGTCGGCGCCTCCGAGCGCTCCGCCGTCGCCGAGGCCGTCCGGCTCGCCGACCTCTGGCTGGACGGCGTCACCGAGTTCCCCTCCGGGGCCGGCACCGCCGTCGCCTGGAGCCGGGCCGAGTGGATCGAAGCCACCCTGCCGGTCTGGAAGGACCTCGTCGACCCGGTCGCCGAGCGGGTCGGCACCGCCATGGGCGGCGTCCTGCCCGAGGAGATGCAGGCCATGGCCGGCCCGCTGATGGGCATGATGCGCTCGATGGGCGGCGCCATGTTCGGCAGCCAGATCGGCCAGGCGCTCGGTGCGCTCGCCGCCGAGGTGGTCGGCTCCACCGACGTCGGCCTGCCGCTCGCCCCGGCCGGCAAGGCCGCGCTGCTGCCGCAGAACATCGCCGAGTTCGGCGAGGGCCTGAACGTGCCCGCCGACGAGGTCCGGCTCTACCTCGCCCTGCGCGAGGCCGCCCACCAGCGCCTCTTCGCCCATGTGCCGTGGCTGCGCGCCCACCTGTTCGGCGCCGTCGAGGCCTATGCGCGCGGCATCAAGGTCGACTCCTCCCGGATGGAGGAGCTCGTCGGCCAGCTCGACCCGAGCAACCCCGAGGCGCTCCAGGAGGCGCTGGCCGGCGGTCTGCTCCAACCCGAGGACACCCCCGAGCAGAAGGCCGCGCTCGCCCGTCTGGAGACGGCGCTGGCGCTGGTCGAGGGCTGGGTCGACGCCGTCGTGCACGCCGCCGCCGAGCCGCACCTGCCGCAGGCCGGCGCGCTGCGCGAGACCGTCCGCCGCCGCCGCGCGGCCGGCGGCCCCGCCGAGCAGACCTTCGCCACCCTGGTCGGCCTGGAGCTGCGCCCGCGCCGGCTGCGCGACGCCGCCCGGCTCTGGGCGCTGCTCGCCGACGCCCGGGGCATCGAGGGCCGCGACGACCTCTGGCAGCACCCCGACATGCTCCCCACCGCCGCCGACCTGGACGACCCGGACGCCTTCGTGCACCGGGACACCGCCGGTGATCAGGAGGGCGGCCTGGACTTCGACGCGATCGACAAGCTGCTCGGCGAGGCCGCCGCGGGCGGGCCGTCGGCGGCCTCGAAGCCCGCCGACCCCGCCGGGCCCGACCTGGAGAAGCCCGGCCCGGAGCAGCCCGGCCCGGAGCAGAAGGACGAGGACGGGAAGGGCGAGCCCACCGCATGACGCTCACCGAGACGGGCGCGTCCGCGCTGCACGCGGACGCCGTCCGCGCCCTGGGCGGCTGGCGTCCCGCCGACCCGGACCAGGAGCAGTTGCGCCGCGACTACCTGGACCACCTGGCCGAGCAGCCCGAGGGCCTGTTCCGCTCCTGCCTGCCCGCCCACATCACCGCCAGCGCGGCCGTGGTCGACCCGGCCGCCGGGCGGGTGCTGCTCACCCTGCACCCCAAGGTCGGCCTCTGGCTGCAGATGGGCGGCCACTGCGAGCCGGGCGACCGCGACCTGGCCGCCGCCGCGCTGCGCGAGGCCACCGAGGAGTCGGGCATCCCGGACCTCGTCCTGCTGGCCACCGACGGCGTGCCGGTGCCGGCCAAGCTCGACCGGCACCAGGTGCGCTGCACCGGCAAGGACCGGCCGGAGAACACCCACCTGGACGTCCAGTACATCGCGGTGGCCCCGCCCGGCGCACAGGCCCTGATCAGCGAGGAGTCGCTGGACCTGCGCTGGTTCGACTTCGACCGGCTGCCCGAGCTGACCGACCACTCGGTGCGCGACCTGGTGGCGCGCGCCCGGGTACTGACCGGCTGAGGCGCGACGGAACGGGAGGGCGCGGGCCGCTGTGGCCCGCGCCCTCCCGTTCCGCACGTCCGCCTGTTCCCCGCATCACTGCCGCCCCGCGGCCGCCGCCGCGGTCGGCCGGACGCGACCGCGGTCAGCCGCAGGATCCGGCCGGGTCGGCCTCCGGCGGGCCCGCGTGCCGGGCGCCCGGGATGTGCGGCAGCCGGGCCGCCGAGACGACGCCCTCCAGATAGCCGCGCGCCCGCTCCGTCCGCGGGTAGGCCTCCAGCAGCGCCCAGAACGAGGGCCCGTGGTCCGGCACCAGCAGGTGGGCGAGCTCGTGCAGCAGCACGTAGTCGACGACGTACTCCGGCATGCCCTGCAGCCGGTGCGACAGCCGGATGGTCCGCTCGCTGGGTGTGCAGGACCCCCAGCGCGAGTTCTGGTTGGTGACCCAGCGGACCTGGACGGGCTGGGCGCGGTTGCCCAGGTAGGCGGCGGACAGCTCGCGCGCCCGGACCGCCAGCGCGTCGTCGCCGAGCACCCGCCGGCTCTCCTGGGCGGCCAGCTTCTCCAGCATCTGCGCGACCCAGCGCTGCTCCTCGGCGTGCGACATCCGGGCCGGGATCAGCACGATCGTGCGGTCGCCCTCGCGGTACGCCGAGACGGTGCGGCTGCGCCGGGCACTGCGCCGGACCTCCACCCGGGAGCGGTCGAACGGCAGCTCGACGTGTTTCTCCGGCGGAGGAGGGGGCTGCGGCGGGGCCGAGGTCGGCTGTTGGTCCGGGCGCCCGCGCGTGCTCGGCGTCGCGACCTGGGACCCGGACGCTGCACGGGCACGCCGACGCGACGCCGGGGGATGGGAGTCCCGTTCGGCTGCCATGGCACACGACGTTACCCGGTACCGCTGACAGAAGTCCGCTGCCATGGCCGAAATCTTTCGTGGAGTGATCGGGAACGAAAGGCCGCCGGAGGGTGTCCGGAATCCGACCCCGGATCGGACGACAGGTTATCCACAGGGTGTGCGAACGGATCATTCGATCATGTGCTCGTGCCTGTGGACAACGGTGAGCACGCGGTCGTGCCGATCGGGCAGGCTGGCGTCGGCCGTCCGGAAACGATCGGAAGGAAGACCGCCGTGCGCCTCCTGCTGAAGCCCGCCCTCTCCCGCAGCTGGCGGGACTCCGAGACCCTGCAGTTCGGCACCGTCCGCCAGTACGCCGGGGTGCTCGAACGCGCGGACCGGGCCCGCTGCGACTTCCTCGGACTCCTCGACGGGACGCGGGACCGGCCCGCGCTGCTGGCCGCCGGCGAGCGGGCCGGCCTCGGGCGGGAACCGACCGGCGCCCTGCTGGACGAGCTGGAGCAGGCCGGGCTGCTCGACGACGCCGAAGCGGCGGGCAGCGCACTGGCCCGCTTCCCGCAGCCGCACCGGGAGCTGCTCGGCCCGGATCTCGCCTCGCTCTCGCTGGTCCACTCCGGCCCCGGCGCCGCCCCCGCCGTCCTCGCCCGCCGCGCCGACCGCAGGGTCGAGGTGCGCGGCGCCGGCCGGGTCGGCGCCGCGCTCGCCGCCGTCCTGGCGGCCGGCGGCACGGGGGCGGTCACGGTGACCGACACCGGCCGGGTCCGGCCCGGGGACTGCTCCCCCGCCGGCCTGCCCCCCGGCGACGTCGGGCGGCTGCGGTCCACCGCCGCCCGCGAGGCCGTCCAGCGGGCCTCGGCCCGCCGCACCACCCCGGACACCCGCCGCCGGTCCGAGCGGCACCCCGACCTCGTGGTGCTGGCGCCCCGGGACGGCAGCGGTGCCTTCGCCGGCGGCGCGGCCGAGGCCAGGGAGCTGCTCCGGGCCGGGGTGCCGCACCTCTACGTCGGGGTGGTGGAGGAGTTCGGCGTGGTCGGGCCGCTCGTCGTCCCGGGGGTCTCGGCCTGCGGCCACTGCCTGGTCCTGGCCCGCGAGGACGAGGACCCGGCCTGGCCGCGGATCCTGGCCCAGCTCGCCGACGACGGCCCCGGCCGGGCCCGCACCCCCGCCTGCGACACCGGTCTGGCCACGGCGGTGGCGGGCCTCGCCGCCCTCCACGCCCAGGTCTACCTGGACGGCGGCCGCCCGCCGAGCCTCGACGGCTGGTGCGAGCTCTCCGCCGTCGACGGCATGCCCCGGCGGCTGCGGCTGAAGGGCCACCCCGACTGCGGCTGCCTCTGGCAACCGCAGCCGCCGGGCTGACCGCCCGGTGGACGGCGGACGACGCCGGAGGGGGCCGTCGCGCGACAGGTCGGAAAAGGGTGCCGGGGCCGGGGCGGGGAGCGGGCACAATGGCGTAGTGATGGTCGGCCCCCGGTCGTGGGGTGCCGGGGGCGTGTGGATTGGAGGCCCGGGTGAGCGATCTTCCGCGCAAGGCAATGACCCGCACGGCACGGCTCGCCGCCCTGCCGTTGGGGATAGCCGGCCGGGCCACCCTCGGGCTGGGGAAGCGGATCGGCGGGCGGTCGGCCGAGGTGGTGACGGCCGAGCTGCAACAGGCCACCGCCGACCAGCTCTTCAAGGTCCTGGGCGAGCTCAAGGGCGGGGCGATGAAGTTCGGGCAGGTGCTGTCCGTCTTCGAGGCCGCGCTGCCCGAGGAGGTCGCCGGGCCCTACCGGGCGGCACTGACCAAACTGCAGGACGCCGCTCCGCCGATGCCCGCCGCCACCGTCCACACCGCACTCACCCAGCGGCTCGGCGACGGCTGGCGGAAGCTGTTCCTGGAGTTCGACGACCGGCCGGCCGCCGCCGCCTCGATCGGCCAGGTGCACCGGGCCGTCTGGCACGACGGCCGCGAGGTGGCCGTCAAGGTCCAGTACCCGGGCGCGGGCGACGCGCTGCTGGCGGACCTCTCGCAGCTGAGCCGGGTGGCCTGGCTGCTCGGCCCGCTCATCCCCGGTCTCGACATCAAGCCGCTGATCACCGAGCTGCGCGAGCGGGTCGCGGAGGAGCTGGACTACGAGCTGGAGGCGCAGGCGCAGCGCCGGCACGCCGAGGAGTTCGCGGGCGATCCGGACATCCGGGTCCCCGGCGTGGTCGCGCAGGCCGACCAGGTGCTGATCACCGAGTGGATGGACGGCACCCCGCTGGCCGAGGTGATCACGGGCGGCACCCAGGAGGAGCGCGACCGGGCCGGGCACCTGCTGGCCCGGTTCCTGTTCGCCGGCCCGTCCCGGACCGGTCTGCTGCACGCCGACCCGCACCCGGGCAACTTCCGGCTGCTCAAGGACGACGGGCCGGTGGCCGGCTGGCGGCTCGGGGTGCTGGACTTCGGCACCGTCGACCGGCTGCCGGGCGGGCTGCCCGCACCGATCGGCGCCTCGCTGCGGATGGCGCTGGCCGGTGACGCCGCGGGCGTGCTGGACATGCTGCGCGAGGAGGGCTTCGTCAAGCCCTCGATCGAGCTGGACCCGGACGCGGTGCTGGACTACCTGGTGCCGATCATCGAGCCGGCCGCGGTGGACACCTTCCACTTCACCCGGGCCTGGATGCGGGCCCAGGCCGCGCGGATCGCCGATCCGCGCTCGCCCGCCTACAACCTGGGCAAGCAGCTCAACCTGCCCCCGGCGTACCTGCTGATCCACCGGGTCACGCTGAGCACCATCGGGGTGCTCTGCCAGCTGGGTGCCAACGCCCCGTTCCGGGCGGAGATGCAGCGGTGGCTCCCGGAGTTCGAGGAGCGTCCCACCACCGGGTCGAAGAAGCGCGCGGCCGCGAAGAAGCCCTGACGGGCCCGGCAGCAACGGCCGCAGGCCGCTCCCCGGTACGGGGGGCGGCCTGCGGCACGACGGGGGTGTTTCCGGACCGGCGCGCCTACATCAGCGCGACGGCGAGGGCCTTGCGGGCCCGCAGCGAGGCCCGTTCGGCCCTCAGCTTGAGCCGGCGGGCCCGGGCGACCCGGGTGACGAGCCGTTCGTGCTCGGCCTCTTGCAAGCGGTCTTGCATATGGGCACGGGCCAGGGATTCGTGGAGGAGTTGCATTTCGAGGGTCCTGTTCTGGATCTGAAGTTCGGTGGTCTGCTCGGCGCGGACGGTGGGATCAATGGCGGCGGCGGTCATGTCGTGGTCCTGCTCGTGGTGCGACGTAGGGAAGTGGACGGTGCGGGCCGCGTCGGCCTTGGCGGCGGCGATTCGCACGGAGCGACGAAGGGCGCTGTCCAGCGGGGGCTGCTCTCCCCGGCGGACGGCCTTGGCTCCGAGCGCGGGGTTCACGCTGCGACCTCGGTCTTGCGCGGGCGGCCACGCGGCCGCTTGCGGGCCACGACGACACCCTGGACGAAGAGCTCGCCACCCCAGACGCCCCACGGCTCGCGCCGCTCCAGCGCACCGGTCAGACAGGCGTCCTTGACCGGGCAGGTGCCGCAGAGGGACTTCGCGTACTCGACGTCGGCGGGCGTCTCGGCGAAGAAGACCTCCGGGTCGAAGGCGCGGCACGGGATGGGGAGACCGAGCGCCTCGGCCTGGTCGATGGTGGTGATCTGCATCAGGGAAACCTCCGGAGGGTCGGCCTGGTCGGCCGGGGTGATCTGGCTTGTCTGCGGTACGGACGGGATGGGCGGTGTGATGACCGTGGACACTGTGGGCGTCTTCCTCGTCTTTTCAGTGGGTCCGGCTCAGCTGACTGGTGGGGCTGGGCCGGAGGCCCCGGAGGGCCTGGGTGGTCTTGCGTACCGGACAAAACAGAAGGGCCGCGGATCCCGGTGTGACGGGTTCCGCGGCCCTGGAGGTGCCGACCTGAGACTTCCTCAGGTTCGTTCTCTCCAGGGTTCAGGCCCGCGGAAGGCCCGCATCCGGATGGCCGTGGCGCCGGTAAAGGCGGCCATGGCCTGCTTGTTGATCTGCTGCTCGTTCTGCTTCTGGGCGTTTCCGGCACCGATGACCTGCTCATAGCCGCCATGCATGGCGGCTACGGCTGCCTTCGGTGCCTGGGTCGGTCGCTCGTCGCGCGGGGAGCGCGACGTGCTCACGGACGCCCAGCCACGGGACAGACCGGTCTCGACAGAGGTGCCGTCAATACCGCCCGCGATATCCGCGCCGCAGAGGCCAGTGTGTCCAAGACCACTGACAACGGGGACGACGGAGACGGCGGAAGCGACGGAGGCACCCGTGGCTTCGAGACCCAGACCGGTTCCACCCAGCTCGGCGAGAGCCCGCAGGCGGGCGGCACGCAGGGAGGCAGCGACGACGGTCTGGCCAGTCAGTTTGGTGATCATGATGGTTTCCACTGTCTTCGCCTCCTCTCGGCGTCTCGCGGGGCCTGGTCTCCCGGGCTCCGAACTGTTCGGATGTCTGTCTCGGTGGTGCAGGTGAAGCGTGGTGCTGGTGGAGCGGAGAAGCTGTCGGGTACAGGAGGACATGGCACAGGCGTCACCCCGTGCGTTCGCGTCCCCTTGACCGCTCCGGCAGGCTATTGCGCTCTCGGTACGGCGCGCAAACTATTTTTCCGGCGAGTTTCCCGACGGGTTCCGAAGTGCTCCGGGGCATCGGCTCCGACCGCCCCGGAGAACGCCCCGGACCGGCTCAGGCCGGTTCGTCCGGATCGCCGTCCTCGACGTCGACCGGATCCTCCGTGAGCTCCTCCCCCGCACACAACGAGAGCACGGCGGCCCCGTACTTGTCCAGCTTCATCGCACCGACCCCCGAGATCACCGCCAGCTCCTGGGTGGTCGCCGGGACGTCCTCGGCGATCGCCATCAGCGTCGCGTCGGTGAACACGACGTAGGCCGGGGCGCCCTGCTTCTTCGCCTGCCCGGCCCGCCACTCGCGCAGCCGCTCGTACAGCGCCTCGTCCATCGTGGAGGGGCAGCTCTCGCAGCGGCGCAGCTTGCGCTCGACCGCCTCGGTGAGCACCCGCTCGCAGACCCGGCAACGGACCGGTCCGCGGGCCCGGCGCCCGGCGGAGCGCTCGCCGGGCTCGACGCCACCGCGCCCGCCCCGGCCCCCGGCGCGCGCGCCCGGCGCGCCGGAGTTCGGCCGCAGCCCGTCCAGGAACCGGGTCGGCTTGCGGCTCGCCCGGCCCCCCGGGGAGCGGGAGAGCGACCAGGAGAGCGAGAGGTGCTTGCGGGCCCGGGTGACGCCGACGTAGAGCAGCCGGCGCTCCTCCTCGATCTGCTCGTCCGTCTTGGCGTAGATGATCGGCATGGTGCCCTCGGTGAGGCCGACCAGGAAGACGGCGTCCCACTCCAGGCCCTTGGCGGCGTGCAGCGAGGCCAGCGTGACGCCCTCGACGGCGGGCGCGTGCTGGGCCGCGGCCCGGCCGTCCAGCTCGGCGACGTACGCGGCCAGGTCGGCCGGCTCCCCGGCCGCCGTGCGGGTGCGCTCGAAGTCCTCGGCGAGCCGGACCAGCGCGGCCAGCGACTCCCAGCGCTCGCGCACCGCGCCGGAGCCGGCCGGCGGCTCGGCGGTGAAGCCCCGGGTCGCGAGCACCGCGCGCACCTGCGCGGCGAGACCGGGGGTGCCGTCGGTGAGCGGGTCGGAGGCGGCCCGGGCGGCGCCGCGCAGCAGCACGCCGGCGTCCCGGACCTCGGGCCGCTCGAAGAACCGCTCGGCGCCCTTGAGCTGGTAGGAGACCCCGAGGTCGGCGAGCGCCTGCTCGTAGACCTCGGACTGGCCGTTGGTGCGGAACAGCACCGCGACCTCGCTGGCCCGCACGCCGGTCGCCAGCAGCTCCTTGATCCGGCGGGCGGTGGTCTCGGCCTCGGTCGGCTCGTCCTCGTACTCGGTGTAGACGGGCTCGGGGCCGGCCTCGCGCTGCGAGATCAGCTCCAGCCGGTGCCGGGCGGCCTGGCCGCGGGCCTGGGCGAGCAGCCCGTTGGCGAGGTGGACGACCTGCGGGGTGGAGCGGTAGTCGCGGACCAGCTTGACCACCGTCGCCTCGGGGTGGCGGGTGCGGAAGTTCAACAGGTAGTCGGGGGTGGCGCCGGTGAACGAGTAGATGGTCTGGCTGGCGTCGCCGACCACGCACAGGCTGCCGGCGGCGGGGCCGGTCCACTGGTCGAGCAGCCGCTGCTGGAGCGGGGAGACGTCCTGGTACTCGTCGACGGTGAAGTGCCGGTACTGGGAGCGGACCTGGTCGGCGATGTCCGGGCGGTCCTCCAGGATCGCGGCGGTCAGCAGCAGGACGTCCTCGAAGTCGATGACGCCGCGGCGGCTCTTGGTCTCCTCGTACACCCGGTAGACCTGGGCCGTCTCGGCCGGGTCGCGCGGGGCCTCGCGGGCCGACTTCTGCACCGCGGCCGGGTAGTCGTCGGGGCCGATCTGGGAGACCTTGGCCCACTCGATCTCGGCGGTGAGGTCGCGCAGCTCGGTGCGCTGGACCCGCAGCCCGCAGCGCGCGGCGGACTCGGCGACCAGCTGGACCTTGCGCTCCACCAGCTGCGGCACCGGGCCGCCCACGGCGCGCGGCCAGAAGTACTGGAGCTGGCGCAGCGCGGCGGCGTGGAAGGTGCGGGCCTGGACGCCCTCGGCGCCGAGCTGGCGCAGCCGGCCGCGCATCTCGCCGGCCGCGCGGGCGGTGAAGGTGACGGCGAGGACCTGCGCGGGCTGGTAGACGCCGCTGCGCACGCCGTAGGCGATCCGGTGGGTGATGGCGCGCGTCTTGCCGGTGCCGGCGCCGGCGAGCACGCAGACGGGCCCCTGCAGGGCGGTGGCGACGGCCCGCTGCTCGGGGTCGAGCCCGGCGAGCACCGCGTCGGGGCCGGACGCGGCGCGGTAGTCGTCGAACGGGCTGCCGCTCAAGAGGTCTTCCTGCATGCGTTCCATCCTCTCAGCCCGGTGGGACAACCGGGGCGGGCTTGTCCACAGGCCCGGTGCGATCGCAGGATGAACGGTGCGCGCTCGGGCGTGCGAGGTCGATCTCACGCCGGGCGCACGCGGAATGACCGATGCGTGACGGACGTTCCTCTCTGAGACCGCACGCCCTCTTCCCCGAAGGAGCCCCTCGATGTCCGGCAGCGTGACGATGTACAGCACGACCTGGTGTGGGTACTGCAACCGACTCAAGAGCCAGCTGACCCGTGAAGGCATCGGCTACACCGAGATCAACATCGAGGAGGACCCGAACTCGGCGTCCTTCGTCGAGTCCGTCAACGACGGCAACCAGATCGTGCCGACCGTCCTGGTGACGCCGGAGCGCGGCGGCGAGCAGATCGTGATGACCAACCCGAGCCTGATGCAGGTCAAGAAGGCCCTGGCGGCCTGACCGGCGGTACGCCGCGGGCCCGGGCCGGCGCGCCTCAGGGGGCGTCGGCCCGGGCCGGGTCGACGGGGGCGGCGGGTGCGGGCAGCAGGGCCCGGGCGGCGAGGTCGCCGACGCCGTAGACCAGCCGGCTGCGGTCGGCCGAGTACCTGGTCTCGATGACCCGGACGGGACCGCGCCGGTCGTACGTCACCCTGGTCTGCACCATCAGCGGCACCCCGGGGCCGCCCTGGAACCACTGCGCCTCCTCGGGGCCGGGCATCCGGGCCACCAGGTGGTCCACGGCACCGATCTCGGTGCGGCCGAGCAGTCCGAGCACCGCCTCGTCGCCGCCGTCGATCTGGTCGGGCTCCATCAGCGGGGTGCCCGCCGCGAGGCCGGCCCGGTAGTGGCTCTCCTCGATCGAGTACGGCTCGCGGTCCAGCAGCCGCAGCTGCCGGCGGACCACGATGGCCTCACCGGGCCGCAGTCCGAGCCGCTCGGCGATGTCGACCCGGGCCCGGACGATCATCATCTCGAAGTCGACGGTGAGCTCCCGGCCGGCGTCGGCGGCCTCGCCGAGGTAGACGGCGGTGGGCACCGCCAGGCAGTCCCGCGGCCCGACCAGCGGGTCGCGCGGCGCGGGTGCCGCCGGGGTCGGGCCGTAGGCGCGGTGGTCCAGGACGGGGTGCTCCCGGAGGTAGGTGCCCTTGCCCTGGAGGCGGACCAGCCGGCCCTCGTTGACCAGGACGTCGACGGCCAGCCGGACGGTGTTGCGCGCGACCCCGTACTGGCGCTCCAGTTCGCTCTCGACCGGGAGGGCCGCCTGGGCGGTGAACTCGCCCTCGGCGATCCGGCGGCGCAGATCGGCGGCGAGCCGTTGGTATTTGGGGGATTGGGCGGTGCCCCGTGGGATTGTCACCCGAGTGAATGTAGCGAGAGCGGTGACCCGGTTTCAGGCGATTCCGACAATGTCGACCCGGATCGGCGACGGCGGGCCGGGAACGGGCGCCCGCCCCGGGCCGGGAGCGGCAGGAAGCGGCCCCTCCGGATACGAACATCAGCGCGTCCGACCGGCGCGAAATCGGCTCGGCTCACCCGTTCGGCCGCTCCGGGCCCGCGGATGGCCAGCGCGACGGAGGGCACGAAACGAAATCGGGGGCGCACGGCAATAAGCCGCACGCCCCCGATTGTCGGAATTACCAGCGCGCCGCCGAGGGCAGCGGCTCTCCGTACCAGAGTTCGACCAGGTGACGGGCGATCGAAATCCCGGACGGCGGCAGGATCTCGCCCGCCGCCATGCCGGCCCGCAGCTCCTCCCGGGAGAACCAGCGCGCCTCGGCCAGCTCCTCGCCGTCCACGGTGATGGTCGTCCCCTCCGGGTCCGCCTTGCCCATGAAGCCCAGCATCAGGCTGGACGGGAACGGCCACGGCTGGCTGGCCACGTAGCCGACCTCGGCGACCCGCACCCCGGCCTCCTCGAAGACCTCGCGGACCACCGCCTGCTCGATCGACTCCCCCGGCTCGACGAAACCGGCCAGGGTCGACCAGCGGCCCTCCGGCCAGAGCGCCTGCCGGCCGAGCAGGCAGCGGTCCTGCTCGTCGGTGATCATCATGATCACCGCCGGGTCGGTGCGCGGGTAGTGCTCGGCCGCGCAGGAGGTGCAGCGCCGGACGTGGCCGGCGCCGGCCTTCTCGGTCGGGTGCCCGCAGCGCGAGCAGAAGCTGTGCAGCCGGTGCCAGTGCTCCAGCGCGACGGCGTGCACCAGCAGCCCGGCGTCCCGGTCGGAGAGCATCGCCCCGACCTCGCGCAGCCCGGCCGGGCGGGCGTCGCCGTCGAGGCGCCCGGGCAGGCTCTCGCCGGCCAGCGCGAAGTACGACACCCCGTCCTCGTCGGTGCCGAGGAAGTAGCGGTCCCCGGTCTGCGGCGCCTCGAACGAGGGCATCAGGACCAGTTCGGTGCCCTGCCCGGTGTCCACCACGAACGCCTCGCCGCCGGCGATCGGCAGCACCTTGGTGGTCGGGTGGCTCCAGGCGGCCGCCAGCCAGGGCTCGTCGAACCGGTGCTGGGCCGCCCGGTCCACCCCGGCCCGGGCCAGTGCCAGGTGCAGCGGGCGTTCGGTCTCAGGCACGGTGCTCACTTCGTTCCATCCCCATGTGATGAATCATCCGGATGAGTGGTCTGTCTGCCGGAACGGGCCGCGGGAGGCGCCCCACGGCCTTCACACTGCCTCGCCGCCGGACCGCCAGTTCTCGGCCAGGTCGGCCCAGAGGTAGGCGGTCGTCTCCACGCCCTTGGCCAGCAGGTCGAGTTCGACCTTCTCGTCGACCGAGTGCCAGCCGTCCGAGGGCACCGAGATGCCGAGGAAGAGCACCGGCGCGCCGAGCACGTCCTGGAGCTCGGCGGCCGGGCCCGAGCCGCCCTCCCGGGTGAAGAGGATCCGCTGCCCGAAGGCCCGTTCCATCGCCCGGACGGTGGACTGCAGCGCCGGGTGGTCCAGCGGGGTCAGGCACGGCCGGGTGGCGCCGGGGAACTCCAGCTCGTACCGGATGCCCTCGGGCACCCGCGCCGCCACCCAGGACCGCACGGCCTCCTGGACCTGCTCCACCTCCTGGCCGGCCACCAGCCGGAAGGAGAGCTTGAGGTGCGCCGAGGACGGCACGATGGTCTTGCCGCCGGGGCCGGTGTAGCCGCCCCAGATGCCGTTCACCTCGGCGGTCGGCCGGGCCCAGACCCGCTCCAGGGTCGAGTAGCCGGCCTCGCCGAGGGTGCCGTGCGACTTGGCGACCTTCAGCCACTGCCCCTCGTCGAAGGGCAGCTCGGCGAAGAGTTCGCGCTCGCGCGCGGTCAGCTCGATCACGCCGTCGTAGAAGCCCGGGACGGCCACCCGGCGGTCCTCGTCGTGCAGCGCGGCGGCCAGCTCGGCCGCGACCGCCGCCGGGTTGGGGACGGCGCCGCCGAAGGAGCCGGAGTGGATGTCGCTGTCCGGGCCGTAGAGGTCGATCTGGGCGTCGGCCAGGCCCCGCATGCCGGTGCAGACCGTCGGCGTGGTCTCGGACCACATCCCGGTGTCCGAGATGATCACCACATCGGCGGCCAGCCGCCCGGCCTCGCGGCGGACCAGGGCGGGGAAGTGCGGCGAGCCGGACTCCTCCTCCCCCTCGATCAGCAGCTTGAGGTTGACGGCCGGCGCGGTCCGCCCGGTGGCGGCCAGGTGGGCGCGGACCCCGAGGGTGTGGAAGAACACCTGCCCCTTGTCGTCGGCGGCCCCGCGCGCGAACAGCTGCCGGCCGACCACGGTCGGCTCGAACGGCTCCGTCGCCCAGCCGTCCTCCTTGGCGGCGGGCTGCACGTCGTGGTGGCCGTAGACCAGCACGGTCGGCGCGGACGAGTCCCCGGACGGCCACTCGGCGAACACCGCCGGCAGGCCGTCCGTCTCCCAGACCTCCACCACCGGGAACCCGGTCTCCCGCAGGTTCGCGGCCAGCCACTCGGCGGAGCGGCGGACGTCGCCGGCCCGCTCGGGGTCGGCGGAGACCGAGGGGATGCCGAGCCAGTCGGAGAGGTCGGCCAGGAACGCGGCCTGGTGCCGGTCGATGAAGGAGCGGACGACGCTGTCCGGGGTTCTCGTCATACGGACGACTTTAGTTCGCCCGTGCGGGTGCCCGCCCCGGCCGTCCGGCCACCGGGCGCCGCAGGGCCTGTAACGTCCGTCACCCCCGGCCGCACGGGGGCGACGGCCGGGGGTGACGGGGACACGGGGAGCGCTGTCAGCCGGAGCGGCGCAGCAGCGAGATCCGCGAGCGGGTGAGCAGCGTGGCCAGCGCCACCGCGAGCAGCGGCAGCAGGACCACGGTGGCGCCGACGTTGAGCCACGGGAAGACGATGACGCTGCGGTCGACCGCCTCCTCCGGGGTCATCCCCGGGTAGGAGACCGCCACGCCCTCCACCTTGCGCAGGGCCACCGCCGGCACCACCCCGGCGACGACGCCGAGCAGCGTGCCCATCGCAGCGATCACCCCGCACTGGAAGCCGGAGAGGCTGCGGCGGATCCGCGGTGCGGCGCCGACCGCCGCCAGGGTGGTCAGGTCGCGCTGCGAGTCGGCGGCGGCGAGGCCGGTGGCGATGCCGGCGGCGCCGAGCGCGACCAGGGCGGCGAAGGCGGTCAGGCCGAGGCTGATCAGGTCGTGGTCGGCCTTGAAGCCGCGCTCGACGTCGAACCGGGTGCCGTCGGCGAGCTTCTCGATCGCCCCCGCCGCCTTCTGCTCGGCGCCGTCGGACGGCGCCTTGGCCGGCAGCCAGACCGAGCCGACGTCGCTCGTGCCCAGCCCGAGCCGGCGGGCGGCGTCCGGGCTCATCACGACCTGACCGGCGGTCGGGGTCACCGTGGTGGCCAGCACGGCGTCGACCGCGAGCTCACGGCTGGGCGCCTCGTGGGCCGGCCCCGACTGCGGGCTGTCCGGGGCCTGCGGCTCGGTCACGCTCACGATGACCTTGCCGTCCTTGATGTACCGGGGGTCGAACACGACGACCTTGCCCGCGGCCAGCGCCTGGCCGGCCGCCGGGTCGGTCACGCCGAACAGGTTGTGCAGCAGGGTGGCGTCCCCCGCGGTCACGGCGCTGAACGGGTTGACCCAGTAGGAGCTCTCCCCCTTGCAGCGCGCGTCGTCCTTGCGGAGCCGGACGGACTCCTCGTAGGGGATGGAGTCGCTGTCCTTCTCGAACAGCGGGCAGCGCCGTTCCGGCGGCAGCTTGGCGGTCACGTAGCCGCAGTTGCCTCGGCCGGTGTCGCAGTCGCCGCTCAGGCGGACCGTCTGCACGTCGGCGCGGGGGCCGAGGTCGGGGACGTTGGTCTCGACGGCGCTGCGCAGCTGGGGCAGCAGCTTGCCGTCGGCGGCCGCTCCCCAGCCGCTGCTCAGCGTGACCGCGTTGGCCGGGGCGGCGGCGACGTACTCCCGCCGGCTCTGCTCGTCGCTGCTGGCGGTGTAGATGCCGACGGCGACGGAGCCGGCGACGGCGGCCATCACCGCGGCGACGGCGGGGGCGGTGCGCCCGCGGTGGCGGACCGAGTCGCGCAGCGCGAGGCGCGGTCCGAGCGGCAGCCAGCGGCCGATCCGGCCGAACAGTCCGACCAGGTAGGGCGTCAGGGCGACCATGCCGAGTTCGGCGATCATCGAGCCGCCGAGCACGGCCGTGCTGCGGTTGCCGAAGCCGCTGGTCGCGCCGAACAGCGCGAGGGCGGCGCCTCCGGCCAGCATCAGCAGGCCGAGCAGGGCGAGCTTGCGGCTCGGCGGCTTGAGCGAGTCGCGGCCGGTGAGCGCGGCGACGACGTCCTGCCGGGAGGCCTGGACGGCCGGGACGACGGCCGCGAGCAGGCCGGTGACCAGGCCGATGCCGAGGACGCCGAGCAGGTCGACCGGCTGGAGGTCGAAGTGGCCGAAGCGCTCTCCGGAGTAGTTCTCGGCCCGGGTGCGCAGCAGCGCGACCAGGCCGACGCCGAGGGCCAGGCCGAGGGCCGCGCCGGTCACTCCGAGGACGATGCCGCCACCGAGGACGACCGCACGGACGTCGGCCCGGTTACCACCGCCGGCGGCGAGCAGGCCGAGCTGCCGCCGTGAGCGCCGGGCTCCGACGGCGAAGGCGGGGCCCGCGAGCAGCACGATCTCCAGCAGCGCCATGCCCATGACGGTGGCGAGGATGACGATCGAGGTCCGGTCCAAGTACCGGGTGCCGCCGCTGTCCTGGCTCTGCTTGGCGTAGAGCGGCACCTCGGAGCGGGCCGGCGGGTCGAGCAGGACGGCGCGGGCGGCGACGGTGAAGCCGTGCTTGTTGAACTCCATCACCTTGGGCCAGTCGATCGCGGCCCCGGCGGGGAGCTTGACCAGCCAGTCGGTCTCCTCCCCCAGCGTGGAACGGCCCATGCCGTGGTCGGCGCCGGGCAGCTTCATCAGCGGGTCGACCAGCGTGCCGGGGCGGCCGATCAGCCCGGTGGTGCGCAGCTCACCGGGGTACTCGGCGACGGCGGTGAGGGTGAAGGGGGTGGCCTCCAGACCGCGCAGCGAGGTGCGGTCGCCGAGCTTGAGACCGGAGCGGTCGAGGAAGTCCCGGGTGACGGCGACCTCGTGGCCGGCGCTCGGGGCGCGGCCCTCGACCACGTTGATCCGGCCCTTCCAGACCGGGTCGTTGAGGTCGGCCTCGACGGTCTGCACGCTGAGCAGGCCCTCGGCGGTGCTGGTGGGGGTGTACGGGCCCTGGCGCAGCGGGACGAGCCTGGTGCCGGCCGGGAGCAGCTGCCCGACGAGGTCGGCGGGCGCGGTGTCGAGGCTGCGGCGCTGCTCGGGCGTGTACTTCGGCTGACCGTTCTCCGGCTTGGCCTCACCGGCGCCGGTCATGTCGAAGGACTCGGCGGGGTCCGGTGCCTGCAGGACGACCGAGCCGCGTTCGAGCAGCCGGACCTCGGCGTCGGCCTGGCCCATGGTGCGGACGACCCGCTCGACGGGGTCGAGTTCGGCGCTGCGGAAGACCACGTCGGCGCCGGTGACACCGAGGACGGGCAGCGCGACCATCGCGACGACGAGGGCGCTGCGGCCCTTGGCACGCAGGGCGTCTCGGCGGGCGATGCGCAGGGCGACCCGCCAGGCGCTGAACCTCACTGCGCCACCGGGCCCTTCGCGTTGGTGGCCGCGGAGACGAGCAGGCTGCCGGCGTCCTGGCTGACGCTCTCGTCGACCATGCGGCCGTCGCGGAGGAAGACCACGCGGTCGGCCCAGGCGGCGTGCCGGGGTTCGTGGGTGACCATCATCGCGGCGGCGCCGGCGTCGCAGCGGGCGCGCAGGACGGCGAGGACGGACTCCCCGGTGGTGGAGTCGAGGGCGCCGGTGGGCTCGTCGGCGAGGACGAGGCGGCGGTTGCCGATCAGCGCGCGGGCGATGGCGACGCGCTGCTGCTGGCCACCGGACATGTCGTCGGGGAAGCGGTCGGCGAGTTCGGGGATGCCGAGCTCCTCCAGCGCGGTCAGCGCCTCGCGGCGGGCGGCGCGGCCGGAGCAGCCGTCGAGTTCGCGCGGCAGCGAGATGTTCTCGGCGGCGGTGAGGGCCGGTATCAGGTTGTAGTCCTGGAACACGTAGCCGACCGAACGGCGGCGGACCTCGGCGAGCTTCTTGCGGCTGAGGCCGCCGAGCGCGACGCCCTCGACCAGGACCTGGCCGGTGCTCGGGGTGTCCAGGCCGCCGGCGAGCGTGAGCAGGGTCGACTTCCCGGAGCCGGACGGGCCCATCACGGCGACGAACTCGCCGGGGTGCACCTTGAGGTCCACCCCGCGCAGCGCCTGCACCTCGGCCGCGCCCTGGCCGTGCACCCGGGTGACGTTGTCCAGGTGCAGCACCGGTTCGGTGCCGCGCCTGCTGGGATCGGATTGGGACACGCTTCCCCCTGCTGTTCTGGGCCCGGGGTCGCGGTCGGCGGCCGGGCCGTGGTTCATGAGGTCCGTACGGGGTTCAGGCCTTGGTGCGGCGCCGCCCGAGCCGCTTGGCCCCGGGCTCGGCCCGTTCGGCCTCGGCGGCCCGGGCCTGTTCGATCTCGGCGTGCTTGGCGAGCCGGGTCTCGCAGTGGTCGAGCCAGCGGATCTCGGCCTCGGTCTGGAAGATCAGCTGTTCGAGGACGAGCAGCCAGGCGAGGTCGGCGCCGGGGCCGGCCGACTGGCCGGAGCCGCCGGGGCGGGCCTCGCCGGTCAGGGCGCGGGCCTTGAGCCGGGTGTAGTCCTGGAGCGCCTTGACGCTGTGGCGGCGCTGGCCCTGGACGACCGCGGGCACGTCCACCCCGGGGACGGTGACCGCCATGGCCAGCTTGATCGCCAGCTCGTCGCGGGGCGGGTTGGTCCGGGGCACCGGGGTGTCGAACCAGGCCCGCAGTTCCGTCCGGCCGGCCTCGGTGACGGCGTAGAACTGGTGCCCCTCGTCGTCCTCCCCCGCGGGCTCGACCAGGCCGTCACGCTCCAGGCGGGACAGGGTGGTGTAGACCTGGCCGACGTTGAGCGGCCAGGTGGCGCCGGTGCGTGCCTCGAACTCGGTGCGCAGCTGGTAGCCGTAGCGCGGGCCCTGGTCGAGCAGGGCGAGCAGACCGTGACGGATGGACATACCGAGTATGTATACCCGGTATGCCCGGCAGGCTCAAGCGGCGCCCCCTCCGCCGGCGAGCGGGTACCGTCGTGCGGTGTGAGCCAGTTGCGCATCGCCACCTTTAATCTGTTGCACGGTCAGCCGCTCGCCCCGGACGGCGCGCCGCGGCCCTACCCCGCCGATGCCGGCGGGCCGTTGGCGGAGGCGGTGGCCGCGCTGGACGCCGACGTGCTCGCGATCCAGGAGGTGGACCGCTACCAGGCCCGCTCCGGCGGCACCGACCAGGCCGCCGTCGCCGCCAAGGCGATGGGCGCCGCGGACTGGCGGTTCGCCGCCGCGCTGCACGGCCGCCCCGCGCCGGTGGCCGGCTGGGTGCCGGAGCCCTCGGTGCCCGCCGGGCTCCGGGTGTACGGGCCGAACGAGGTCGGCGACGACGCACCGCCCTCGTACGGCACCGCGCTGCTGACCCGGCTGCCGGTGCGGCACTGGCGGGCCCGGCGGTTCGCCCCGGCGCCGTTCGGACTGCCGCTGCGGGTGGCCGGGCGGCGCGGGCTCACGCCCGTCCCGGACGAGCCGCGGGCGGCGCTGGCGGCCGTGCTGGAGGGCGAGCACGGGCCGTTCACCGTGGTGGCGGCGCACCTGTCCTTCGTGCCGGGCTGGAACATGGCGCAGCTGGCGGGGATCCGGCGCTGGATCGCCGACCTGCCGCAGCCGTACCTGGTCCTGGGGGACTTCAACCTGATCGGCGCGGTGCCCCGGACGGTGCTGGGCGGGGCCACCGCACTGGACCGGACCGCGCCCCGGGCGCGGGTGCGCGAACTGCGGGCGGCCCGGCGGGCCCGGCCGGCCCTGATCGAACCGCGCCGGCGGCGGGTGCGGGAGCCCCGGGCGCGGCTCCAGGGCTGGTACGACCTGGCGCGCACACCCACCTACCCCTCGCACCGGCCGGCCGTGCAGTTCGACCACGTGCTGGCGGTGGGCGTGCCGCGCAGCGCCGTCGGCCCGGCGGCCGCCCCGCGGACCGGGGTCTCCGACCACCGCCCGCTGGTGGTGGAGGTCGGCCTCTGACGGCGGGGCGGCGGCCGGGCGGTCAGCTCCTGGGGTGCGCCAGCAGCCCGTTCTGGTGCGGTACGTGCGCCCCCGGCCCGAGCGGGTCGTACTGGAGCAGCAGCATCGCCGCGTCGTCGCCGAGCTGGCGGCCGACGTGGCGGACCACGTCCTCGTGCAGGCGCCGCAGGACGTCCTCCGGGCGGCCGTCCGCGCAGTGCGGCAGCCGCTCGGCGAGCGGGTAGAAGACGCCGGCCCGGTCGCGGGCCTCGATCACGCCGTCGGTGAAGAGCAGCACGCGGTCCCCCTGCCGCAGCGGGACCTTGTGCACGGGCGGCCGGACGTCGACCGGGTCGAGGACCCCGAGCGGGGGCACCGTCTCGGCGAGCTCCAGCGGCCGGACCGGCTCGGTGCCCCGCAGCAGCAGCGGCGAGGGGTGGCCGCAGTTGACGATCTCGGCGGTGCCGTCGGGCCGGACCCCGATCAGCACCAGGGTGACGAACTCCTCCTCCACACCGGGGTGGTCGTTCTCGTGCAGGGCCCGGTCGAGGCTGACCGCGAGCCAGCCGGCCACCCGGTCCAGCGCGGGCTCCTGGTGGGCGGCCTCGCGGAAGGCGCCGAGCACGGCGGCGGCGGTCTCCACCGCGCCGAGCCCCTTGCCCCGGACGTCGCCGACCACGGCCCGGACCCCGTGCCGGGTGTTGACCACCTCGTAGAGGTCGCCGCCGATCCGGGCGTGCGCGGCGGCGGCCTCGTAGTGGACGGCGGCCCGGACGGTGCCGACCCGCTCGGGGACGGGTCGCAGCAGCACCCGGCGGGCGATCGAGGCGACCAGCTGGGCGTCGGCGAGCGCCTTCTCCTGGCGCAGTCGAAGGGTGGCACTGACCCAGCCGATCGCGGCGACCAGCACGACGGCGAAGACGGTGGCACTGTGCACGGACTCGCCGAGCGAGTCGCTGTAGGCGGCCATCAGGAAGGCCACGGCCTCGGTGCAGAGGCCGATGGCGAGCGGGTACCAGGTGCGGCGGCTGACCACGGCGGCCAGCGCGGGGACGGCGGTGAGGGCCGGCTCGACCGTCACCTCGGTGTTGCTGACGTAGTCGAGGGCGACGACCAGCGCCATGCCGATGAACGGCAGCGCGAGCGCCGTCCTCGGCCAGGTGCCGGTCGTGCCCGGAGCGGCCCCCGGGGTCGGCCCGGCGAACCGCTCTCTGATCCATCCGGTCGCGCTCAACTTCGGTCTCTCCAGCAGAAGACGCCGATGCCCGTGGGCACCTGCGGTGATGACTGAGGGTTGGGGAATGCGGGCCTCGCTGGCGGCCGGAGCACGGGGGTTGACCGGTTACCGACCCCACAATAGGCACGAAACGTGCACTACGCACAGGTTTCGCCCGCTGCCGTGATGACTTGAATGCTCTCCGTGACTCATTCTTCACTGTTCCCGATCAGGAGCCGTTCCAACTCTTTTCGGTCGGGAAGTCCTGCGGGTTGTTCGATCCGACCGCTGCGGACGTACAGGAACGACGCCGTGACCTGCTCCAGTGGAACGCCCAACTGTTCGGCCCAGGCGACCCGGTAGACGGCGAGCTGGAGCGGATCCGCGGTCTCCTCGCGGTGCGTCTTCCAGTCCACCACTTCATAGCGTGACGCGCCGCCCGTTTTCGACCCGTCGTCACCCTCACGGTAGACCGCATCGATCCGGCCGCGCACCACCCGGCCCGCCAGCACCAGCTGGAACGGCGCCTCGACCCGCAGCGGCGTCCGGTGCGCGTACGGCGTGCGCAGGAACGCCTCCTTGAGCCGCTCCAGATCCTGCTCGTCCTCGATGCCGTCGTCGTCCGCGCCCGGCAGTGCGCCCGGCTCGATCAGCAGCAGCGGCTCGATCCGGGACTGCACCCAGGCGTGGAAGCGGGTGCCCCGGCGGGCGGCGGGCTGCGGGGGGCGCGGCATCGGGCGGGCCAGGTCGTGCGCGAAGCCGTCCGGATCGGCGGCCAGCCGCTGCAGCTGGGTGGCGGAGAGCGCGGCGGGCAGCGGCACCTCCCGCACGCTGCGCCGGGACCGCTCCAACTCGCCGACCAGCGCGGTGAGATCACGGTCCCAGGACTCGACCTGGCGACGGTCCTCGGCGGCCATCGGCTCCGGCTCGGGAGCCGGCTGTCCGGCGAGGCGGCGGTGCACCACCTCGGCGACCCGGCGGCGGGCGTGCTGGGCCGCCGGATCCAGCGGCAGCGGCCAGGGCCGCTCCACGGGCGAGGCCAGCGCCGGGTTCTCGGCGCCCTTCGGCGGCTGCTCGGCCCAGTGCTCGATCTCGCCCGCGCCCGGCTGCTCGCCGTGCTCGCGCAGCGCCTCCAGGAAGGCGGACGGGCCGCGCACGGTCTTCTGGCTCGGGCCCCACCAGTGCCCGGAGGCCAGCAGCAGCGAACGCGGCCGGGTGAAGGCGACATAGCCGAGGCGCAGCTCCTCGGTGGCCGAGTGCTCGGCGAGCGCCGCCTTGAAGGCGGCCATCGACTTGCTGGTCCACCCCCCGCGCACATCGGGCAGGGTGGCCGCGTCGCCGCGCAGGGCGTGCGGGAGCACCCGCTTGGTGCTGGTCCAGCGCTCGCGCGCGGACGAGGACGGGAAGGCGCCCTTGACCAGGCCGGGCACCGCGACGACGTCCCACTCCAGGCCCTTGGACTTGTGCGCGGTGAGCACCTTCACGGTGTCCTCCCCGCCGGGCAGGCTGCTGTCCAGACCGCGCTCGTACTCCTGGGCGGCGCGCAGGAAGCCGAGGAAGGCCGACAGGCCCGGGTCGCCGTCCAGGTCGGCGAAGCCGGCCGCGACGTCCAGGAAGGCGTGCAGGGTCTCCCGGCGGCGGGCGGCCAGCGCCTGCGGGGAGGCGGCGAGTTCGACCTCCAGGCCGGTGACGGCGAGCACCCGGTGCAGCACGTCCATCAACGGCTCGGCGAGCGAGCGGCGCAGCTCGCGCAGTTCCCGGGCGAGCCGGGCGAAGCGCGGCCGGGCCGCCGCGGAGAACGGCAGTTCGTCGGGCTGGTCGCCCTCGCCGCCGAACGCCGGGTCCAGGAAGGTCTCCAGCGCGTCGGCCAGCGAGACCACCTCGGTCGGATCGGCCTCGGCGACGGCGGCGGCCAGCGCCTCGACGCCCTCGGGCCGGGCGGTGCGGACCAGTTCGGCGGCGCGCCGGCCGAGCAGGGCGAGGTCGCGCGGGCCGATCCGCCAGCGCGGGCCGATCAGCAGCCGGACCAGCGCCGCGTTGGCGGTCGGGTCCTGGAGCACCTCGCAGGTCGCCACCAGGTCGGCCACCTCGGGCAGTTGCAGCAGGCCGCCGAGGCCGACCACCTCGACCGGCACCTCCCGGGCGACCAGTGCCGCGTGGATGTCTGGGAAGGCCGCGCCGCCCCGGCAGAGCACGGCGATCCGGCCGGGGGCGGTGCCGGTGCGGACCAGGTGGGCGATCGAGTCGGCCAGCCAGTCGATCTCCTCGGCATGGGTGGGCAGCAGCGCGGCCCGGACGTAGCCCTCCTGCTCGGCGCCGGGGGCGGGGCGCAGCGCCTCGACGCCCTCGTGCATCGCGCGCAGCGGCTGGGCCAGCTCGTTGGCGAAGGCGAGCAGCCGGCCGCCGCTGCGGCGGTTCTCGCTGAGCGAGTAGCGGGCCGCCCCGGAGCCGTCGGCCTTCGGGAAGTGCCGGGGGAAGTCGTCCAGGTTGGCGACCGAGGCGCCGCGCCAGCCGTAGATCGCCTGGCAGGGGTCGCCGACGGCGGTGACGGGGTGGCCGGCGCCCGGCCGCCCGGGGCCCGCGCCGTACAGGCCGGCCAGCATCAGCCGCTGGGCGACCGAGGTGTCCTGGTACTCGTCGAGCAGCACCACCCGGAACTGGCCGCGGAGCAGTTCGCCGACCTCGGGGCGCTGCTGCGCGAGCCGGGCGGCGGCGGCTATCTGGTCGCCGAAGTCCATCAGCCCGGCGGCCGCCTTGCGCCGGCGGTACTCCTCCACCAGGCGCAGCAGCTCCAGCCGGGCCCGGGCGGTGACCGGGACGGCCCGCAGGTCGTCGTTGCCGAGCCTGACGGTGGCGAGGGTGTCGAGCAGCTCCTCGTCGAAGGCGCGCAGCGCGTCCGGCTCGACCAGGTGCTCGGCGAGCTCGCCGTCCAGCGCGATCAGGTCGGCGACCAGGTTGGCGAAGGTGCCGGTGAGGGCCGGGAAGGGGCCGCGCGCGGTGCGCAGCACCTTGGCGGCGAGCTGGAAGCGGGTGGCGTCGGCGAGCAGCCGGACGTCCGGCTCGATGCCGATCCGCAGACCGTGCTCCTTGAGCAGGCGGCCGGCGAAGGCGTGGTAGGTGGAGATCTCCGGCTCGCCGAGCGGCTCCCCGGCCGCTTCGCCGGCGCTCCCCCGGCCGTCGGCCGCGGGCACTCCCACGCCGGCGAGGCGCAGCGCCGCGCGGACGCGTTCGGCGAGCTCCCCGGCGGCCTTGTTGGTGAAGGTGAGGCCGAGCACCTCCTCCGGCCGGACGGCGCCGGACCCGACCAGCCAGACCACCCGGGCCGCCATCACCGTGGTCTTGCCGGAACCCGCCCCGGCCACGATCACGGCCGGCTCCAGCGGGGCGCCGACGGCCGCCATCTGCTCCCGGTTGAACGGGATGCCCAGCAGCTCCTTGAGCTGGTCGGGGTGGCTGAGCGCGGCGGTCACCCCGCAACGTTAACGGGCACCGCCGACAGTCCGGGCCCCTCGCCCGGCCCGCTGTGGGAACCCCCACACGCCCGCGCTCACTCCACCACCTGCGCGCCGTCGCGCTGGGCCGAGCAGCTGCGGCGGAACGAGCAGCGGTCGCAGCCGCCGCCGGTCTGCGGCACGAAGCGCTCGGCGAGCACCCGCCCGGCGGCGTCGGCCAGCAGGTTCTCGATCCACGGCTCGCCGTCCGGCGGATCCTGTCGCTGCACCTTGGGCGCGTCCGGGGCGGCCTTGTCGGGCTTGCGCAGCTGCACCAGCTCGGCGCCGCCCGGGTCGGGGGCGTGACCGTCGAAGCCGGGCAGCTCGTTGAGCGCCCCGGCCCGGACGGCGAGCTGGTAGACCGCGAGCTGCTTGTGCTCGGGCAGCGACTTGTCGGTCGGCGCCTCCTTGCCGGTCTTGAAGTCCACCACGTAGGCCCGCCCGGCCGCGTCCTTCTCCACCCGGTCCATCGAGCCGCGGATCCGCACCGAGACGCCGCCGACGTCCAGCGTGACGTCGAAGCCGTGCTCGGTGGCGACCACGTCGCGGCCGCGCTGCAGGACGTGCCAGTTGAGGAAGCGCTCCAGGGCGGCCCGGGCCTCGGTCTTCTCCTGCTGGGACTTCCAGGGCGCGTCGAAGGCCAGCGCGTCCCAGACCGTGTCCAGGCGCTCCATCAGCACGGCGAGGTCGGCGGGGGTGCGGCCGGAGCCGACCTCGTCGGCCAGCGCGTGCACCACGTTGCCGAAGCCCTGGGCGGCCGAGCCGGCGCCGCGCGCCTTGACCTCCTTGTCCAGGAACCACTGCAACGAGCAGTTCTCCAGCTGCTCCAGGCCGCTGCCGGAGAGCCGGACCGGCAGGTCGGCGCTGCGCAGCGGCTCCGGGGCGGCGGTGGCGTCGTCCAGGCCCCACCAGCGGTCGGGGTGGGCGGCCGGCACCAGCGGCAGGCCGTCCTCGTCGGCGGCCAGCGCCAGGGTGGCCAGCCGCTCGGCGGCGGCGCGGCGCAGCTCGGGCGAGCGGGCCGGGTCGACGGTGACCGCGCGCAGCTCGGCGACCAGCGCGGGCACGGACAGCGGGCGGCGCGGGCGGTGGGTGACGTCCTCGACGGTGACCGGCGGGGTGCGGCGCACCACCTTGCCGGTCCGCGGGTCGACGTCCTCGCGGTAGAGCTCGCGCAGGAAGCGGGACGGCTCGTCGCCGTCGTCGGCGGGCGCCTTGACGGCGGTGACGATCAGCCGCTCCTTGGCCCGGGTGGCGGCGACGTAGAAGAGCCGGCGCTCCTCGCCGAGCAGGGCGCCCGGGGAGAGCGGCTCGGCCAGGCCGTCGCGGCCGATCCGGTCGGCCTCCAGCAGCGAGCCGCGGCGGCGCAGATCCGGCCAGAGGCCGTCCTGGACGCCGGCCACCACGACCACCCGCCATTCCAGGCCCTTGGAGCGGTGCGCGGTCATCAGCCGGACGGCGTCGGGGCGGACGGCCCGCACGGTGAGGGTGTCCGCGGCGATGTCCTGGGCCTCCAGCTCGGCGAGCAGGTCCAGGGCGCTGCGGTGGCCGGTGACCTGCTCCTCGGCGCGGGCGGCGGTCTCGAACAGGGCGCAGAGCGCGTCGAGGTCCCGGTCGGCGTTGCGGCCGGCGGCGCCGCCGCGCAGCGCGGCCCGCTCCAGCCGCTCGCGCCAGCGCCGGCTGCCGTCCCAGAGCTCCCAGAGCGCGTCCTCCGCGGTGCAGCCGCCGGCGAGGCGCTCGCGGACCTTGCGCAGCAGGGTGCCGAGGTCGCGGGCGCGCCGGGCGTGGGAGGGGTCGAGGGCGATCAGCCGCTCGGGCTCGGCGAGCGCCTCGCGGATCAGCTCCTCGGCCGGGCGGGGCACCGCGCCGCCGCGCCCGTCGGCGCGCAGCGCGGCGCGCTCCTCCTCGCGCAGGGCGCGGCCGAGGCGGCGCAGGTCGGAGCCGTCCAGGCCGCCGAGCGGGCCGGTGAGCAGGGTGTGGGCGAGCTCGGTGGTGAGCGGGTCGGGGGCCGACTCGCGGTCGTGCCGGTCCCGGGCGGCCTGCTCGGCGCAGACCCGCAGGGCGAGCAGCAGCTGGGCGACGGCGGGCTCCTCGCGCAGCGGCAGGTCGTCGCCGTCGATCTCCAACGGGACGCCGGCCGCGCCGAGCGCCCGCCGCACGCCGGGGATGGACCGGCCGCCGGCCCGGACGAGCACGGCCATCTCGCCCCACGGCACGCCGTCCTCCAGGTGGGCGCGGCGCAGCAGGTCGGCGATCGAGTCCAGCTCGGTGCCGGGGGTCGGGTAGGTGTACACCTCGACCCGGCCGCCCTCGCGGGAGGGCAGCAGAGCACGGTGCTGGGCGAGCTTGTCGGCCGGCAGCCGGCCCATCGGCATCCGCCGGGCCAGCTCGCGGGAGGCGGCGAGCAGCAGGGCGCCGGAGCGGCGGGAGACCCGCAGCACCTTGACCTCGGCCGGTGCGCCGTCGGCCTGCCGGAAGGTCTGCGGGAACTCCAGGATGCCGTTGATGTCGGCGCCGCGGAACGCGTAGATCGACTGGTCCGGGTCGCCGACGGCGACCAGCTCCCGCCCGCCGCCGGCCAGCTGGCGCAGCAGCCGCACCTGCGAGGGGTCGGTGTCCTGGTACTCGTCGACGAAGACCACCTCGTAGCGCTGCCGCAGCCGCTCGCCCACCTCGGGGCGCTCGGCGAGCAGCACCGCGCGGTGGACCAGCTCGGCGTAGTCGAGCACCCCGCGCAGGTCCAGGACGTCCAGGTAGTCGGCCAGGAAGTGGGCGGCGGCCGCCCAGTCCGGGCGCTGCACCCCCTCGGCGAAGCGCCGCAGCTCGGCCTCGCCGAGGCCCAGCTCCCGGCTGCGGGCGAGCACGGCGCGGACTTCGTCGGCGAAGCCGCGGGTGGTTAGGCAGGCCCGCAGGTCCAGCGGCCAGCCGATCCGGCCCCGGCCCCGGCGGGCGTCCTCGGCGCCGCCGGCCAGCAGCTCGCGGACCATGACGTCCTGCTCGGGGCCGGACAGCAGCCGCAGCGGCTCGGCGTAGTCCTGCGGGTCCTGGTGGGCCCGGAGCAGGGCGTAGCAGAAGGAGTGGAAGGTGGTGGCCTGCGGGGCCGGGGCCGAGGCGCCGAGCCGGCCGGACATCCGGTCGCGCAGCTCCATCGCGGCCTTGCGGCTGAAGGTCAGCACCAGGATCCGCTCGGGGTCGGTGCCGCGCTCGATCCGCCGGGCGACGGCCTCCACCAGCGTGGTGGTCTTGCCCGTCCCGGGCCCGGCGAGCACCAGCAGCGGGCCGCCCGCGTGCTCCACCACGGCCCGCTGGTACTCGTCCAGCACGGGCGGGGCGGGGAGCGCGAGGGGGCTGCGCACCAGACGGTAGGGGGAGCTCACGGACGTCCTGGGGGTCGTGCTTCGGGCAACGGCGGACGGGCCCGCGGCGGGGCCCGTCCACATCGAGCCTACGATCCTGCCCCGTCATTCCCGTCCTCGCACCCGGTTCGGCGTTACCGGCCGTCCCAGCGGGCCCGCTTCAGGTCGACCCGGGGCGGGTCGGCGAGCTCGCGCAGCGGGGTGCCCTCCTCGCCGTACCGGGCGAGGGCGCGCTGCTCGTGCCCGGGCAGGAACCGGCCGTCCGCGCGGATCACCCGCCACCAGGGCACCGAGCCGCCGTAGAGGGCCATCACCCGGCCGACCTGCCGGGGGCCGCCCTGGCCGAGGTACTCGGCAACGTCCCCGTAGGTCATCACCCGGCCGGGTGGAATCCGCTCGGTCAGGTCGAGCACCAGTTCGGCGAAGGGCGGCAACCCGCCCGGGCCGACGTCGTCGGTAGCGTCCGTCACCTGCGGCATCCTTCCTCACGGGGCCCGACCCGGGGCCCTGTACGAACGACCCGCCGCGCCCGATCCGGCCCCTGTCCAGCACGGGGCGCCGCGGCATGCCACCATCTTCGGGGCGGTGAGTGGTGATACGAGGACAAGACCAGATGACCGGGACGGCTGACGTGGGCGTGGACGAGGACTCCGACGAGTCCTCCGACACCATGCCCGCAGGCCCCGGCGGCGCGCCCGCCGCCACGCCGTCACCGGAAGTCTCCCTGATCAAGGACCGGACGATCAAGACCCCGCAGCCGACCGACCCCGGCGCCGCCCCCGAGACCGAACCCGAGGCCGACCCCGAGGCCGGGGCACCCGGGCCCGCGACCGGGCTGGCCCCGACCGGCGTCCCGGCGCAGCAGCCCGAGCCGGCCCCCGCACCCGAGCCGGTGGACGAGCCGTTCCTGGTACCCGAAGGACACGAGGTCCACGAGGTCCACGAGGTCCACGAGTCGCTGGACGACACCCCGCACCTGGACGTCGACGAGCCGCTGCTCGCCGCCCGCGCGCACCGCCCGTCGGACCTGATCCGCTTCCTGGCCGGCGTGCTCGGCATAGTCTCCGTGTTCGTCCTGGCCGGCGTGGCGACCTCGACCACCACCGGCATCGAGCTGGACATCGCCTCCAACGCCCCGCGCTTCTCCCCGGTGCTCGCCACCATCACCGGCCTGGTCTCCAGCGTCGCGGTGCTCGCCGTCCCGCTCGCCTTCGCGGTCGAGCGGCTGATCAAACGCGACGGCCTGCGGGTCGCCGACGGCGTCCTCGCCTCGGTGCTCGCCTACGGCGTCTCGCTGGGCATCGACTGGTGGGTCGCCGAGGGCGCCTCCGAGCACATCCGGGACGCCCTCACCCGGCTGCCGCTGGACAGCAACGGCACCCTCACCGATCCGGTGCACGGCTATCTGGCACCGGTGATCGCCTACATGACCGCGGTCGGCATGTCGAGCCGGCCGCGCTGGCGGGTCGCCCTCTGGGTGGTGGTGGTCTTCAGCGGGCTCACCGAGCTGCTCGGCGGCTACACCACCCCGCTGTCGCTGCTGCTCACCGTGCTGATCGGCTGGTCCGTCGCGTACGGCACGCTGTACGCGATCGGCTCGCCCAACATCCGGCCCACCGGCCAGCACCTGATGATCGGCCTGCGCAAGGTCGGCTTCACCCCGGCCAGCGCCCACCGCGCCCCCGACGCCCCCGGCGGCACCCGCCGCTACTACGTCGCCCAGCAGAGCGGCCCGCCGCTGGACGTCCACATCATCGACCGCGAGCAGCAGGCCTCCGGCTTCTTCTACCGCGCCTGGCGGCGGCTGCGGCTGCGCTCGGTGGCCGTCCGCCGCAGCCCGCAGTCGCTGCGCCAGGCGCTGGAGCAGGAGGCGCTGATCGCCTACGCGGCCGCCGCCTCGGGCGCCCACTCCCCGCAGCTGGTGGCCACCTCCGAGCTGGGCCCCGACGCCGCGATCCTGGTCTACGAGAACGTCGAGGGCCGGATCCTGGACGACCTCACCGACGCGGAGATCACCGACCGGGTGATGGCCTCGCTCTGGGAGTCCGTCGGCGCCCTGCACGAGCGCCGGATCGCCCACCGCCGGCTCACCGGCGAATCGCTGCTGGTCGTCGACGAGAAGGCGGCCTGCCTGGTCAACCTCTCCGGCGGTGACATCGCCGCCACCGACCTGACGCTGCGCATCGACGTCGCCCAACTGCTGACCACCTTCGCCCTGCGGATCGGCCCGGAGCGGGCGGTCGCCACCGCCAACGCCGTCCTCGGTGCCGACCGGGTCGCGCAGGCGCTGCCGCTGCTGCAGCCGGTCGGGATGAGCCGCTCCACCAGGGTCGACCTGAAGAAGCTCACCAAGGAGCGGAAGACCGCCGCCCGGGCCCAGGCACTGGAACAGGTCGCCGCCGGCGAGCGCACCCAGCAGCAGGCCGAGGAGGACATCGCGGTGGCCGGCGAGGACCTGCTCAGCCGGATCCGCGGCCAGATCCTCCAGATCGCCCCCGAGGCGCCGACCGAGACGGCCAAGCTGGAGCGGCTGAAGCCGAAGAGCCTGATCATGGTGATCGCGCTCACCTTCGCCGCCTACCTCGCGCTGACCACCATCAAGCCGGCCCAGCTCAAGCTCTCCCAGATGGACTGGGCCTGGGCGGCCGTGGCGCTCGCGGCCGCCGCCTTCAGCTACGTCGCCGCCTCGATGAGCCTGACCGGCTTCGTCCCGGAGAAGCTGCCCTTCCGGCGCACGGTGGCGGCCCAGCTGGCCGGCTCCTTCGTCAAGCTGGTCGCGCCGGCCGCGATCGGCGGCATCGCGCTCAACACCCGCTACCTGCAGAAGGCCGGCATCCGGTCCGGGCAGGCGGTCGCCTCGGTCGGCGCCTCCCAGCTGGCGGGTCTGGCCGGGCACCTGCTGCTGCTGTTCAGCTTCGGCCTGATCACCGGCAGCCAGACCAACGGGGACCTCTCCGCCTCCCGCGCGGTGATCATCGGCGTGCTGACCGCCGCCGTGCTCGCCCTGGTGGTCGCGGCCGTCTCCCCGCTGCGGCGGTTCGTGCTGAACCGGCTGCGATCGCTGTTCTTCGGCGTGGTGCCCCGGATGCTCGACCTGATGCAGACGCCCAGCAAGCTCGTCACCGGCTTCGGCGGGATCCTGCTGCTGACGCTCTCCTTCACCGCGTGCCTGGACGCCTCGGTGCAGGCCTTCGGCGGCAGCATCAGCTTCTCGGCGGTCGCGGTGGTCTTCCTGACCGCCAACGCGGCCGGCTCGGCCATCCCCACCCCCGGCGGCATCGGCCCGGTCGAGGTCGCCCTGATCGGTGCGCTCACCGTCGCCGACGTGCCCCCGACGATCGCCACCCCGGCGGTCTTCCTCTACCGGGCGCTCACCTTCTGGCTGCCGGTGCTGCCCGGCTGGATCTCCTACAACGTGCTCCAGCGCAAGGGCGCGCTGTAGGGCGTGTCCGCTAAGTCCCGCCGGGTCCGACGCGACTTCGCGGACACGCCCCGGGCCCCGCGGACGCGGAAAGGGCCCGCCGGAGCGATCCGGCGGGCCCTTTCGGCGTCTGCTAGTAGACCGGCTTGTGCGGCTCGACCTGGTTCACCCAGCCGAGCACGCCGCCGCCGAGGTGGACGGCATTGGCGAAGCCCGCCGCCTTCACCACGGCCAGCACCTCGGCCGAGCGGACGCCCGACTTGCAGTGCAGCACGATCTTCTTGTCCTGCGGCAGCGACTCCAGCGCGTTGCCCATCAGGAACTCGTTCTTCGGGATCAGCACCGCGCCGGGGATGTTGACGATCTCGTACTCACCGGGCTCGCGGACGTCGATCAGGAAGATGTCCTCCTTGTCGTCCTGCCACTGCTTGAGCTGCTTCGAGGTGATCGTCGAACCGGCGGCGGCGGCCTGCGCCTCCTCCGACACGACGCCGCAGAAGGCCTCGTAGTCGATCAGCTCGGTGACCGTCGGGTTCTCGCCGCAGAGCGCGCAGTTCGGGTCCTTGCGGACCTTCACCTGGCGGTAGTTCATCTCCAGGGCGTCGTAGATCATCAGCCGGCCGACCAGCGGCTCGCCGACACCGGCCAGCAGCTTGATCGCCTCGGTGACCTGGATCGAGCCGATGGACGCGCAGAGCACGCCCAGCACGCCGCCCTCGGCGCAGGACGGGACCATGCCCGCCGGCGGGGCCTCGGGGTAGAGGCAGCGGTAGCACGGGCCGTGCTCGGCCCAGAACACGCTGGCCTGGCCGTCGAAGCGGTAGATCGAGCCCCACACGTAGGGCTTGCCGAGCAGCACCGCGGCGTCGTTCACCAGGTAGCGGGTGGCGAAGTTGTCGGTGCCGTCGACGATCAGGTCGTAGCCGGAGAAGATCTCCATCACGTTGTCGTTGTCGAGGCGCTCCTCGTGGAGGATCACGTCGACGTAGGGGTTGATCTCCTTGACCGACTCCCGTGCCGACTCGCCCTTGGAACGGCCGATGTCCGACTGGCCGTGGATGATCTGCCGCTGCAGGTTGGACTCGTCCACCACGTCGAACTCGACGATGCCGAGCGTGCCCACGCCGGCCGCGGCGAGGTACATCAGCGCGGGCGAGCCCAGGCCGCCGGCGCCGACGCACAGCACCTTGGCGTTCTTCAGCCGCTTCTGCCCGGCCATGCCCACGTCGGGGATGATCAGGTGGCGGGAGTACCTGCGGACCTCGTCGACGGTGAGCTCGGCGGCCGGCTCGACCAGGGGTGGCAGCGACACGGGGACTCCGATGGTCGTCAGTTCAGGTGGCCAGGGCCAACCTCTTGTGGCTTCTGCTCTGCCACCGAGGTGGCTCTGCTACGCCAACAGTGTCATGCCGCCCCGGTATTCCGAGACAGCTCGTCCGACTGGCGAGACAGCCGACATCGGATGCTGGGACCGCCCGCCGGGGCCGTCCGGCGGGCGGTCGAGGGCCCTGCGGCCCGCCCTACCGGGCCCGTCGCGCACCCGGGCGGCCGGGCCCGCGGGGGTCAGACCCGGCAGGCCGTCTCCAGCCAGACGTCGCCCAGCGACTCCTCCAGCGGCACCTGCGTCCGCCAGCCGAGACGGTCCCGGGCGGTCCGCACGTCCGCCTGCCGCCACGGCACCGGCTCGCCCGACGGCCCCCGCCCCTCCGCGGGGCGCGACTCCGGCCGGTGGCCCGGGTGGTGCGGGGCCCCGTGCCGGTCGCCGTGGCGATCCCCGTGCCGGTCGAGGTGCTCGACCGGCCCGCCGGCCTGCGCGGGCAGCAGCACGGGCCGGTTCTCCTCCACGATCGCCCCCTCGAAGCCCGAGGCCCGGACCAGCAGCTGGGCCGCCTCACGGGCCCGGACGGCGTGCCCGCTGCCGATGTTGATCACGCCGGTGGCCGCCGACACCGCCGCCGCCTGGATCGCCCGGGCGACGTCCCGGACGTCCACGAAATCCCGGTATCCGGACAGGTCCGGCATCCGCACCTGCGACTCCTCGCGCTCCAGCGCCCGGCGCAGCCCCTCGGCGAGCCGCCCGAACAGCGAGGCCGTCGGCGCCCCCGGCCCCACCACGTCGAACACCCGCAGCACCGCCGCGTCCAGCCCGGAGGCCAGCACCAGCTCCGTCCCGGCGAGCTTGGACACCCCGTACGGGCCGACCGGGCGCGGCTCGGCGCCCTCCGACACCGGCACCCCGCCGGGCACCGGCCCGTACTCGGCCGCCGAACCGACGTGCACCAGCCGGGCCGGCTCCCGGCTGCGCCGGATCGCCTCGCAGACCGTGGCGACGGCCAGCGTGTTCGCCCGGATCAGCGTCCGCGAGCTGCCGTAGGTGGCACCCGCGCAGTTGATCACCACCTGGGGCGCGACGGCGTCCAGGAACCGGGCGAGCGCGCCCGGACTGCCGGTGGTCAGGTCGAAGCGGATGTCGGCCGAGTCACGCCGGCCGAGCACCGTCACCTGCAACTCCTGGTCCACGAGCAGACGATCGGTGACCCGACGGCCGATAAAGCCGTCGGCGCCCAGCAGCAGCACCCTCATCGGGGGTGTCCTTCCACGAAGCGAGGTCGGATTCGACCTGGCGGACAGAGTGAACAACGGGGAGGTCGAACGGTTCGGTGGGGCACGGGCCCGCGTGCGGCCGGCGGCCCGGGCCCGGCGGCCTCAGCGGTGCGCGCCGGCCCGGCCGAGCACCGGCCAGGCGTACGCCAGCAGGGCGAGCGCGACGGCGCCGCCGCCGAGCAGCCAGGCCGTCGGCGCGGACCGGCCCAGCACGAGCGGCGCCGCGACGGCGGCCGGCCCGGCGAGCGCGCCCAGCGCCGCGGCGCCGCCGCGGCCCGACCGGGCCAGCAGCGCGGGCAGCACCAGCAGCAGCCCCAGCACGCCCTGCGCCGCCCACTGGGCGGGCTCGGCCCGCTCGGCCACCAGGTGCAGCAGGCCGCCGCCGCGGTCCGGCCCGGGGCGGGGCGCCACGGCGGTCAGCACCGCGAGGGCGGCGAAGGTCAGCACCGCCAGGACGGCCAGGTGCAGGGCGACGGCCACCGGCAGCACCGGCCGCATCCGGGCCCGGAACTCGGCGAGGGTGCCCGCCACCCTCAGATGGCCGCGGGCGATGTGCCGGAACCACTGCGCCGCCCACTCGGCCGAGCCGGCCGACAGCGCCGCGGCCAGCACCAGCGCGGCCGTCACCCGGCCGTCACCGGCGCCCTCGGACGCGCCGAACCCGGCGCCGACCCCGGCCAGCGGGAGCAGCAGCAGGGCGGCCACCCCGCACCCGTGGCCCAGCACGGCCGGTCGGCGCCACCCGGCGCGGGGCGCGGCGTCCGGCCGCTCCGCGGCGGGCGGCCCGAGCTCCGACTCCGGTCCGGCCCCGGCCCGGCCCCCGGGTGTCCGGACCGGCCGCCCGGTCCCGGCGGCCGGATCGGGGGCGGACAGCGCCGGCAGCAGCGCGAGCGGGACGGCGGCCGGCAGCAGCACCGGCCACCGGCCGGCCCACCCGGCGGCCGCCGCGACCGGCAGCACCGCCAGTGCCGCCGTCCGCAGCGCCGCACCGCCGCGCCGCGGCCGGTGCCCGTCCGGCCCGTCCGCCGGGGCCGGCGGCGGCCGGCGCGGCACCCGGGCGTACAGCTCCTCGGCGAGCGAGAACAGGTCGGCGTGCCGGCAGCGCGCGGCCGTCTCCGGCCCGCACCCGGCCTCCTCCAGCCCGGCGGCGATCTCCAGCGGATCGACGGCCCGCTCGCAGAGCTCCCGGTGCTCCGCCATCACCTCCCGGACCGGATCACCGCAGACCCCGGCCGGACCGGCCGCCGGAGCGCTCCCGCCGGCCGGGGCGCCGCCGGTGACCAGGGCGCCCCCGGTGACCGGCCCGCCGCCGGTGGCCGGTACGCCGCCGGCCATCAGACCGCCTCCGCGAGGGCGCCGGACCGCTCGGACACTTCGTCCTCGTCCTCGCCCCCACCGGCCGGCCGCTCCGCGTTCCCGCCGCCCCGGCGGTCGGCCAGCCAGTACTCGGCGGGCCGGGCGAACGGGCGCGGCTGCTCGCCGGCCGCGCCGCCGGCCCCGGCGGCCGGGTAGGCCGGCCACTGGGAGACCAGCTCCAGGTAGATCTCCCGGAACGCGCCGGTCACCGGCTCCACGGCGAAGCGTTCCTGCGCCCGTAGCCGGCCCGCCAGCCCGAGCCGGGCCCGCCGCTCCGGGTCGCGCAGCAGTGCGAGGCAGGCGCCCGCCAGCGCCTGCGGGTCGCGCGGCGGGACGAGCAGCCCGGTCGGCCCCACCACCTCCCGGGCCACCCCGACATCCGTCGAGACCACCGCCCGGCCGCTCAGCATCGCGTCGGCCAGCAGCCGGGGGCCGCGCTGCGCGAGCGCCGAGAAGACGACCACGGTGCCGCTCTCCCAGGCCGCCGCGACCGAGCCGGGCCGGCCGGCGAACTCCACCGCCGCGGCCACCCCCAACCGGTCGGCCACCGCCTCGCAGTGCGCCCGGTAGCCCGGGACGGCCTCCTCGCCGTGGATCACCAACCGGGCCGCCGGCAGCCCGGACCGGACCCGCGCGAAGGCGTGCAGCATCAGCTCGGTGTCCCGGCCCGGCTCCAACGCGCCCGCCCAAGCCAGGGTCGGCGCGGCCGGCTCCGGCCCGGCCGCCGCCCGGGCCACCGCCGGGGTGCCCTCGTGCACCACCCTGGTCCGCGCCGGATCGGCCCCGCAGCGGCGCTGCCACTGCTGGTCGTGGGCGCTGCCGGGGGTCAGTATCGCGGCCTGCCGGTACGTCTCCTCGGTGAGCGCCCGGAAGAAGGAGAGCAGCAGCGCCCGGACCGGCCACCGGTACGGTGCCTCGCGGTACCCGAGGTACTGCTCGCGCAGGTGCAGGCCGTGCTCGGTGACCACGAACGGCACCCCGTGCAGCTGCTTGGCCGCCAGCGCCGGCAGCGCCGCCGGGCCGCCGCCCACCACGTGGCAGAGGTCCGCCGAGCCGAGTCCGCCCGGCCCGGTGCCGTACCAGGGTGCGGAGAGCGGGCGCAGGCACTGCTCCAGCAGGTCCGCCGCGACCAGCACGTCGCGGACCAGCGGCTGCCCGGCCGAGGTGTCCGCCCCGGGCGAGCGCCAGACCCGCTCCAGCGAGCGCCGGGCATGTGCGGAGGCCAGGAACGCGGGCAGCGCGCCGTCCTCCCGGGCGAGCGCCGCCAGCCGGTACAGCCCGGCCCCGAACGAGGCCCGTTCGCCCGGCATCACCAGCGCCCGGACCAGTCCCTCGTACGCCCGGGCGTACTGCCGTCCGCGCAGCGCCCCGGGCAGCCGGCCGGCCGGGCGACGCCCCCACAGGGCCAGCTCGTGCACCCCGAGCCAGCGGCCCCGCGGGCTCTCGGCGATGCCCGAACCGGCCGCCCCGGCCAGCACGTACAGCTCGAAGTCGTGCTCGGCCAGACCGTCGACCAGCCGGGCGCACCAGCCGCCGGCGCCACGCCGCGGGTGCGGACGGGCACCCTCGGTGAGCAGTGCAACGCGCACGGGAGACCTCCAGAGCAGAGCGGATCGACGGATGGCTGGAGCGGCTTGGTCGGCACCCGGGCGCCCCCGCAGGCGCGGGAACGGGCCCGGGGCGGAGGAGTCCGGTCGGCCGGAAGCACCGCGGCCCGGACCGGCGGTCGCACCGACCGCCGGCCCCCTGCTTGCGGCCGCCCGCCGGCTTCTCCGGTTCTCCGGCGGCCGCCACTCCCCCACACCTGTTCGGTCCGACAGCAGAAAGGTAGGACCGGGCTCCGGCAATCCATCGGTCACATGCCTGGTTGCCACCTGAACGAGTGAACCGGCGTGACCTCGCCCCGGAGCGGGGCGTTACCGCCGGCTCGCGCCCGCACCCCGCTCGGGCCCGCTCAGGCCCGCGCCAGCAGCTCCCGCACCGCCCGGGCCACCTGCTCCGGGTGCTCCATCATCGCCACGTGCCCGGACTCCGGCAGCACCAGCAGCCGGGCGTCCCCGAAGGCCGTGCAGGCCCGCCGCGCCGAGCGGTACGAGACCAGCTTGTCGCGAAGCCCGTACACCAGCAGCGTGGGCGCCTTCACCTGCTCCGCCTGCCGCCAGAGCGCCTGGTCGCCGCGCTCGGTGTAGGCCGAGACGATCCCGCGCGCCGAACCGGCCAGCGCCTCCAGCGCGTGCGGCACCTCGCTGCGCCGCCGGTACTCGGCCACCGCCTCCGCCCGGGCGGCCGGCGACAGGCTCCGCGGGTCGCCGTAGACCAGCCGCAGCAGGCCCTCGGTGGCGTCCTCCGGGCTGCGGCCGTTCGACGGCAGCCGGCGCAGCAGCGCGGGCAGGCCGGGCACCGCGAGCAGCCCGGTCGACCAGGCGGTGCGCTGCGGCGGCAGCTCGGGCAGCGCGGGCGAGATCAGCGTGAGGCTGCGCACCAGGTCGGGGCGGAGCGCGGCGAGCCGGACGGAGACGGCGCCGCCGAGCGAGTTGCCGAACAGGTGCACCGGGCCGCGGCCGGTCGCCTCCAGGTAGCCGATCACCGCGCGCACGTGCCCGGAGAGGGAGAGGTCGCCGTCGGCGGGCGGGGCCGAGTGCCCGAAGCCCGGCAGGTCCAGGGCCTCGCCGTCGACCAGGCCGGCCAGCCGGTCCATCAGCGCCGTCCAGTTGGCCGCCGAACCACCGAGTCCGTGGACGAACAGGGCCGGTTCGCGGCCCCCTGCCGCCCCGGTCGCGGGCCGGTGCACGGCCAGTGCCGCACCCGGGATCTCGACCGTGCGGAACGCCTCGGGTTCCCCCGCCTCCGGACGTATCTGCTGCTCAGCGCTGCTCATGGTGGACGATGGTAGTGAGCCACCGGTGCACCGGGACCGTCTCGGCTGCTGTCACACCACTGCCGTTGCCGGTGGTCAGCGCCGTATTGTGGGCTCCTGACAAGGGGGCTCGGTGCTTTTCTCACGCTCGCCAGGCGCGAACGCGGTTACCGAAAAGTAGAATCGGTCATCTTGCCAGCCCCGAACAACCCGTGAAGTGAGGAGCGCCGTGACGGCCATCCAGGAGGCGCAGGAGCGCCCGCGCGGTGCCCGCCTGCCGCGAAGCGCCCGCCGTGAACAACTGCTCGGTGCCGCCCAGGAGGTGTTTGTCGCGCAGGGCTACCACGCGGCCGCCATGGACGACATCGCCGATCGCGCCGGGGTCAGCAAGCCGGTGCTGTACCAGCACTTCCCCGGGAAGCTGGAGCTCTACCTGGCGCTGCTGGACAAGCACTGCGACGCCCTGGTCGAGTCGACCCGCGAGGCGCTCGCCGCGACCACCGACAACAAGCAGCGGGTGGCGGCGACGATGGAGGCGTACTTCAACTACGTCTCCAGCGAGTCCGGTGCGTTCCGGCTGGTCTTCGAGTCGGACCTGACCAACGAGCCGGCCGTGCGCGAGCGCGTGGAGCGGGCCTCGGACGCCAGCGCGACCCTGGTCAGCAAGGTGATCCAGGAGGACACCGACCTCCCCGAGGCGGAGTCCAAGCTGCTCGCCGCCGGCGTCTGCGGCCTGGCCCAGATCACCGCCCGCTACTGGCTGTCCCAGGGCCTGGAGATCCCCCGCGACGAGGCCGTCCGGCTGGTCGCCAGCCTGGCCTGGCGCGGTCTGAAGGGCTTCCCGATGCACCCCACCAACGAGTCCGGCGAGGCGCAGGCCGCCGACCAGTGATCCGCCGACCTTCGCCTCGGCACTGATCCGGTGCTCTAAGGTGAAGCCGTACGGCGCGATCACCGCGAACGCTTGTCCCAGGCGGTCCGGTGTCCGCGCGTGGCTGGCTGCAACCCCGGAGGGACGGAAGTCGTGGAGGTCAAGATCGGCGTGCAGAACGCGCCGCGCGAGATCGTGATCGAGAGCTCGCAGACTGCCGATGAGGTCGAGAGCGCGATCGCGAAGGCGCTGGAGGGCACCACGAAGCTCTTCTCGCTGACCGACGAGCACGGCCGCCGCGTCATCGTCCCGGCCGAGCGCCTGGCGTACGTGGAGATCGGCGAGCAGGCCGCCCGCAAGGTCGGGTTCGGCACGCTCTGAGCTGCTTCGCGGTGCCCCGTTCCCTCCCCGAGGGAACGGGGCACCGCTGCGTGTACGGCCGGGAGGACCGGGGTACGGCGCAAGTGTGCGGCCGTCCGAAGGCCGCGCACCCGCGTACCGGGGAGGCACCCTTGCTGGTCGAGTCGATCGCCTTCGCCCTCGTCGGCCTGATCGTCGGGGCGGCCGCGCTGTTGGCCCTGCCGGCGTACTTCCCGGCCGGCCGGGGGCTGACGCTCGGCACGGCACTGGTGTCGGCCCTGCTCAGCGGGGTGATCACGCACTTCACCCTGGACGGCCGGTTCCCGGCGGTCAGCATCGGCGTCGCGGCGGTCGCCTCGGCGCTGCTCACCTCGGTCCTGGCCCGGCCGGACCTCGCGGCCGGGCGCCAGCCCGCGCACGTGCACCGCCCGCACCGGGCGGGCGCACACCGCCGGCAGCGGCACGCCTGAGCCGCGCCGGCCCGGGAACGCCCGTCAGGAGGCGAGCCCCAGCGCGGCCATCCGCTTGGTGTGCGCCTCGGTGATCCGGTTGAACATCTTGCCGACCTCGACCAGGTCGAAGCCCTGCACCTGCACGCCGCCGACCAGCAGGTTGGAGAGCGCGTCCCGCTCGGCGACCACCCGCTGGGCCTGGCTCAGCGCCTCGCCCATCAGCCGCCGGCCCCAGAGCGCCAGCCGGCCGCCCGAGCGCGGGTCGGCCTCGATGGCCTGCCGCACCTTGTCGACGGCGAACTGCGCGTGCCCGGTGTCCGACATCACGCCGAGGACCAGGTCACGGGTGTCGTCGTCCAGCCGGACGGCCACCTCGCGGTAGAAGTCGGTCGCGATCGCGTCGCCGACGTAGGCCTTGACCAGGCCCTCCAGCCAGTCCGAGGGCGCGGTCATCCGGTGGAACAGCTCCAGCGGCTCGACGAAGGGCTGCATCGCCTCCTGCGGGTCCGCGCCCACCTCGGCGAGCCGGTCGTGCAGCCGCTGGTAGTGCTGGAACTCCGCGGAGGCCATCCGGGCCAGCGCGGCCTTGTCGGCGAGGCCCGGCGCGAGCTTGGCGTCCTCGGCGAGCCGCTCGAAGGCGCTCAGCTCGCCGTAGGCGAGGGCGCCGAGCAGGTCCAGCACGGCCGCCCGGTAGCCCGGATCGGCCGAGCAGCTCGCCCAGTCGCCGATCGAGCCGGCCGCGTCGTCCTGCGTCTCACCATGGGTCTCCATGACCTGCCACCTTAGTCCGGCGCGGCCCCCCGCACACGCCTGGTGCCGGTCGGACGCCGCTCCCCGGGCGGACCACGGGGAGGCCGCTCCGGCGCCCCCGCGCCGGGACGGCGCGAACGATGTCAGACGCGTCACGTGTTCGAGTCGTCGCGTGACTGTATGGTGGTAGCGAGGTCCGTAGTGCTCGCACGGTGTCACCGCCGTCTCGGTGCGCCGGGCAAGCCCGCTCCGTAGCGGCACCGTCCACCAGGACGTGTCCGCACTGGAAGCCGGGTACTCACGTACGCGGATGCCCGGTCGGAGAGCCGATCGGCTCCGACCATGGCTTGGACTTCAAGCCTTGGCACCGCATCAGTGGCCGAGCGAGGGCCGCCGCGGACCGCGCCGCCCGGCGCAAGGTCCCGCGCAGGTCCCTCACGGGATTCATCCCCCACGCCGCCGGAGACGCGCCCCTTGACCGGGCCGCGCGCACCGGCCGGCCGCAGGGACCAGCGCGGTTGTGCGTCCGCGCAGCTGTATTCAGGGCCCAACGGCCCGTACGCAGCCGCGCGGCTGCCCGCCGCTCTCTCGCTCTCGGCCCCTCCACACGGAAGAGGCAGCACCCTGTCCACCACCGCTGAACCCACCAAGACCACTTTCCGGGACCTGGGGATCCTCCCGGAGACCGCCGAGGCCCTTGAGGCCGTCGGCATCATCCACCCCTTCCCCATCCAGGAGATGACCCTCCCGGTCGCGCTGACCGGCCACGACGTCATCGGCCAGGCCAAGACCGGCACCGGCAAGACCCTCGGTTTCGGCCTCCCGCTGATCGAGCGCGTCGTCGTCCGGGCCGACATCGACGCCGGCCGGGCCACCGAGGACCAGCTCTCCGACGGCCCGCAGGCGCTGATCGTCGTCCCGACCCGCGAGCTGTGCACCCAGGTCACCAACGACCTGCAGACGGCCGGCAAGGTCCGCGACGTCCGCGTGCTCGCGATCTACGGCGGCCGCGCGTACGAGCCGCAGGTCGAGGCGCTCAAGAAGGGCGTCGACATCATCGTCGGCACCCCGGGCCGCCTGCTCGACCTCGCGGGGCAGCGCAAGCTGGACCTGTCGAAGGTCCGCGCGCTGGTCCTCGACGAGGCCGACGAGATGCTCGACCTGGGCTTCCTGCCCGACGTCGAGAAGATCATCACCATGCTGCCCGCCAAGCGGCAGACCCTGCTGTTCTCGGCGACCATGCCGGGCCAGGTCATCAGCCTCGCCCGCCGGTACATGAGCCAGCCGACCCACATCCGGGCCGCCGCGCCGGACGACACCGGCCACACCGTGGCCAACACCACCCAGCACATCTTCCGGGCGCACTCGCTCGACAAGGTGGAGATGGTCTCGCGCATCCTGCAGGCCGACGGCCGCGGCCTGGCGATGATCTTCTGCCGGACCAAGCGCACCGCCGCCGACGTCTCCGACCAGCTCACCCAGCGCGGCTTCGCGGCCGGCGCGGTGCACGGCGACCTCGGCCAGGGCGCCCGCGAGCAGGCGCTGCGGGCCTTCCGCGGCGGCAAGGTCGACGTGCTGGTCTGCACCGACGTCGCGGCCCGCGGCATCGACGTCGAGGGCGTCACCCACGTCATCAACTACCAGTGCCCCGAGGACGAGAAGACGTACCTCCACCGGATCGGCCGCACCGGCCGCGCCGGGGCCTCCGGCACCGCCGTCACCCTGGTGGACTGGGACGACATCCCGCGCTGGCAGCTGATCAACAAGGCGCTGGACCTCAAGTTCAACGAGCCGGAGGAGACCTACTCCACCTCGCCGCACCTGTACGAGCTGCTGAAGATCGCCAAGGGCACCACCGGTGTGCTGCCGCGTTCTGAGCGGACCCGGGCCGGGCTCGGCGCGGAGGAGGTCGAGGACCTCGGCGAGACCGGCGGTCGCGGTGCGCGCTCCACCCCCGGTCGCGCCCCCCGGGGCGGCCGGGCCGGCAACGGCCGCGCCGCCGCGCCCGCCGCCGAGGCGGTCGAGGAGAAGCCGGCCCGCCGCACCCGTGAGCGCCGCCGCACCCGCGGTGGTTCCACCGTCGCCGCCGACGCGGTGCTCGACGCGCCCGCCGAGGCCGTCGCCGCGGTCGACGCCCCGGCGGCTCCGGCCGTCGAGGGTGCCGAGGGCGAGGCCCCGCGCCGTCGCCGCCGCCGTCCGCGCAGCACCGCCGCCGGCGAGACCGCCGCCGCCGCGGTGGCCGAGGCGCCCGCCGCGGTCGCCGAGGCCGCTGCTCCGGCCGCCGCCGAGAAGGCTCCGGCGAAGACCCCGGAGAAGGCCTCGGAGCAGTCCGAGGAGAAGCCGGCCGTCAAGCGGACCCGCTCGCGGGCCAAGGCGAAGACCGAGCCCGCCGCCGAGGCCGCCCCGGCGCCCGAGGCCGGCGCGGACGCCCCGGCCGAGGCCCCGGCCCCGCGCCGCCGGGCCCGCACCCGCCGCCCGGCCGCCGCGGCCCCCGAGGCGACGCCGGAGGGCTGATCCCGCCGCAGCGCCACCCGGAGGGGGCGGCCCCGTCCAGCACAGGACGGGGCCGCCCCCTCCGGCGTGTCCGCCCGGCTACGCTCGGGGGTTACCGGCCAGTCGCCCCGCCGCACCGCAGGAGATCGCCCATGAGCACGCCGCCGTTCCTCACCCTCCCCCGCTGTGCGCGCGCCCTGCGGGTGGCCACCGCGCGCGGGGAGTTCGCCGCGCTGCGGGCCGAGCCGGCGGGTGCGGTCCGCGGGACGGCCCTGCTCGTCCCCGGGTTCACCGGCAGCAAGGAGGACTTCATCGCGCTGCTGGAGCCGCTGGCCGAGGCCGGCTACCGGGTGACCGCGATCGACCAGCGCGGCCAGTACGAGAGCGGCGGCCCCGACGACCCGGCCGCCTACGCCGTCGACGCCCTGGGGGCGGACGTCCGGGCGCTCTCCGAGGTGCTCGCCGAGGGCGCCGCACCGCTGCACCTGCTCGGCCACTCCTTCGGCGGCCAGGTGGTCCGGGAGGCCGTCCTCGCCGCCACCGCCGACGGCCCGCTGCCGTGGAGTTCGCTGACGCTGATGTCCACCGGGCCCGCCTCGATCGAGCCCGGCGAGGCGGAGCGGACCAAGCTGCTGATCGACGTGCTGCCGTCGATGAGCCTGGAGGAGATCTGGCAGGTGCTCCAGCAGATGGAGCAGCAGGAGCAGGAGCAGGGCGGTGACCGGGCGCGCCGCCCGTCCCCCGAGGTCGCGGACTTCCTGCACCGCCGCTGGGTGGCCAACGTGCCGCAGGCGCTCGCCACCACCGGCGCCCATCTGATCGCCGCTCCCGACCGGGTGGACGAGCTGGCCGCGACCGCGAGCGCGCTGCCCGCCCTGGTGCTCTCCGGGGTCCGGGACTACGCCTGGCCGGTGCCGGAGCAGTCGCGGATGGCCGAGCGCCTGGGCGCCCGGCGCGTGGTGATCGAGGACGCCGGCCACTCCCCCAACGCCGAGCGGCCGGCCGCCACCGCCGCGGCCCTGCGGGACTTCTGGGGCTGAGCCCGGACCGCCCCGCGCACCGTCCGACCCGCGCCCGCGACCGTCCCGCCACGACCCCGCGCCACCGCGGGGCCCGCACCGCGACCGGGCGGTCGCGCCCCGCGGTGGCGAATCCCACAGGACAAAAGTCGTTAGTTGCGGTAATATTTGATTCTGTCCGGGAATCATCGTCGCTGGCGACGCTGGCGAGAATCCGCCGAAACCTGGACTTCACGGACGGGCAACGGCCCGGTAGCAGCGCCACGACACAGTGGTTCACGAGGTACCAGACGCACTTGGCAAACAGGGGGAGCCCCTTTGCCTCAGCAGATCGTCGACCGTTCGAGCCGACAGACCGCGAAAGGGCTGATACCCACTCAGCCACGACCGCCCCGCCCGACGGGGCAAGAGAAGGAGAGGCCCATGCGCTTCGAGATCCTCCGCCTGGACGACACCCACGGCACCGCCACCGACCGCGTGATCGCCGACGCCGAAACCGTCCGCGAACTCGTCCAGGCCGCCGCCCGCACCGGCGAGCGCCTGCTCATCCGTCCGTGCCCGACCGTCTGATCCGGCGCGGCGCCTCCGACCGGGAGCCCTCACCCGCCGCCGAAGAGCCGGGAGCGTCCGATCCCGACGTTCCGATACCCGACTGACGCCCTGTCACCGCGATCGCCGATGACGGGGCGTCAGTGCGTCCGGACCCGCTCCCCGCGCGGTGGCACCGACGTTTGCCGCCGCCCGCCGCTGGACATCCCCTAGCGGGAACCGCCCGCAGCGCGCCCACCCGGCGCGAACGGGTGTCCGCACCGACAGGTGCCGCCGCGCCCTCCGTACGGGTGATCGTCCTTGACGCGGCGGTCCGGAGGGAGGAGCGTTGTCCGCTATGAGGGGCGAGCCAAGCTGCCCGAGGTGCGCCGGTCGGGTCCGCGCCCCCGGTCTGTTCTCAGACACCTGGCAGTGTGACCGGCACGGAGCGGTGCACCCGATGCAGCCGGTGCTGCCCCCGAGTGTGGAGGCGCTCGGCGTGGCCGTCGCCCGTTCCCAGGTCCCGGTCTGGCTGCCCTGGCCGCTGCCGGTCGGCTGGCTCTACACCGGCATCGCACACGTCGGCGACGACGTCTCGGGCGCCCGGGCCACCGCCGTCGCCTGCTCCGGCCCGGCTCCGCTGGGCGGCTTCGGCGAGCTGGTACTGGTCGCGGAGGAGCTCGGGGTCGGGCTCGGCGCCCGGTACGCGGGCCTGTCCGGTCCCGACCCGGGCGAGTCGGTCTCCCTCTACAAGCCCGCCGACGCCAAGCTGATGGCGGCCGGGCGGCCCACCCCGATGTTCCACGTCCCGGACGCACCGGCCGACCGCGCGGTGTTCGTCGGCGAGGCCCGCGGCCTCTGGCTCTGGGCGGTGGCCTGGCCGGAGCAGTCGGCGCTGGTGATGTACGACGAGCTGGTCCTCACCGACCTGCGCGAGGCCGGCGCCGAGCTGGACCTGCTGCCCTGCGGCGCGCTCTCCCCCCAACTGCTCGGCTGACGGCCCCGCGGGTGCCCGCACTATCCTGGGCGACACCCGCCGCCCAGCCCAGGAGCCGACTCCGTGCGCATCGACCTGCACGCCCACAGCAACGCGTCCGACGGCACCGACAGCCCGGCCGAGCTGGTCGCGGCGGCCGCCGCCGCGGGCCTGGACGTGGTGGCGCTCACCGACCACGACACCGTCGCCGGCCACGCCGAGGCCGCCGAGGCGGTGCGCGCGCTGCCGGCCGGCAGCCGGCTGGCCCTCGTCCCCGGCGCCGAGCTGTCCTGCGCGGTGGACGGCATCAGCCTGCACCTGCTGGCCTACCTCTTCGACCCGGCCGAGCCGGAGTTCGCGCGCGAGCGCGAGCTGGTGCGCACCGACCGGTTCCGGCGCGGGCGGGCGGTCGTCGAACGCTGCCGCGCGCTGGGCGCCGACATCAGCTGGGAGCAGGTGCAGCGGATCGCGGGGGCCGGTTCGGTCGGCCGGCCGCACATCGCCAGCGCCCTGGTCGAGGCGGGGGTGGTGGCCACCGTCTCCGACGCCTTCACCCCGGACTGGCTGGCCAACGGCGGGCGGGCGGACGTCCGCAAGCACGAGACCGACCCGGCCGAGGCCGTCCGGCTGGTCCGGGCGGCGGGCGGGGTGCCGGTCTTCGCCCACCCGGGCGCGGTCAAGCGCGGGCGGACCGTCTCCGACCAGGTGATCGCGGACCTCGCGGCGGCCGGGCTCGCGGCGCTGGAGGTCGACCACACCGACCACGACGAGCCCACCCGGGCCCGGCTGCGCGCCCTGGCGGCCGACCTCGGCCTGCTGACCACCGGCTCCAGCGACTACCACGGCAGCCGCAAGACCGTCCGGCTCGGCGAGCACACCACCGACCCCGGCGTCTACGAGGCGCTGCTGGCCCAGGCCACCGGCGCGAAGCCGATCGGGGGCTGAGCCCTCCCGGCCGGGCACGCGGGCGTGCGGGAGCGTGCGGCCGGGTGCGGCCGCGGCGCGCGCCCCCGTGGCGCCGGCGGTGGACGCCGGCCCGGAGACCCCCGGGTGACCGGGCGTCAGTCCAGCGGCACGCCGCGGCGGTCGGCGTCGCGCAGATCGGTGCCGTGCTTCAGCCAGCGCTCCTCCAGCGCGGCCGCGCCGTGCACCCGCTTCCAGCCCGCCTCGTTGGGCGTCATCGGCAGCAGCGGCAGGAAGCGCACCGGGTCGGCCGGCTCGTCCAGCTCCAGATCGGCCACCAGACCGCCCGGCTCGGCGGCCAGCACCGAGGTGAACGGGGCACCGTCCCAGAGCGGGGCGCCGAGGTCCAGCGAGCCGCCGGGGGCCAGCACCAGGCCCTCCACCTGCGGCGTCGCGGCGAAGGTGGCCAGGGTGCGGAGCACGCTGTCCCGGGCCCCACGGACCGTCAGCACCAGTTCCGCGCGCGGGCCGCGGAGCTGGTCGGCGACCGGCGCGGTCGGGTCCGCCATCGGCGCGGCGGCCATCCCGAGCGTGGCGTAGCGGACCAGGCCCTCGGCGTCCGGGCCGAAGCGCAGCACCTCGATCCGGTCCGCGCCGAGGAAGGTGACCGCGGCCCGGCCGCTCGGCTCGCCGAAGGTGGTCAGCAGCCGGGCCTCGACGGCGGCCAGCACCGCCTCGCGGGAGAGGCCGGCGGGGTCGTGGGAGCCGCCGGAGGGGTCACCGAAGAGCGGAAAGTCGTGCGCCATGCCGGTGAGCGTAACCGGTGCGTCCGCGGGGCCGGCACGGCCACCAGGAGAACGTCGCAGCGACGATGCCCGGTCAGATGTTAGTGTGAGCGACTGGCCACCGGGGATCCTCTCTCCGGGGCAGCGGCGTGAAGGAGGTGGTTGCGGTGGATACCAGCCGACCATGCAGTACCGGCAGCTCTACCCGGCCCGGACGCCTTCCCCGTACCCCTCGCCTCGCAGGCTGAAACAGCAGCACCACTAGCTGGAACAGCAGCCGCGTCCACCGAGACGATCGAGGCGGTGTCGGCCCGGCCGGGAGAGCACCCTCACCGGCGTCCGGTCGTTCCAGCGCGAGCCCCAGCAAGGCCGAGGACCGACCGCAGGCGTCATTCCACCGGTGTTCCATGCCGTCGCACCACGGCCACCCGTCACCGCGCCGCCGTGCGGCGGTTCCTGCCCAGGGAGCCTGCCATGTCGATGATCAACAGCCTGCGCGCAGCCGTCCGCACCAACCGCCGTCGCTCCGCGGCCGGCCTGTTCGACTCGATCCACCCGGGCCAGTCCGCCTCCGCGGTGGTGGACTGCGCGGTCTACCAGTCCGGCAAGCGGCACGGCGAGAGCTGCAGCCCGCGCGAGGCGGCCCGCCGGGTGAAGGCCTCGCGGCAACTGCCGGACGGTGCAGGATCGTTCAGCTGGATCGGGCTGCACGAGCCGACCGAGGCCGAGTTCGAGGGCATCGCGCAGCGCTTCGGCCTGCACCCGCTGGCGGTCGAGGACGCCGTCCACGCGCACCAGCGGCCCAAGGTCGAGCGCTACGACGACGTGCTGTTCGCCGTCTTCAAGACGATCCGCTACGTCGAGCACGACCAGCTCACCCCGACCAGCGAGGTGGTCGAGACCGGCGAGCTGATGGTCTTCGCCGGGCGGGACTTCGTCATCACCGTCCGGCACGGCGGGCACAGTTCGCTGCAGGAGCTGCGGCACCGGCTGGAGGCCGACGCGGACGGCTCCGGGCTGCTGGCCAAGGGCCCCTCGGCGGTCCTGCACGCCATCGCCGACCACGTGGTGGACAACTACCTGCTGGTCGCCGACCGGCTGCAGACGGACGTCGACGAGATCGAGTTCGACGTCTTCTCCAACAAGGGCGGCCGGGGCACCGACGTCGGCCGGGTCTACCAGCTCAAGCGCGAGGTGCTGGAGTTCAAGCGGGCGGTGACGCCGCTGCTGCGGCCCATGCAGCAGCTCTCCGAGCCGCTCCAGCGGCTGGTCGACCCGGACATCCAGAAGTACTTCCGGGACGTCGCCGACCACCTCGCCCGGGTCACCGAGCAGGTGCACGGCTTCGACGAACTGCTGAACTCGCTGCTCCAGGCCAACCTGGCACAGGTCTCGGTCGCGCAGAACGAGGACATGCGCAAGATCACCGCCTGGGCGGCGATCTTCGCCGTGCCCACCATGATCACCGGCGTCTACGGCATGAACTTCGACTACATGCCGGAGCTGCACCACAAGTACGGCTACCCGATGGTGCTCGGCAGCGTCATCCTGATCTGCGTCGGGATGTACCGCGGCTTCCGCCGCAACGGCTGGCTGTAGCCGGCCGTCACCTCCGGCCGCCCCGGGCCACCAGCACCAGGCCCAGCAGGATCAGCACCACCGCCGGGTAGGCGGCCACCGGGGGCCACTGGCCGAGCCAGAGCGCCGCGATCAGCGCGGCGCCCGGGGTCTCCAGCAGGATCGCGGTGGAGGTGAGGGACGGGCCGAGGGTGCGCACCACCCGGTTGCTGAGCGAGTGGCCGAGCAGCTGCGCGGTGACCATCAGCAGCACGATCTGCCACCAGACGCCGGCCGGCCAGCCGGACATCGACGTCCCGGCCGCCAGGCAGACCGCCAGCAGGACCACCGCCGTGGTGGCGTAGCAGACCAGGGTGTAGGCGGTGGTGCTGACGGTGCGGCGGACCTCGGCCCCCAGCAGCATGTAGCCGGCCGCGGCGAGGCCCGCGCCGAGCGCCAGCGCGTCGCCCAGCAGGGCGCGCGGCGAGAGCGTGAGGTCGACCCCGGTGAGCACCAGCACGCCGGCGAAGGCCACCGTCATGCCGATCCAGACCGCGCGGGGCGCCCGCACCCCGCGCAACCGCATCAGCAGGATGGTCCAGAGCGGGGTGGTGGTCACCAGCGCGGTCGCCGAGGCCACCGAGGTCATCCGCAGGCTCGGCATCCAGAGCGCGAAGTGCACGGCGAGCAGCGCGCCGGCCGCCACCGCCAGCAGCAGCGCCCGGCGGCCGATCCCGCGCAGCTCGGCCCGGTGGCGCAGCAGCGCGTACGGGCCCAGCACGCCGACCGACATGACGTTGCGCCAGAACGCGATCGCCAGGGCGGGGGCCGCGGTGGCGCTGATCAGCGGCGCGGAGAGCGAGATGCCGGAGACCGAGACGGCGAGCAGCAGCAGGTCGATCCTGGGGAGCGGCTGGGTCGGCGCCGCTGCGGCGGAGCCGGACGCGATGGAGGGGGCTGCGGTCTCGGGCCGGGCGGGCACGGCGCTCCTCGGGCTCGGGGTGGGAGTGGGGCGGCTCCTAAGGTAAGGCCCGTGCGGCCGTCATGGAACTGTCGCCCGACGGGTGAGACACCCCGTGGACGCCGCAGGCCGTACGCTGTCCGCCATGGACCGTACGCCCGCCGCCACCACCGCCGACGACTTCCTCGACCGGGCCCTGCTGGAGGAGGCCGCGAAGAAGTCCGGCCTGCTCTGGGTGCGCGCGGACGGCCAGGAGCAGAGCCGGCCGCTCTGGCACGCCTGGCACGACGGCGCGGTGGTCGTGGTCGGCGACGGCGCCGAGCAGCCCCTGCACGGCCTGACCGCCGGATCGGGCGCGGTGGTGACGGTCCGCAGCAAGGACAAGGGCGGCCGGCTGACCGGCTGGACGGCCCGCGTCGCCGAACCGGCGCCGGGGAGCGAGGCCTGGCTCGGCGCCGTCGAGGAGCTCAAGGGCAAGCGGCTGAACGCGCCCGACACCGACACCATCGCCGACCGCTGGGCCCGCGAGTGCCGGGTGCTCCGGCTGGAGCCGGCCGGCACCGGCGCGGGCCTGCTCGACGAGCACCCGGGCGCCATGCCCGACGACTCCCACGCCACCGCCCCGATGCCCACCTCCGCCACCACCCGCAAGCCGATTCCGGCCGGCCTCCCGAAGCTGCTGTTCAAGCGCCGCAAGGGCTGATCCCGCAGGGCCCCGCCCGGGCGGGCGCCGGTTCGCAACCGGGCGCGGAGCGGCGTCGTGGCTCGTCGGGCCGGGTGCGGGGGGCGCGGGTAGCCTTGGCCGCGGGGCGTGCCCGCGCGCCCCTCCGGGCGTCGAGCGAGGCGAGGGAGTCCATGGCAGGAGCAGGCAGCCGGGTCTTCATCTCGCACCTCTCCGGCGTCGCCGTCTTCGATCCGAACGGCGACCAGACCGGCCGGGTCCGCGACGTGGTGGTCACGCTCCGCCTCGGCGGCCGGCCGCCCCGGGTGCTCGGGCTGGTGGTCGAGGTGATCGGCCGCCGCCGGATCTTCCTGCCGATGACCCGGGTGACCAGCCTGGAGTCCGGCCAGGTGCTCACCACCGGCGTGATCAACATGCGGCGCTTCGAGCAGCGCCCGTCCGAGACCCTCGTCCTCGGCGAACTGCTGGACCGCACCGTCACCTGGACCAAGACCGACCAGGACGTCACCGTCCTGGACGTCGCGATGGTGCAGACCCGGCTGCGCGAGTGGGAGATCAGCAAGGTCTTCGTCCAGGTCGGCCGGGTCGGCCGGCTGCGCAAGGCCAAGGGCGAGTCGCTCACCCTGGACTGGAAGGACGTCACCGGCTTCACCCTCCCCGAGGAGGGCCAGGGCGCCGCCAACCTGCTCGCCACCTTCGACCAGCTGCGCCCCGCCGACCTCGCCAACGTCATGCACCACCTCTCCGCCAAGCGCCGCGCCGAGGTGGCCGCCGCGCTCGACGACGAGCGGCTCGCCGACGTCCTGGAGGAGCTGCCCGAGGACGACCAGGTCGAGATCATCGGCAAGCTGAAGGACGAGCGCGCCGCCGACGTCCTGGAGGCGATGGACCCGGACGACGCCGCCGACCTGCTCTCCGAACTGCCCGGCGACGAGGCCGAGCGGCTGCTCCAGCTGATGGAACCGGACGAGGCCGAGCCGGTCCGCCGCCTGCTGAAGTACGAGGAGAACACCGCCGGCGGCCTGATGACCACCGAGCCGATCGTCCTGGAGCCGGACGCCACCGTGGCCGAGGCGCTGGCCCGCGTCCGGGTCTCCGACAACAAGCCGGCGCTGGCCGCGCAGGTCTTCGTCTGCCGCCCGCCGAACGAGACGCCGACCGGCAAGTACCTGGGCACCGTGCACTTCCAGCGGCTGCTGCGCGAACCCCCGTACACCCTGGTCGGCTCGCTGGTGGACGACGACCTCGACCCGCTGCCGCCGGACACCCCGCTGCCCCTGATCACCAGCTACCTGGCGACCTACAACATGGTCGCCGCACCCGTGGTGGACGAGGCGGACCACCTGGTCGGCGCGGTGACCGTCGACGACGTGCTCGACCACCTGCTGCCGGAGGACTGGCGCGAGGCCGCGCTGCACGGACTGGACGACGAGCGAGAGGTGACCGGTGGACGCTGACCGCAAGGGCCGACGGGACGACAGCCCCCGCCAGCGCCTGCAGGGCGAACTGCGCCAACTGCGGCAGCTGCGCGAACTGCGGGCCCGCGAGGGCGCCCGCGACCGGCGCAGCGAGCCCTCGGCCAGCGGCCCCGCCCGCTCCCGGCTCGACCAGCCGCGGACCACCCGGCCCGGCCTGATCACCCTGCCGACGTACGACCCGGAGGCCTTCGGCAAGCTCTCCGAGCGGATCGCGCGCTTCCTCGGCACCGGGCGGTTCATCGTCTGGATGACGGTCGTGGTGGTCGTCTGGGTCGGCTGGAACACCGTGCTGCCGGACGCGGTCCACTTCGACGACTACCCGTTCATCTTCCTCACCCTGATGCTCTCGCTGCAGGCCTCGTACGCGGCGCCGCTGATCCTGCTGGCACAGAACCGCCAGGACGACCGGGACCGCGTCAACATGGAGCAGGACCGCGCCCGCAGCGACCGGAACATCGCCGACACCGAGTACCTGACCCGGGAGGTCGCGGCGCTGCGCCAGGGCCTCGGCGAGGTCGCCACCCGGGCCTTCATCGCCTCCGAGCTGGGCAGCGTCCGCTCCGAACTGCAGTCCCTGCTCAAGGAGATCGACGAGCGCCGGCAGGGCTCCGAGATCCTGTGACCGGCAGCACGCTACCGACGGGTTAAGCGGTCCGCGCGGCGCCGTACCATCAAGGCATGGCCAACGAGACAGAGGTCGCGGCCGGCGTCACGGAGGAGTCCGTACGCCAGGCGCTGGCGACCGTGAACGACCCGGAGATCAACCGCCCGATCACCGAGATCGGCATGGTGAAATCGGTCGAGATCGCCGAGGGCGGCGAGGTCCGCGTCGCGGTCTACCTCACCGTCTCCGGCTGCCCGATGCGCGACACCATCGTCACCCGGGTGCGCGAAGCGGTCGGCAAGGTCCCCGGCGTGACCGGTGTCGAGGTCGAGCTCGACGTGATGAGCGACGAGCAGCGCAAGGAGCTCTCCCAGCTGCTGCGCGGCGGCGCCCCCGAGCGGGAGATCCCGTTCGCCAAGCCCGGCACGCTGACCCGCGTCTACGCGGTCGCGTCCGGCAAGGGCGGCGTGGGCAAGTCCTCCGTGACGGTGAACCTGGCGGCCGCGATGGCCGCGGACGGCCTGAAGGTCGCCGTGGTCGACGCCGACATCTACGGCCACAGCGTGCCGCGCATGCTGGGTGTCGAGGGCCGGCCGACGCAGGTCCAGGACATGATCATGCCGCCGCAGGCGAACGGCGTGAAGGTCATCTCGATCGGCATGTTCACCCCCGGCAACGCCCCGGTGGTCTGGCGCGGCCCGATGCTGCACCGCGCGCTCCAGCAGTTCCTGGCCGACGTGTACTGGGGCGACCTCGACGTCCTGCTGCTGGACCTGCCGCCCGGCACCGGCGACATCGCGATCTCGGTCGCGCAGCTCGTCCCGAACGCGGAGATCCTGATCGTCACCACCCCGCAGATGGCCGCCGCCGAGGTGGCCGAGCGGGCCGGCACCATCGCGGTGCAGACGCACCAGAAGATCGTCGGCGTGATCGAGAACATGTCCGGCATGCCCTGCCCGCACTGCGACGAGATGATCGACGTGTTCGGCACCGGCGGCGGGCAGATCGTCGCGGACGCGCTCACCCGGACCGTCGGCGCCAACGTGCCGGTGCTCGGCTCGATCCCGATCGACGTCCGGCTGCGCGAGGGCGGCGACGACGGCCGCCCGGTCGTGCTCGCCGCCCCCGACTCCCCGGCCGGCGCCGCCCTGCGCGCCGTCGCGGGCAAGCTCGGCGGCCGCCAGCGCGGCCTCTCGGGCCTCTCCCTCGGGCTCACCCCGAAGAACAAGTTCTGATCAAGCACCGGGCTGGTCAGCGGTTGGGCCCTCGCCCACCCCGCTGACCAGCCTGTTTGCTGTCACCAGTTGTCGACGCTGGTCGGCCTTGCTAGACCTCGCACGGCCCAGCGACGGCCCCAACGGATGCACGTCCACGCAGCCCCTTCCTAAATGGGAGCCGATTCTGTCCGTCGAGGCCCGCAGCGAGCCCTCGGGGCGCCCTCTTGGGCAAGACGATCTTCTCGAATAGGTCCGCTCCGTTCTCATTTGAGAACACCTGGGAACGCGCGATCCAGCCCTTAGAGCGGGTATGCTGACGGTCGTTCAAGTCTTGTCGTTCCGATACGCCTCGAGACAGATCGGGGACCTGCCATGTGCAGGAACTTCAACGACAGGAGGATAACGCGATGGGAAAGCAGTGGCCTCGCGCCAGAAGTCAGAAACCTCTTCGCCCCAGCTGGCGAGAGATCACTCTGGCTGCACTGACAGCGGTGGCCGCAGTAGCAGGATGCGTAGAGCAGCTGGTGCGCTAGGTTCGCACCCTTGATCGAGAACGAGCGCCGGACGGACAGCTGGGCAAAAAGTAAGCCCGGCCGCTTCATAGTCGGCCGGACTCACTCGATCTCTCTACAGGAGCCCGAGTCTGGTAGCCGCCAGCTCGGGCTCTCCTGTTCGAGAAACTCTTCCAGGCACTGAACTAAGTATCTCGAACTTAGTAGCTAGTGCCACGAATCTTTTCTTCCACAGTAAATGTGTAACCTATTTGCCTGCGGCAATACGTTGTTGCTTGCTAGCAACCACGCAACACCAACTATAGCTTCAGCTTCTGCCTTCTTCCCACAGCTCCTGACAGGTTCTTGTAGCTACATCGGGTCGGCAAAGTTCCCGCGCTCTTCGCTCAGGCAACCGTCACGACAGTTCTGATCGGGGCACACGTTCTGATCGCCGCGAAGGGCCGGGCAGCTGCCCGGCCCTTCGTGCTGTCCCGGCGCTTCGGGTCGGACCGGGCCCTCCGGGCCGCCGGGCGGGCCTAGGGGCGGGTGTAGGCCGTCAGGTCGGGGACGGTGGAGAAGCCGGTGCCGTAGGCGCTGACGCCGCGGCCGTAGGCGCCGAGGAGGACGCCGGGGGCCTCACCGGCGAGCACCCAGCCGTACTCGGACTCGCGGTAGCGGAAGGGCTGCGGCAGGCCGTTCACCGGGAGGCTGAGGGTGGACCAGCCGGGCCCGGCCAGGTCGTCGGCGAGGTCCCAGGCGAGGGTGCTCTGCTGGTCCAGCCAGTCCTGGCGCAGCGCGCGGTCCAGCTGGCCCGGCCAGGTGGACGCGAGCAGGCCGGAGCCGGCCAGCCAGGCGGCGGAGGAGGCCGACGTCGCCTCCAGCGTGCCGGTGTTGTCGGCGCTGCGGCGGCTGCCCCGGCGGGCCACCGTGACGACGACGGCGAACTTGCGCATGTCGCGCGGCTCGTACTGCCGGGCCGGCTCCTCGCCGTGGCCGAGGGTGCCGTAGTCGACGCTGCCGGCCGCCCCGGCGCGCGGGCCGCCGGCACCGGCCTGCATCAGGTAGCGGCGGCCGGTCCAGCCGTCGTCCAGTCCGTACCAGGGGAAGTCCGCCGACAGGTAGGGGACCAGTGGGTCCGCCGGACCGGCCTGTCCGCCGACCGTCGGGCCGTCGGCCGTCGCCGTCCCCGCCGCATGACTCGTCGCGTCCATCCCCGGACCTCCTCAACGCAGATTGCCTGCCGTGGCGCGCTCCCATCGTGGCGTACCGCGGCGTCTCCGCCGGGTGCCTTCGGTCCGGAAGCGACCGGAAGTGACCGACGGCACAGCGGGAACAATCAGCACAATAGCGGCGCACACGCCACCGCCCCGCTCAGCCGTGCGGCCGGGCGGGGCGGTGGTGTCGTCGTACGGCCGCGAGCACCCGGAGGCGAGCGGGCGAGTTACGTCGCGTCGGGGTCGAACGGGGGGCGCTCGCCGGGCTGGAGCGCGGGGCCGGAGGAGGCCGCGCCGGTCGCGCCCGCGGCGCCGGACTTGTCCATGCTGACCGTGCCGGTGCGGCCGTGGCCGTTCACGGCGACGGCGGGCTTGTCGTCCAGCACCGAGCGGATGTCCAGGCTGTCCCGGATCTCCTTGAGGCCCAGCGGGTCCTCCTGGCCGCCCATGAGCTGCTTGCGGACGAAGGTCTTGGGGTGGAGGTCCTCGAACTCGAAGTCCTTGAACTCCGGGCCCAGCTCGCTGCGGATGTCCTCCTTCGCCGTGTCGGCGAAGGAGCGGACCTTCTTGATGAAGCCCATGGTGTCCTGGATCAGCTTCGGCAGCTTGTCCGGTCCGAAGATCACGATGGCCATGATGACCAGAGTCAGGATCTCCAGTCCGCCTACGTCGCTGAACACCTAAGCTCCCTCAGCTCGTCGGACAACGGTTCCTACAGCGTAATGGCCACCGTCGGGTCCGGACCCCACAGTGTGATGAAGCCGTGGTGAAGACCCGCCGATGGCCATGGCCGTGGTGACCGGCGTGCGCTAACGGTTCTCCTGGTGCAGACCGGCGAGACCCGAGCTCGGGGTGCGGTCCGGCACGATGTGCGGCGGGGTCGCGCTGCGGGTGGCCGCCACCGGGCGGACCGGGAAGTCCACCGGGACCTGCGCCTTCATCGGCGCGTACCCACCGCTGCGGTCGGTGTTGCCGGCCGGGCTCACCGAGGTGCCGTGCTGGTCGTCGCTCTGCGCGGCGAAGCCGCCGACCCCGCCGAGCGTCACCGCGGCGACCGAGAAGGCCCCGGCGGCGGCGAAGACGAACCGGCGCCCGCGCGGCGGCGCCTGGCGGACCACCGCCGGCCCGGCGGCCGCGGCCGGCTGCGGCGCGGCGGCCTCGGGACGGCCGGAGCGCCGGCCCATCAGGGGGCGAAGCACCGAGCCTCCGCGCCCGAACGCCCTGGGGTCGATCCCCGGTACCGGTGTGTCGGCGCCGAGCGCGCCCCCGCCGAAGGCGCCCGCGCCACGGCCGAAGGAGCCGCCGTTCAGCCGGCTGCCGCCGAGCGTGCCGCCCCTGGCCTCCGGCCGGGCGGCTCCCCAGGCGGCGGGCAGGCCGCCGCCGGGCAGGTCGTCGTCGTCCCGGCGCGGCCGGTCGGCGGCGGGGGTCTCCTCGTCCTGGAGGGCACCGACGGCCATCAGCCGGGACATCAGCGCCGAGGACGGGCCGGGGGTGCCGGTACGGGTCAGCAGGTGCTTCACGGCGCGGCCCTCGTCGGCCTCGGCGAGGCACTGCGGGCAGGTCGCCAGGTGGGCCTGGACGCGGTCGCGGGAGTCGTGGCCGAGTTCGCCGTCCACGAAGGCGGAGAGCCGCTCCCCGAGGTGGTGCTCCTCGGCGGCGGGCTCGGTGGGCTTGACGGCGACCGCGCGCAGCGACGCCTCGCCCGGCAGGGCCGCGGCGGGCGGCACCGGCTCGTCGGCCCCGTCCTCGTGGCCGCGCCGGCCCAGCTGGGGCCAGCCGGCGCGCCAGGCGGCGCCCTTGCCGGGAGCGTCCGGCCGGCCCGGCCCCGACCGGCCGGTTCCGCTCACGATCGCCTCCGTCCGCGCCCGCCCGGCGCGACCGGGGCCTCACCCGCGACGGCGCCGACCGGTACCGGCACCGGCTCCTCGGAGCCGCCCCGGCGCTCGCGGCCGGGGGCCGCGCCGGGGGCGCGGTGCTTCAGCGCGGCGCGCAGGTGCGAGCGGCCGCGGTGGATGCGGCTGCGGACGGTGCCGAGCTTGACGCCGAGCGTCGCCGCGATCTCCTCGTAGGAGAGGCCCTCGATGTCGCAGAGCACCACGGCGGCGCGGAACTCCGGGGCGAGGGTGTCCAGCGCCTGCTGGACGTCGGCGTCGAAGTGGGTGTCGCTGAAGTGCTGGGCCGGGCTGGGCTCGCGGCTGGCCAGGCGCTCGGCCGCGTCGTCGCCGAGCGCGTCGAAGCGGATCCGCTGGCGTCGGCGGACCATGTCCAGGAACAGGTTGGTGGTGATCCGGTGCAGCCAGCCCTCGAACGTGCCGGGGGTGTAGGTCGACAACGAACGGAACACCCGGACGAAGACCTCCTGGGTGAGGTCCTCGGCGTCGTGCTGGTTGCCCGTCAGGCGGTAGGCGAGGCGGTAGACGCGGGCGCTGTGCGCCTCGACGATCTCCTCCCAGGAGGGCGGAGTCCAGGTCTGCGCGTCGGGCCCCTCGGCGAAGCTCGCGAGGGCGGCGGGTGCCTCGGTGGTACCGGCGGCCGGCGTCGCGGCGGCCGGCTGGTCCAGGGTGGAGTGCGCAGGCTGGTTCATCACGGGCTTCGGCGTACGGGCTGACGCGGTGCCGCGGGAGTGCCGCCGCACAGGGACGTCGCCCTCGGCCACACCTCCTCGGTTGGCTCTTCTGCCCAGCAGGGCCACCACCATATCCACCTCACCCGTCAAGCCCGGATAAAAGTGCCCGGGGGGTATCCCGGGGGTATCCGTTACCCGGTCCCTTCCTCAGCAACGGCCCGCCGCCGTACGCGGTTCCCGGTCGGCCAGTAATCTGTGCCAGGAAATATCGACTTCCGCTCGGCACCGGGCCACTGCCCGGGGCTCCGAAAGAGGCAGCCATCAGCGAGTTCGGGCCCGCGCGCGTGGCCCTCTCCGACACCTTCGTCGGCGAGGACGCGGTGCTGACCTACGCCCGGGCACAGTCCGCGCGTACCGGGATCAGGGCGATCGGACCGGGCGGCGGGGCCTGTCTTCGGCTGCTGGCGGCCGCGCTGGACGCCAAGGCGGTGGCCGAGATCGGCACCGGGACGGGCGTCTCCGGGGTCTACCTGCTGCGCGGGATGCGCCCGGACGGCGTGCTCACCACCGTGGACACCGAACCGGTGCGCCAGCAGCTGGCCCGCGAGGCGTACCACGCGGCCGGGTTCGCGGCGAACCGGTCCCGCTTCATACCGGGCCGGGCCCTGGACGTGCTGCCGCGGCTCGCGGACGGGCAGTACGACCTGGTGTTCTGCGACGGGGACCCGGCGGAGTCCCGGGAGTACCTGGCGGAGTCGCTGCGGCTGCTGCGGCCGGGCGGGATGGTCTGCTTCGAGGGCGTCTTCCAGGAGGGCCGGCTGGCCGAGCCCGAGCAGCAGGACCCGCAGACGCACGCGGTGCGCGACCTGGTCCGGGACGTCCGGGAGAGCGAGTCCCTGCTGCCGGCGCTGCTGCCGGTGTCGGACGGGCTGCTCTGCGCCGTGAAGCGCTGACCCGGGGCGGCGGCGCGGCCCGGCACCCGCGGGGGCCGGGGACCACGGGCCGGGGGTCACGCGCCGGGGGTCACCCACGGGCCCGCGGAAACCACAGAGCCCGGGCCGACGTGGTGTCGTACCCGGGCCCGGCGGCACATCTCTCAGGAGATGGGGAGCGCCCGCTGCGGTCAGCCGCAGGCCTTCTTCAGGGCCTCGCCCAGGGCGTCGGCCTCGTCAGGCGTGAGCTCCACCACAAGGCGTCCGCCGCCTTCGAGCGGAACGCGCATGATGATGCCCCGCCCCTCTTTGGTGACTTCGAGCGGGCCGTCACCCGTCCGCGGCTTCATGGCCGCCATGCTCGTTCCCCTTCCTGCAACCGCTCAGCTACGCACCGGCAGTCCGTCCACCGCCGGTATCGAACGCATTGATCGGAAGCCATTATCCCGCATGCCACGGCCTGATGACCAACATCACTCTCGGTGCAACCACGGCCGGACCGGCTTCAAGCGCCACATTTCCCGCCATAAGCCCCGGCGCGGCGGCGGTCGGCGCGCCGCCGAAAGGTGCGATACCTCACACTCCCCACCCGGCCGCGTGCTCCGGCATCCTGACACACGACCGAGCTGTGACGATCCAAGGGAGCCCCTCGCCCATGTCCGATTCCGTGCTGTACGAGCTGGACGGCGGCCTGGCCGTCATCACCATCAACCGCCCCGAGGCGATGAACGCGCTGGACACCGCCACCAAGGTGGCGCTGCGGGACACCGTGACCGCCGCGGCCGGGGACCCGGCGGTGCGGGCGGTGCTGCTCACCGGCGCCGGCGAGCGGGCGTTCTGCGTCGGGCAGGACCTCAAGGAGCACCTGGGCCTGCTCAAGCTGGCCGAGGAGACCGGCGAGGGCGCGCTCAAGACGGTCGCCGAGCACTACAACCCGCTGGTCCGGGCGCTGGCCGGGATGCGCAAGCCGACGGTGGCGGCGGTCGGCGGCGTCGCCGCGGGCGCGGGCGCCTCGCTGGCCTTCGCCTGCGACTTCCGGATCGTCGCCGACACGGCCGGGTTCAACACGGCCTTCGCCGGTATCGCGCTGACCGCCGACTCGGGCGCCTCCTGGACGCTGCCCCGACTGGTCGGGCACGCCAAGGCCACCGAACTGCTGATGCTGCCACGCACGGTGAAGGCCACCGAGGCGATGGAGCTGGGCCTGGCCACCAAGGTCGTCCCGGCCGCCGAGCTGGCCGCCACCGCGCGGGTCTTCGCCAAGGAGCTGGCCGAGGGCCCGACGGTGGCCTACGGCGCCATCAAGGAGTCGCTGGCGTACGGCGCCTCGCACTCGCTGGACGAGCTGCTCGACAAGGAGGACGAGCTGCAGACGCTGGCCGGCGACAGCGAGGACCACCGGATCGCGGTCCGCGCGTTCATCGCCAAGGAGAAGCCGGCGTACCTGGGCCGCTGACGCCCGCCGCGGGTGCCGCCCGGGCCTCCCGGGCCCGGGTGGCACCCGCAGGGGCTACGACGGGGCCTGGGCGGCCCGCAGGGCGCTCCGGACGTGGCAGTCCGCCAGGTGGTCGTCGACCAGCCCGCAGGCCTGCATCAGCGCGTACGCGGTGGTCGGGCCGACGAAGCGCAGGCCCGCCTTCTTGAGCGCCTTCGCCAGCGCCGTCGACTCGGGCGTGACGGCCGGTACCTCCGCCAGGGTGCGCGGGGCCGGCCGGTCCGGGTCCCCGGCGTACTGCCAGATCAGCGCGTCCAGGCCGCCGTCGAGGTCGCGGGCGACCTTCGCGTTGGCGATGGACGCCTCGATCTTGGCCCGGTTGCGGATGATGCCGGCGTCGCCGAGCAGCCGCTCGACGTCGGCCGGTCCGAACTCCGCCACCTTGTCGATCGCGAAGCCCGCGAACGCGGCCCGGAAGCCCTCGCGGCGACGCAGGATGGTGATCCAGGAGAGGCCGGACTGGAAGGCCTCCAGGCAGACCCGCTCGAACAGCGCGTCGTCACCGTGGACCGGGCGGCCCCACTCGGTGTCGTGGTAGACCCGGTAGTCGTCGGTCGAGTCGCCCCAGCCGCAACGGCGCAGGCCGTCCGCGCCGAGCACCGCACCGGCGTCGGTCACTGCTCGGCCGCCTGCTGCGCGCCCTCGGAGCCCTTGGTCAGCGTCACGACGGGCTCGACGACCTGGGCGAACTCCTCCAGACCGGGCAGCGGTTCGGCACCGGCGTCCGGGCCGGTGGTGGCCTCGACGGCGCCGCGCAGCGTGGTGGCGGCCTCCAGCTCGGCGATCCGCGAGTCCCGGTAGGCGAGTTCCGCGCCGAGGCGGTCCAGGACGTCGTCCACCTCGTCCATCCGGTAGCCGCGCACGGCCATCGGCAGGCGGATGCCGTCCACGTCGTCCCGGCTCAGCGGACGGTCCTGCGGCAGCCGTGCGGCGATCCGGTCCTGCACCGCCTCCGGCAGTGAGCCGCCCCCGCCGAGCGCCACCAGCGCGGCGCCTCCGACCACGACGGCCATCGCCACCACGATCACCCAGAACACGAGCGGTCCTCCCGACTTCCCTGCCGGCGCTGACAACAGTGCCCGGCTCACGATCATGACAGCATGGTTCCCGATAGGCCGGGGGCCATCATCGCACCCGCAGCAGCTGTGGAGGAGACATCGGTGGCACTGCGCCTGGGACCACGGGAATTCGGTGACGACGAGCTGGTGATCATGGCCATCGTCAACCGCACCCCGGACTCGTTCTTCGACAAGGGCGCCACCTTCGCGGACGAGGCCGCGTTCGCCGCCGCCGACCGCGCGATGGCCGAGGGCGCCGCGATCCTGGACATCGGCGGGGTGAAGGCCGGACCGGGCGACGAGGTCACCGTCGAGGAGGAGCTGCGGCGCACCGTGCCCTTCGTGGCGGAGCTGCGCAAGCGCCACCCGGAGGCCGTGATCAGCGTGGACACCTGGCGCCACGAGGTCGGCGAGGCGGTCTGCGCGGTGGGCGCGGACCTGCTGAACGACGCCTGGGGCGGGGTCGACCCGAAGCTGGCCGAGGTGGCCGCCCGGCACGACGTCGGCCTGGTCTGCACCCACGCCGGCGGCGCCGAGCCGCGGACCCGGCCGCACCGGGCCGGCTACGCGGACGTGATGGCGGACATCCTGCGGGTGACCGTCGGGCTGGCCGAGCGGGCGGTGGAGCTGGGCGTGCGGCGGGACGCGGTGATCATCGACCCGGGGCACGACTTCGGCAAGAACACCCGGCACTCGCTGGAGGCGACCCGCCGGCTGCCCGAGATGACCGCGACCGGGTTCCCGGTGCTGGTCTCGCTCTCCAACAAGGACTTCGTCGGCGAGACGCTGGACAAGCCGGTGGACGAGCGGCTGCTCGGGACGCTGGCGACCACGGCGGTCTCGGCCTGGCTGGGCGCCCGGGTCTACCGGGTGCACCAGGTCGCCGAGACCCGGCAGGTGCTGGACATGGTCGCCTCGATCCGGGGCACCCGGCCCCCGGCGGTCGCCCGCCGAGGGCTGGCGTGACACCGCTCGAGGCGCTCGGCTCGCGCCGGGCCCCCGGGGCTCGCCGGCGCTAGATCTCGTTCGCCGGGCGGCGGGCGTCGGCGAGGATCTTCATGACCTCGTCGATGTCGTCGGTGATGTGGAACAGCTCCAGGTCGTGCGGGGCCGCCTTGCCCTGCGCGACGAGGGTGTTCTTCAGCCACTCGTAGAGGCCGCCCCAGTACTCGCTGCCGAACAGGATCACCGGGAACCGGGTGACCTTCTTCGTCTGCACCAGGGTCAGCGCCTCGAACAGCTCGTCCAGCGTGCCGAGGCCGCCGGGCAGCACCACGAAGCCCTGCGCGTACTTCACGAACATCGTCTTGCGGACGAAGAAGTAGCGGAAGTTCAGCCCGAGGTCGACGAACTCGTTGAGCCCCTGCTCGAAGGGCAGCTCGATGCCGAGGCCGACGCTCAGGCCGCCGGCGTCCGAGGCACCGCGGTTGGCGGCCTCCATCGCGCCCGGGCCGCCGCCGGTGATCACCGCGTAGCCGGCCTCCGCCAGCGCCCGGCCGATGGCCACGCCGGCCGCGTACTCGGGGGAGTCGACCGACGTCCGGGCGGAGCCGAAGACGCTGATCGCGGCCGGGAGTTCGGCCAGCGCACCGAAGCCCTCGACGAACTCCGAGGTGATCCGCAGCACCCGCCACGGGTCGGTGTGCAGCCAGTCCGTGGGGCCGGTGGTGTCCAGCAGGCGCTGGTCCGTCGTGCTGGTGCCGACCTGGTCCCGGCGCACCAGCACCGGGCCCTTCTGCTTCTCGGGCCACGCCTTCTTCGGGCGCGGCTCGCCCACCTGCTCGGGTCCGTGTCCGTAGTGCTTTTCGTCTCCAGTGCCTGTCATGACGAAACCCTACGCCCGCCGATCCCGGTTTTCAGGCAACGGTGAAAGGTCGGTTGGGCAACCGGAAGATGGCGTTCGACCGCCGGCCGGCAGGTCCGGCCGGCCGCGGGGCCGGCCGGACCTGCCGGGGCGGCTCAGTCGGTCAGCCAGGCGCGCAGCCGCTCCTCGGTCTCGGCGATGGCGCTGAGCGAGCAGTGCTCGTCCCGCTTGTGCGCCATGTTCGGGTCGCCCGGGCCGTAGTTGACCGCGGGAATGCCGAACGCGCTGAACCGGGCGACGTCCGTCCAGCCGAACTTGGCCCGGGGGGCGCCGCCGGTGGCGGCCAGGAAGGCCCGGGCGGCCGGCTGGTCGAGGCCGGGGAGGGCGCCGGGGGCGGAGTCGGTGACGGTCACCTCGAAGCCGTCGAAGACCTCGCGCAGGTGCTTCTCGGCCTCCGCCTCGCTGCGGTCCGGCGCGAAGCGGAAGTTGACCGTCACCACGCACTCGTCGGGGATGACGTTGCCGGCCACCCCGCCGTCGATCCGGACGGCGTTGAGGCCCTCGCGGTACTCCAGACCGTCGATCTCGACCCGGCGCGGGCGGTACGCGGCGAGCCGGCCGAGCACCTCGGCGGCGTGGTGGATGGCGTTGTCGCCGAGCCAGCCGCGGGCCGAGTGGGCGCGCACGCCGGTCAGCCGGATCTGCACCCGCATGGTGCCCTGGCAGCCGCCCTCCACGGTGGCCCCGCTGGGCTCCATCAGCACGGCGAAGTCGGCGGCCAGCCAGTCGGGGTGCTCGGCGGCGAGGTGGCCGAGGCCGTTGCGGTGGGCCTCCACCTCCTCGCAGTCGTAGAAGACGTAGGTGAGGTCGCGGTTGGGCTCGGCCAGGGTGGCGGCCAGCCGGAGCTGGACGGCCACGCCGGACTTCATGTCGGAGGTGCCGCACCCGTAGAGCAGGTCGCCCTCGACGTAGGACGGCACGTTGTCGGCGATCGGCACGGTGTCCAGGTGGCCGGCGAGCAGCACGCGCTCGGCGCGGCCCAGGCCGGTGCGGGCGACCACGTTGTTGCCGTACCGGTCCACGGTCAGGTGCGGGTAGGCCCGCAGGGCCGCCTCCACGGCGTCGGCGAGCGCCTGCTCGTCGCCGCTGACCGACGGGAAGTCGACGAGCCGGGCGGTCAGCGCACCGCCGTCGAGGGTGAGGTCCAGGGGCGTCTCAGAGCTGCTCATGGTCCTTCAGCCTAGTCTCGCGCGGCCGGCCGTCCCACGCCGCCGATCGCAACCGGTGGCGCCGCACATCCGTCCGAGTGGGTACGGTGTCCGATCAGGAGCTGGGTGGAGAGGGGCGGCGGTGGCCAGGAAGAAGAGCGGCGAGCAGGGCGGCGACAAGGCGCCCCGGCGGCGGCGCGGGCCGCTGCGTGCGGTGCTGATCGTCCTGCTGGCGCTCGTGGTGGTCGCGGTGGGCCTGTACTGGCTGCGCGACCAGAAGCTGACCCCCGAGGGCTGCGCGGTGAAGACCTCGTCGGGCGAGGGCACGCTGGAGATCCCGCAGGCGGCCAACGCCGCGACGATCGCCGCCGTGGCGCACTCGCGCGGGCTGCCGGACCGGGCGGTGACCATCTCGCTGGCGACGGCGATGCAGGAGTCCAAGATCCGCAACCTGGCGGGCGGCGACCGGGACTCGGTCGGCCTGTTCCAGCAGCGCCCCTCGCAGGGCTGGGGCACCGTGCAGCAGATCATGGACCCGGTCTACGCGACCAACAAGTTCCTCGACGGCCTGGTCAAGGTCCCCGGCTACACCCGGCTGCCGCTGACCGACGCGGCGCAGCAGGTGCAGAAGAGCGGCTACCCGCAGGCGTACGCCAAGCACGAGACCAAGGCGACGCTGCTCGCCTCGGCGCTGACCGGCCGCGAGGCGGCGGCGCTGAACTGCGTGGTGCACGACTTCGCCGCCCCGGAGGCGGAGACCGACGACGAGACCGCGGCCGCCACCGGCTCCACCGCGCCCTCGGCCGCCGCGGCCCCCCGGCCGGACCGGGTGCAGGTGCTGAGCGACCGGGTGCGCCGCGAGTTCGGCCGGACGGTGACCCCGGCGGCCGGCTACACCTCGACCGTCAAGGGCGCCGAGAACGCCGTCTCGCTGACCCCTGACCCGGCGGCCAGCACCGACGCCGGCCCGGACGCCGAGCGGCAGAACGGCTGGGAGGTGGCGCACTGGGCGGTGACGCAGGCCCAGCAGCTGGGCATCGAGACGATCGCCTACGACGGGAAGATCTGGCGCAAGTCCAAGTCGGAGGACGGCTGGAAGCCCCAGCCGACCGGCACCTCGACCAAGCTGGTGCTGGTCTCGCTCACGTCCCCCGGCAAGGCGTGAGCACGGTCTGAGCAAGCGTCCGGACGGGCTCCGGACGGGCTCCGGACGGGCTCCGGACGGGCCGCCGGGGCTCGCGGAAGCCCGGCGGGGCGCCCGCCGGTCGGCCGTACGCGGGCGCGGCCGCGAGGCCCGTCCGGCGGGCTGACGCACTGGTGTCCGGGTTGCCGCCGAAGGAGTGATTCCGGTCAATCCCGGTGGACGGTCCGACCGGCCCCCGGGGTCGGCCGCAGAACCGTCACTCCCCTTGGCCCGCCCCGCCTTCGCGGCTCCGGCCGGACCGGCCGCCGGCCCGCGGCACCAGGCCTACGATCCGATCATCGGTAAGACCGTTTCCTTGCACCGGCCGAAACCTTCTGGCTTCTCAAGCGGTAAGAACGTCGTCCGCCCGGCGGACAGGACGGACCCAAGACCCTTTCGAGGAGCCCCATGTCTCACTCCCTCACGCGCCGGATCGCCCAGGCCGCGCTGCTCGTGGCGGCCGGCGCGACCCCGCTTGTCGCGGCCGGCTCCGCGTCCGCCGCCGACGCGCTGCTGCCCAAGTCCGACCTGGCCGCGCCGTTGGGCCAGCTCACCAACACCGACGCGGGATCCACCCTGCAGCACACCACCCACGAGCTGGGCCAGGCCGCCGGGGACACCGGCGCCGCCACCGTCGCCGCAGGCGTGCCGGCCACCGCCGACGCCACCGGCAACATCGTCGCCCACCAGCTGCCCGAGGCGAACGAGAAGGCCGGCTCGCTGACCGCCCCGGTCGACAAGACCGCCGCCACCACCGGCCAGCTCTCCGCCATCACCCCGAAGGTCGCCGCCGCCCTGGCCGGCAAGCTCGGCGATGCCGTCACCGGCGGCAGCGGCGCGACCGGCCGCAGCGCGGGCGCCGGCGCCAACCCGATCGGCGGGCTGTCGCAGACCGCCGGCCTGACCCAGGGCCTGCCGGGCGCCGGCGCGCTCACCGGCGCCGTCCCCGGTGCCAACACCGTGACCGACGCGCTCCCGCTGGGCGCCCTGGGCCGCGCGCTGCCGGCCGAGGTCCCCGGCACGGACGTGCTCGGCCTGGCCGAGCACGGCTCGGCCAACCGCCTCGGCGGCGCCGACCTCGGCCCGAACTCCCCGCTGGCCGGCCTCAGCCCGATCACCGGCCTGCTCGGCGGGATCGGCGGCGGCGGCCTCGGCGGCCTGCCGCTCTGATCCGGCTCCACCCGGTGCGCCCCGCACCGAACCCGCACAGCGCCGAAGAACCCGCACAGCACTGAAGGGGGCCGGTGTCCCGTCCTGGACACCGGCCCCCTTCGCCGTGCGCGGGCTCCGCCCGGTCAGCCGCGCAGCCGCTCCACGGCCGCCGCGACCCGCTCGTCGGTCGCGGTGAACGCGACCCGGACGAACCGCTCGCCGGCCGGCCCGTAGAAGTCGCCGGGCGCCACCAGGATGCCCAGGGCGGCCAGCTCGGCCACCGTCTCCCAGCACGGCCGGTCCTGGGTCGCCCACAGGTACAGGCTCGCCTCCGAGTGCTCCACCCGGAGGCCGTACGCCTCCAGCGCCGCGCGCAGCGCCGCACGCCGGGCGGCGTAGCGCCCGCGCTGCTCGGCCACGTGCGCGTCGTCCGCGAGCGCGGCGACGACCGCCGCCTGGACGGGGGCCGGGACGATCATCCCGCTGTGCTTGCGCACCCCCAGCAGCTCCTTGACCACCACCGGGTCGCCCGCCACGAAGGAGGCGCGGTAGCCGGCCAGGTTGGAGCGCTTGGAGAGCGAGTGGACGGCCAGCAGGCCCTCGTGGTCGCTCCCGCAGACGTCCGGGTGCAGGACGGAGACCGGGTCGGCCTCCCAGCCCAGCTCCAGGTAGCACTCGTCGCTGACCAGCAGCACCCGGTGCTCCCGGGCCCACTCGACCGCGCGGCGCAGCTCGTCCGCGCCGAGCACCCGCCCGGTCGGGTTGGACGGCGAGTTGACCCAGAGCAGGCGCACCCGCGAGCCGTCCAGCTCGTCCACCGAGTCGTACTCGACCGGCTCCGCGCCGCAGAGCCGCGCGCCCACCTCGTAGGTCGGGTAGGCCAGCCGCGGGTAGGCCACCTGGTCACCGGGGCCGAGGCCGAGCTGGGTCGGCAGCCAGGCCACCAGCTCCTTGGAGCCGACCGTGGGCAGGACGGCCTGCGGGCCGACCTCGGCGCCGACCCGGCGGCGCAGCCACCCGGCGATCGCCTCGCGCAGCTCCAGCGGGCCCCAGACGGTCGGGTAGCCGGGGGTGTCGGTGGCCGCGGCCAGCGCCTTCTGGATCACCTCGGGAACCGGGTCGACCGGGGTGCCCACCGAGAAGTCGCAGAGCCCGCCGGGGTGGGCCAGCGCGGTCTTCTTGTACGGCTCCAGCTTGTCCCAGGGGAAGACCGGCAGGAGATCGGAAACGCGGCGCGCCGCCCCCGGGTGCCCCGGGAACGGCGCGAGCGTGCTGTTCTTGGTACTCACAGCTCAGTTGCCACCGATCGTTCAGTGCTCGTCGGTGTTCTGCGGCGGCAGGGCGGCGATGAACGGGTGGTCCCGCTCGATCAGGCCGAGCTTCGAGGCACCACCGGGCGAACCGAGGTCGTCGAAGAACTCGACGTTCGCCTTGTAGTAGTCCTTCCACTCCTCCGGAGTGTCGTCCTCGTAGAAGATCGCCTCGACCGGGCAGACCGGCTCGCAAGCGCCGCAGTCGACACACTCATCCGGGTGGATGTAGAGCGATCGCTCGCCCTCGTAGATGCAGTCAACCGGGCACTCTTCGATGCAGGCCTTGTCCTTGACGTCGACACAAGGCTGCGCGATGACGTAGGTCACGCTGTCGTTCCTCCTCGGAAGGGCTCGGCGGCCCATTCTGTTTGCTCGCGTGCGCGGGTGAGCGCGGCGTCGTCGATGCCCGCCCCTAGTATCGCGGGTCGGAGACCGCAAATGCACAGGAGGTGCCCAGATGGCGGCTGGCGGGCCGGTCCAGAACCGTCCGGAGGTCCGGATAGATCGCTCTGACGTGGGACTACGAGTGTCAGTTCGGCGTGTCGCGGAGTTCGTGGACGACAGGCCGGTGTTCCGCGATGTGATCGGTGTGCTCACATCCTGGGACGATCTTGAGCTGACCGTCGTCCCCCGGAGCGGCGATCCGGTCACCTTCGCGGAGAAGCTGCTGGTCGCGGGCAAGGTGGTGCCGCTCTTCCCGGCCCGGCGGGCGGCGCCGCCCGCCGCCTCGCCGCCGGAGCTCCAGCGGATCGCGGCGCTCGGCTGGCCCGCCGTCGAGCAGGAGCCGCTCGGCGAGTGGACGCTGCGGGCCTCCGCCGGCTTCACCCGGCGGGCCAACTCGGTCCAGGCGCTCGGCGACCCCGGCCTGCCGCCGGCCGAGGCGCTCGCGGCGGTGCGTCGGTGGTACGCGGCGCGCGGACTGCCGGCCTGGGTGGAGGTCAGCACGCCCGGCTCGCCGGACGGCCTGCGCGACGAGCTGAGCCGGCTGGGGGCGGCGTACTCGCCGACGCTGGTGCGGGTCGCGGCGCTCGCGCCGCTCGCCCGGCTCGGCTCCGGCCACCGGCGGGTGCGGCTCGCCCGGACGGCCGGCGCCGAGTGGATGTCGCTGTACCGGCGGGTGACCGACGACCCGGCGGTCGAGGAGGCGGCACGGCAGGTGATCCACGGCGGCCCGTCGGTCTGGTTCGCCACCGTGCCGGGCGCCCCGGGGCAGCCGCCGCTGGCCATCGGACGCTGCGTCATCGACGGGCCGTGGGCCTGCTTCGGCGCGATCGAGGTCGCCCCGTACGCCCGCCGCGCGGGGCTGGCCACCACGCTGATGGCGGTGCTCGCCGCCCGGGCCGCCGAGGAGGGGGCGACCGGCGCCTACCTCCAGGTCGAGGCCGAGAACGACGGTGCGATCGCGCTCTATGACGGACTTGGCTTCACGACCAGTCACACTTACCACTACGCGCGTCTGCCCCAGGGGTAGCCCGCGCGTACCGCCACGCCCGCCAGCCCGTCCGTCCGTCCGATCCACCGGCTCCGGCCGTCGGCTCCGCCCCCGGTTCCGCCCGTCGGTCCCGGCCGTCGGCAGCGACGGCCGGTGCCACCCGTCAGTCCCGCCTGTCTGTCCGCCCGCATGAAAGCCGTCGCAGCCACCGTGACCGAGCAGAGCAGAGCACGCTTCCGGACCGAGGCCCGGGCCGAGCACCCCGATCCGGTGCTGCTCTGCCTGCTCGCGGCCGCCGAACACACCCCCGCCCCGGACCCGGACGACCCCCGGGACCCGCCCACCCCGGAGGCCCTGCTGGCCGCCTGCGAGGCGGCGCTGGAGCGGCACGCCGCCGCCGTCCGGCTCGCCGTCGCCGAGCGGGCCCCGGCCGGGCCGGAGGAGACGGCCGCGCTGCTGGCCGCCGTGCTCGGCGGGCGGGAGCGGTTCCACGGGCGGCAGTCCGACTACCGGCGGCTGGAGTCCTCGCTGCTGCCCGACGTGCTGCGGCGCCGGCGCGGGCTGCCGATCATGCTCTCGCTGGTCTGGACGGCGGTCGGCCGGCGGGCCGGGGTACCGGTGCACGGGATCGCGCTGCCGGGCCACTACATCGTCGCCGTCGGCGGCCCGAGCGGCGGTGACGACTACGTCCTGGCCGACCCGTTCCACGGCGGGCGGCTGCTCGACCTGGAGGACGCGGCCGGCCTGGTCCGGGCCGCCGGCCACCCGTTCTCGCCCGAACTGCTCACCCCGGCCGGGCCTCTGGACACCGTGCACCGGGTCCTCGGCAACATCCGCGTCTGGGCCGCCGAGCGCCCCGAGCACGCCCGCACCCAGCTCTGGGCCACCGAACTCGCCCTGCTGCTGCCCCGGCACCCGGCCCAGCTCCGGCTGGAGCGCGCGGAGCTGCTGGTGCGGACCGGCGACTTCCTCGGCGGCTCGGCCGAGATGGACGCCTACGCGGAGATCCTGGACACCTTCGACCCGGACACCGCGGCGAAGGTCCGCCGGGAGGCACGGGCGGCCCGGCACCGGCTCAACTGAGCGCCGCCGGGCCGGGCACCGCCCCCGCGCCCTACAGCCAGCCCTTCTCGCGGGCGATCCGGACCGCCTCGGTGCGGTTGCGGGCCTCGGTCTTCTGGATCGCCATCGAGAGGTAGTTGCGCACCGTCCCCTCGGACAGGTGCAGCCGGCGGGCGATGTCGGCGTTCACCGCGCCGTCCGCCGCGGCCGCCAGGACGTCGCGCTCGCGGGCCGTCAGCGGGTTCGCCCCCTCCGCGAGCGCGGCGGCGGCCAGCACCGGGTCGATCACCCGCTCGCCGCGCAGCACCCGGCGGATCGCCTCCGCCAGCTCGGCCGCCGGGGCGTCCTTCACCAGGAAGGCGTCCGCGCCCGACTCCATCGCCCGCCGCAGGTAGCCGGGACGGCCGAAGGTGGTCGCGATCACGATCCTGGTCTGCGGCCGGCGCCTGCGCAGCTCCGCCGCGGCCTCGATCCCGGTCATGCCGGGCATCTCGATGTCGAGCACCGCGACCTGCACGTCGTGGGCGACCGCCGCGTCCACCACCTCGTCGCCGCGCCCCACCTGGGCCACCACGTCGATGTCCCCCTCCAGCCCGAGCAGCGCGGCCAGCGCCTCCCGGACCATCCCCTGATCCTCCGCCAGCAGCACGCGGACGGACGGGGCACCGTCGCTTCGCATCTCACTCATGCCGTCGACCTTAGGGCCCGCGGGCGTCACCCCTGAGCCTCCCCCGGGGAGACGCCGCGGCGGTCCCGCCCGGACCACGACGCGCGGTAGTCGACCGGCGCCCCGGCCCGGCGGTCACGACCACCCCGTGCGCTCAGCGACGGCGCAGGCGGGCCGTCAGTACGGACAGCTCCGCCACCCCCAGCAGCCGGCCGAGCAGCAGGAACACCACGCCCAGCGCCAGGCCGCCCAGTGCGAGCCCCGCCCACGGCCGGTCGACCGCGTGCGCCGCCGCCCAGGCGGCCGCCGCGGCCGGCAGGGCGGCGGCGAGCAGCTTGGTGTGCGTCACCAGGACCCGCCGGCCGTCCAGCCCGCCGAGCCGGCGGCGCAGGAGCAGCGCAGCCCCGGCCACCGCCAGCAGGAAGGACCCGCCGTAGCAGGCGGCCATCCCGGTCACCGCCCAGCGCGGCGGCAGGCAGTGGTAGCAGGCCAGCGAGCCGGCGGCGGCCGCCGCGACCGGCAGGAGGTTCAGCAGGAACGGCGTCCGGCTGTCCCGCAGCGCGTAGAAGACCCGGGTGAGGGCGTACGCCGCCGAGTACAGCACCAGCCCGGGCGCGAAGGCCGTCAGCATCCACCCGATGGCCCGCACATCCGCCTCCCCGGCGCGTCCGTGTCCGAACGCGATCGCCGCCAACTGTGGCGCCAGTACGGCGAGTCCGCAAGCGGCCGGCACGGTCACCACGGCCACCGTCCGCACCGCCCGGGAGGCGGTCCCGCGCAGCACCGACGTCTCTCCCCCGGCCGCCGCCGCGCTCATGCCCGGCAGGACGGCCGTCACCAGGGACACCGTCATCACCCCGTGCGGCACGATCCAGAGCAGGTAGGCGCTGCTGTAGGCGGTGTAGCCGGCGCCGCCCGGCACGCCCGCCGCCGCGGCCTGCTCGCCGACGGCCGTGGAGAGCCGCGTCACCACCCAGTAGCCCGCCTGGTCGGTCAGCACCAGCAGCAGCGTCCAGCCGGCGGCGCGCAGCGGGTCGCCGAGGCCGGCCTCGCGCCAGTCCCAGCGGGGGCGCAGCCGGACGCCGGCGGCCCGCAGGCAGGGCAACAGGGCGAGGCTCTGCACCACCACGCCGAGCGTGGTCCCGGCGCCCAGCACCATCAGCTGCGCGTCGGTCGGCGACCCGCTCCTCGCCATCGACCCGAAGACGGCGATCACCACCAGGTTGTTGAGCACCGGCGCCCACGCCATCGGCGCGAACCGCTGCCGCGCGTTGAGCACCTGGCCGAGCACGGTGAAGAGGCCGTAGAAGAAGACCTGCGGCAGGCAGAGGTACGCCAGCAGCACCGTCCGGTCCAACTGCGCGCCGCCGTAGGAGGTGTAGGCGCGGACGATCAACGGCGCCGCCGGCACCACCACCGCGGCGATCACGGCCAGCGCCACCACGAGCAGGGTGACCAGCCGGTCGATGTGCGCCGCCCCGCCGTCCTCCGACTCCCGGGCCGCCCGGACCAGGTGCGGCACCAGGGCGGTGTTCAGCGCGCCGCCGATCAGCAGCACGAAGAGGATGTTGGGCACGGTGTTGGCCACGTTGTAGCCGTCGGCCGACACCCCGGCACCGAGGACGGCGACCACGAGCGCGGCGCGGACGAAGCCGGTGGCGCGCGACACGATCGTCCCGCCGGCCATCACCAGGCTCGCGGGCGGCCGGCGGCGCGGCCGGCGGTGACTGGGCTGCTCCATCGGCGCCCTCCCCCGGACCGAGGCACCAACAACCTTGTTCTCGCTGGTAGTTGTCTTCAAACGACTCACCCTTGCCGCCGCGCGAGATAGCGCCGGAACGCCCGGTGCAGCGGCCGGTTCAGGGCCAGCTCCCACTCCCCGAGGCCCTCCACCACCCGGCCGCCGGTGCCGAGCTTCCAGCGCAGCAGCCCGTAGTCGGCGCCGGCCGGGTCCAGCGAGGGCCGGACGCCCCGCAGGTCGTACTCGCGCGCGCCCAGTCCGTGCGCGGCCTGGATCATCGACCACTGCAGGGCGTTGCCGGGGCGGACCTCGCGCCCCTGCGAGGCCGAGCCGCCGGTCAGGTACCAGGCGCCGCGGCCGACCGTGACGAAGGTGTGCGCGGCCAGCACCTCACCCCGGTGCCTGGCCAGGAACAGCCGCATCCGGCCGGGCAGTTCGGCATTCAGCTCGGCGAACTGCCGCCGGTAGTAGGCGAGTCCGCGCCCGAGGTCGAAGCCGCCCCGCCGCTCGGTCTCCTGCACCAGCGCGTAGAAGGGCTCCAGGTCCTCGGCCGAGCCCTCGACGACCTCCACCCCGGCGGCGCGCGCCCGGCGGATGTTGCGCCGCCACTGCGGGCTCAATCCGCCCCAGAGCGCGTCGGGTTCACGCCCGGCGAGCGGCAGCCGGAAGGTGAACCGGGGCTGGGTGTCCCGCGCGGCCGGCTCCCAGCCGAGCGCCCGCAGCCGCTCCCCGGCCCGCACGCCGACCGGGTCGACGGCGTCCGGCCGGACGTCCCGCAGGTGCGTGACCGCGCCGCCGCGGACCGCCGCCCGGACCGTCCCCGCCTCCCAGTGCCGCAGGGCCGGCGGCGGCCCGATCCGGACCGTGAAGGCGCCGCGCGAGCGCAGCGCGGCGGTCAACGGCTCCAGCCACCGTCCGAGGTCCGGTGCGGCCCAGTCGATCACCGGCCCCTCGGGCAGGTACGCGAAGCTGCGCCCGAGCCCCGGGAGCTCCCGGTACAGCACCAGCGCGGCCCCGACCGTCCGCCCCTCGGCGCCCGTCCAGGCCAGGCTCTCGGAGCGCCAACCCGCCTTCACCCGGCCCCAGGACGGGCACTGCAGGAAGCTGACGCCGCCGTGGGCGGCGGCCCAGGCGGCGTGCTCCGCCGCCGGTATCGGCACCAGCCGCAGCGGGCCGGTGTCCGCGCGGCCGGCGGCCTCGGTCTCCGGGACGACGACGGTCATCGGCGAACCCCTCTCGCGTCGGGCGCCGGCCTGGAGCGCCGGCGAACGGCGAGAGCATGCGCCCACCCGCCTGAAGCGGGGCTGAGAAAGCTGAAGACCGCTTAAGCAACCTTTCGGGCCCCGGTGGCATCCTGATCCGCATGGAGATTCTGGTGGTGGAGGACGACCCCCAGGTGGCCGCGGCCGTCCGGCGCGGGCTGGAGGCCGAGGGCTACACCGTCGACCTCGCCCCGGACGGCCTCACCGGCCTCCGGCTGGCGCGGCGGCACGCGTACCGGGCGATCGTGCTCGACATCATGTTGCCCGGCCTCAACGGCTACAAGGTGTGCGAGGCGCTGCGCGAGGGCGGCAGCACCACGCCGATCCTGATGCTCACCGCCAAGGACGGCGAGTACGACGAGGCCGAGGGCCTGGACACCGGCGCGGACGACTACCTCACCAAGCCGTTCTCCTACCTGGTCTTCCTCGCCCGGCTGCGCGCCCTGCTGCGCCGCAGCGCCACCCCCGGCGCGCTGCTGCGGGTCGGCGGGCTCTGGATGGACCCGGCGGCCCGCCGCTGCGGCCGCGACAACGCCGAGATCACCCTCACCGAGCGCGAGTTCGCCGTCCTGCGGTTCCTCGCCGAGCACCCGGGCGAGGTGCTGTCCAAGCGCCGGATCGTCGACGAGGTCTGGGACATCGCCTTCGACGGCGAGGAGTCCATCGTCGAGGTGTACATCAGCATGCTGCGCCGCAAGGTGGACACGCCGTTCGGCCTGCGCTCCATCACCACCGTGCGCGGTGCGGGCTACCGGCTGGAGCCGTGAGCGTGCTCGACCGGCTCTCCGTCCGGGTCCGCACCTCGCTCGCGGCCGGCCTCACGGCGGCGCTGCTGCTCGGCAGCGGCGCCTGGTGGCTGCGCGACCACATGTACCGGGCGCAGTTCGCCGTCGCCCGGTCGGAGGCGCAGTACCAGGCGCGGGAGATCGGCCGCGGCATCGTCCGCGGCCAGCCACCGACCGCCGGCGACCTGGTGCCGTACGTCGCCCTCGACAAGGACGGCCAGGTGTTCGCCCTGGGCGGCCCGCTCACCACCCAGCACCTGACCGGTCCGCTGCCGCCGCCGGCGCCGGGGCGCGCCGCCGAGGACTGGGTGCCCCCGGAGCGGCCGCTCAGCGTCGGCCCGGCGAGCGCGGCCGCCGCCAACCGCTTCTCGGGGCGCACCTTCACCGCCATGGGCGCCTGGACCATGTACTTCCGGGTGTCCGACACCACCGGCCCCAGCATCCCGCCGCTCGGCCCGGTCACCGTGTACGTGCCGGTCACACCGTTCGCCGCCGAGGCCGCCGTCGGCACCATCGACCCGGTGCTCCAGGCGGGCGTGCCGGCCGCCGCGCTGCTGGTCGCGCTGATCGCCTGGGTGGCGACCGGCCGCGCCCTGCGGCCGGTCGAGGCGATCCGCGCCGAGCTGGCCGCGATCGGCGAGCACCGGCTGGACCGCCGGGTGCCGGTGCCGAGGTCCGGCGACGAGATCGCCCGGATGGCGACCACCACCAACGCCACCCTGGACCGGCTGGAGCGCTCAGCCGTGCAGCAGCAGCGGTTCGTCGCGGACGCCTCGCACGAGCTGCGCAGCCCGATCGCGGCGCTGCGCACCAACCTGGAGGTGTCGCTGGCCCACCCCGAGCGCACCGACTGGCCGGCGGCCACCCAGGAGGCGCTGACCTCGGTCGAGCGGCTCCAGCACCTCACCGAGGACCTGCTGTTCCTGGCCCGCGGCGGCCACCCGGCCGCGGCCGGGCAGGACACCGTCGTCGACCTCGCCGCCGTCCTGGGCGAGCTCGCCGACCAGTACCGCCCGGCCGTCGGCGGCCGGCTCGCGCTGCGGGTGGACGCGCCCGACCCGGTGCCGGTGCGCGGCAGCCGGATCCGGCTGCACCGGCTGGTCCGGAACCTGCTCGACAACGCCCGGCGGCACGCGGCGTCGGAGATCGTGCTGGTCGCCCGGGGGACGGCGCACGGCTGCGTCGTGGAGGTCCGCGACGACGGCCCGGGCGTACCGGTGGCGGACCGCGAGCGGATCTTCGAACCGTTCACCCGGCTCGACGAGGCGCGCAGCCGTGACGCGGGCGGCAGCGGCCTCGGCCTGGCGATCGCGGCCGACATCGCGACCCGGCACGGCGGCACCCTGCGGGTCGCCCACTCCCCGCGCGGCGCCCGCTTCGTCCTGGAGCTCCCCGGCCTCTGAACGGGGACGGCCCCGGCCGGTCGCGGTACCTGGCGAACCCGCCCTGGGCGACCGAGACCGTCCGCAGCGGCCCTAGGCGACCGAGACCGTCCGCAGCGGCACCAGCGCGCGCAGCCGGAAGCCCCGGCCCCGGTCGCCCGGCCCGGTCTCCAGCCGGCCGCCGACCAGCGCCAGCCGCTCCTCCAGACCGGAGAGCCCGTTGCCCGGCCCGGACTTGCCGGGCCCGGCCCCGTTGTCGGCGATCTCCAGGACGGCGTACCGCTCGCCGCCGCCCTCCCACGCCTCGTCCGCCCGCACGGTGCAGACCGTGGCCCCCTCGCCGTGCCGGACGATGTTGGTGACCGCCTCGCGCAGCGCCCAGGCCAGCGCGCCCGCCTCCTCGTTGGCCAGCCCCGGCCAGGCGTCCACCAGCTCCGGCGAGGCCTCCAGGGCGACCTGCGCGGCGGCCAACGCCGTCCGGGCGGCGGCGAGTTCGACCGGCAGGGTGGGCCGGCGGAAACCGGTCACCGCCTCCCGGACGTCGATCAGCGACTGCCGGGCCACCTTCTCGATGTCGGCGACCTGCGCCCGCGCCGCCTCGTCCTTGCCGCCGTCCATGAAGCGCCCGGCCAGCTCGCTCTTCAGGGTGATCAGCGACAGCGAGTGCCCGAGCAGGTCGTGCAGGTCCCGGGCCATCCGCAACCGCTCCTCCGAGGCGGCGAGGTGGGCGACGGCGGCCCGCGCCTCGCGCAGCTCCCTCATGGTCGCGACCAGCCGCTGCAGCCCGGTCATGGCGACGCCGGAGAGGAAGGCGGTGAGCGCGATGGTGGGGATGTCGCCCCGGTCGGCGCCGCTGAGCAGCCCGACCACGACGGTCAGCCCGGCCATCGCGCCGACCCCGGCGATCGCGAAGCGCACCGGCGCGATGATCCCGACGGCGACCGAGGCGTAGGTGAACAGCGTGAGCCAGGCGGTACCGAGGCCGAAGGAGGTGACGATCGCGGTCACGATCATCGCCGCGACCACCGCCCGGCAGGCCCGCGGCCGCATGCCCGCCGTCGAGCGGAGCACCACCAGGCCGATGTAGCAGCCGACGAAGGCCACCAGGGCGATCCAGCCGGCCACCGTCGCCGCCGACGCGTGGGTGCCCTTCAGCAGGTCGCCCACCGGGTAGAGCAGGTAGACCATCCAGAGCAGCATCCAGCTGACCTTGACCAGCAGCTGTCGCCGGTTCTCCACCGGGGCGCCGGGGACGTTCATGAACGACACGCGCCCCGTCCCCTCCTCCCGCTGCTCGTCGGTTCGGTGGGTGCGGGGCGCGTCGGACATGGAGGTCATCATGCCTGCCGGGTGTCCCGCCGGTACAGCGCGGCCGCGGCCGCGACGAAGACCACCAGGAAGCCGGCCAGACCGGCCACCGCGACCAGGTCCAGCGAGTGCCCGGGCCGGGTGAAGCCGGCCAGGCTGTTGTACAGGTAGACGGGGTCGACGTGCGCGATCGTCCGCAGCGTGCCGGTCACCGGGAACCACGTCCCGCCGAACAGCGCCATCACCATGTAGGTGATCATCACGATGGTCTGCACCGAGTCCGGCGCCGCCGCGTAGCCGAGCGCCACCCCGAGCGCCGCGAAGACGAAGCTGCCCAGCCAGAGCGCGACGGCCAGGCCGATCCACTGCCCGGCACCCAGCCGCACGCCCTGGGTGGCACCGACCGCGAAGACCACCAGGATCGCGGGCAGCGTCGTGACCGCGCTGGCGGCGATCTTGGCGAGGGTGTACGCCCGGCCGGGCAGCGCCGTCAGCCGCAGCTGGCGCACCCAGCCGCTCGCCCGCTCCAGGGAGATCCGCTGCGCGCTGCCGGTGAGCACCGCGCCGACCGCGCCGAAGGTGGCCATCGAGACCATGAAGTAGGTCTTCACCGGCAGGCCGCCGGCCAGTTCGCCGGTGCCGTAGGCGTTGATGAAGAAGAAGTACATCAGCGCCGGGTAGAGCACGGTGAAGAGCAGGTACCGCTTGTTGCGCAGGGTGCGCATGATCTCCAGCCGGATCAGGGTGGTCATCGCGCGGCCTCCGTCGCGTACTCGGTGCTGCCGGCGGCGTCCTGCTCGCCGGTGATGGTCAGGAAGGCCTGCTCCAGGCCCAGGCCGGTGACCTCCAGGCCGCGCGGGTACAGGCCCGCCCGGTAGAGGCCGGCGACCCCCGCGTCGGCGTCCGCCGTCCGGATCCGGACCGTCCGCACCCCCGGCACCCGGGCGGTGATGTCCAGGGCCAGCACCCCCGGCAGGCCGCGCAGCGCCGACTCGTCGAACGGGCCGTCCACGTCGTGCAGTTCGAAGGTGATCCGGCGGGCCCCGGCCTTCGCCTTGATCTCGGCGGAGGTGCCGTCGGCGATCAGCCGGCCCCGGTGCAGCACCAGGACGCGGTCGGCGATCGAGTCCGCCTCCTCCAGGTAGTGGGTGGCGAACAGCACCGTGCGCCCGGCGTCGGCCTGCGCCCGCATGCTCGCCCAGAAGGACCGGCGGACGGAGACGTCCATGCCGGTGGTGGGCTCGTCCAGCACGATCAGGTCGTTGGCGCCCGCGATCGCCAGCGCGAAGCGCACCCGCTGCTCCTGGCCGCCGGACAGCTTGTCGACCCGGCGCTCGGCCAGGTCGGTGATCCCGGCGTCGGCGAGCACCTCCCGCACGGCCCGGCCGCGCGGGTGGACGTCGCAGACCAGCCCGACCAGCTCGCGGACCTTGACGTCGGCCATCAGCCCGCCGCTCTGCAGCATCGCGCCGACCCGGCCGGCCGCGATCGCCGCGCGGGGCGCCGCGCCGAACAGCGTGACGCTGCCGTGGTCCGGCTCGCGCAGGCCGAGCAGCAGGTCCAGGCTGCTGGACTTGCCGGCGCCGTTCGGGCCGAGCAGCGCGACGGTCTCGCCCGGCCGCAGCACGAGGTCGAGCCCGTCCACGGCCCGCACCCGTCCGTAGCTCTTGCTGACGCCCCGGAAGGCCGCCACCTCCGTACCCATCGTCCCGGTCCTCTCCCCTGCTGGTGTCGTTCGCACCAGCTCAGAGTCCCGCGCCGGGCGGGTGGGGCGGCAGTGCCCGCCGTCGTGCCTTCGGCATGACGGATGTCATGCCGGCGGCCGGTACCCGGAGCACGGGTACCGGCCGCCGGAGCACGGGGCGACTGTCACCGGCGCGTGCCACGCCGCTCCGCGACGGCCGGACGGATCGACCCGTACGGGTACGCGCGGCACCGGGGGGAGCGGCCCCATCGGCCCACGGCCCGCTCCCCCTCCCCGGCTCCCCCGGGCCCGGGTGTGCCTCAGATCCCGAGCGACTTCTTCAGGAAGTCGACCTGGAGCAGCAGCAGGTTCTCCGCGACCTCCTCCTGCGGCGTCATGTGCGTCACGCCCGAGAGCGGCAGCACGGTGTGCGGCCGGCCGGCCGCGAGCAGCGCCGAGGAGAGCCGCAGGGTGTGCGCGGCCACCACGTTGTCGTCCGCCAGGCCGTGAATGATCATCAGCGGGCGCTCCAGCCCGGCCGCGTAGCCGGTCAGCGAGTTGGCCGCGTAGACCTCGGGCCGCTCGGCGGGGTGGCCCAGGTAGCGCTCGGTGTAGTGGGTGTCGTACAGCTCCCAGTCGGTCACCGGGGCGCCGGCCACGGCCGCGTGGAAGACGTCCGGGCGGCGCAGCACGGCGAGCGCCGCGAGGTAGCCGCCGTACGACCAGCCGCGGACGGCGACCCGGCCGAGGTCCAGCGGGAACTCCTCGGCGAGCGCCCGCACCGCGTCCACCTGGTCGTCCAGGGTGGCGCCGGCGAAGTCGAAGGCGATCGACTTCTCCCAGCCCGGCCCGCGCCCGGGGGTGCCGCGCCCGTCGGCGACGACCACCGCGAAGCCCTGGTCGGCGAACCACTGCGAGTTGAGGTGCGGGTTGTGCGCCTGGACGACGCGCTGCCCGTGCGGGCCGCCGTACGGGTCCATCAGGACGGGCAGCAGGCCGTCCCGCTCGCGGTCGTAGCCGGTGGGCAGGAAGACGGCGGCGGGGATCCGGCGCTCGCCGGCGAAGCGGAACACCGGGCGGGCGGTGAGGACCGGGGTCTCGGCGTAGGACGCGACGGTGGCGACGACGTCGACCACCACGCCCTCCGGGAGGTCCCGGGCGACCTGGACCAGCGTGCCGGGCAGGTCGGGCTCCGCGGTGGCCCGCACGGTGATGCCGGCCGCGTGCACCGCCGTGGTGACCGAGGTGAACGGGCGGTCGTTGGAGGACTCCCAGGAGAGCTGCTTGCCGTCGTGGCTGATCCGGCCGACCGCGATCCAGCCCGGCTCGGGGTCGGTCTCGTCCTCGCCGCCGGAGGCGCTGAAGAAGACCTCCTCGTCCGTCACCGCCAGCACCGAGCGCAGCAGCAGGTCGGCCCCGGTGACGGTCCGGTCGCCGATCACCAGTGCCCGGCGCTCCCCCTCGTCGGAGATCCGGACCAGCTTGCCGTCCGGCGTCCAGGCCGGGACGCCCTGGAAGAGCTCCAGCCAGGCGTCGTCGCGCTCCTCGACCAGCACCTCGGTGGCGCCGGTGGCGACGTCCACCCCGAGGATCTGCTGGCTGCGCTGGTCCCGGGCCTGGACGAGCAGCAGCGGCACGCCGCCGCCCGACCAGTGCACCCGGGCCAGGTACGGGAAGGCCGCGTCGTCCCAGACGATCTGCGTCCGGCCGCCGTCCAGGCCGAACAGCCAGAGCCCGACCTCGGCGTTGGCGGTGCCGGCGGCGGGGTAGGCGATCTCGGCGGGCTCGGTGCCCGGGTTGGCCGGGTCGGCGATCCACCAGCGGCGCACCGGGGTGTCGTCGGCCCGCTCGACCAGCAGCCGGTCGCTCTGCGGCGACCACCAGAAGCCGCGGTCGCGGCTCATCTCCTCCTGGGCGATGAACTCCGCCTGGCCCCACGTGACCCCCGGCCCGTCGGGCTGCGCGAGGGCCCGGTCGCCGCTGCCGTCGGTGCGGGTCAGCCGCAGCTCGCCGGCGGTGTTGGCGTACGCGACGTGGGAGCCGTCCGGGGCGAGGCGCGGGTCGACCACCGGGCCCTCGACGGGCAGCTCGACGGTGCCGCCGGTCACCAGGTCGGCCGTGAAGAGCCGGCCGGAGAGGGCGAAGGCGGCCAGCGCGCCGGCGCCGTCCAGGGAGTAGCCGACGATGCCGGCCGAGCCCTCGCGGCTGCGCTCGCGACGGGCCTTCTCGGCCGGGGAGAGGTCCTCCTCCCCGCCGCCGAGCAGGGCGACCGGGTCGGCGGCGATCCGCTCCTCGCCGGTGGCGGTGTCGAGGGTCCAGAGGCGGTTGGCCCGGTCCCCGCCCGCGGGGGTCTGCCCGGCCGAGGGGCGGGGGAGGGAGCGCAGGAAGACGACCCGGGAGCCGTCGGGTGCGACGGAGAACGACCGGGGGGCGCCGACGGTGTAGCGCAGGGTGCGCGCGTACTGCCGGGGGAAGGTGTCCGCAGGGGTGTGGGAGGTCATGGCACCAGACCCTATGACGTTCCCGCGCCACCACCCGGTGGTTTGTGATCACTCGTTCGGAGCATCGTCCGCCAGGACGCCCGGAGGGGGTCCGCACCCCTTCCGACCGGCCCATGCGCCCCATTTGTGCCACCATGCCCCGGCGTGTGCAGACTCACTGAACGTAATGCGCCCCTCACTCATCGGGTATGACTGGTTCAACGAGTGATCGTCAGGCCCCGTCCCGGGCCCCGGTCGCCCGACCGCAAGTCCCGCACGGTCCCGACCGCCACCCTCCCCGAGGGGGTGGCGCACCCGAGAAGGGGTGTGAGCCGACATGGCTTTGTCCATCTCCGCAGCCATGCTGATGCTGGTCATCGTGGTGGTGCTGATCCGCCGCTCCGGCCTGAAGCTCGCGCACGCGATCATCTGCGCGCTGCTCGGCTTCTACCTGGCGTCCAGCTCCATCGCGCCGTCGATCAGCCAGGTCACCAGCAACCTCGCCGGAATGATCAATGGCCTGAAGCTCTGACCCCTCGCGGGCGGTCGTTAGGCTTCCTCCCATGACCGCGACTACCGGCCGCCGCCTGCTCCTGGTGCACGCCCACCCCGACGACGAGTCGATCGGCAACGGCGCCACGATGGCCAGGTACGCCGCCGAGGGCGCCCTGGTCACCCTGGTGACCTGCACCCTCGGCGAGGGCGGCGAGGTGATCCCGCCGGAGCTGGCCCACCTGACGGCGGACCGGGAGGACACCCTCGGCCCCCACCGGATCGGCGAGCTGACCGACGCCATGCGCGCGGTCGGCGTCGCCGATTTCCGCTTCCTCGGCGGCCCGGGCCGCTACCGCGACTCCGGGATGATGGGCGTCCCCGACAACGACGTGCCCGGCTGCTTCTGGCAGGCGGACGTGGACGAGGCGGCCGGCCACCTGGTCGCCGTGGTCCGCGAGGTGCGGCCGCAGGTCCTGGTCACCTACGACGAGGACGGCGGCTACGGGCACCCGGACCACATCCAGGCGCACCGGGTGGCGATGCGCGCGTACGAGCTGGCCGCCGACCCGGCGTACCGGCCCGACCTGGGCCCGGCCTGGCGGATCGCCAAGGTGTACTGGAACCGGATGCCCCGTTCGGTGATCGAGCGGGGGCTGGCCGAGACGGCCCGCAAGGCGCCGTCGCCCGGCGTCGCCGAGCCCTCGGACGTTCCCGGCGTGGTGGACGACGCCGCGATCACCACCGTGCTGGACGGCGCCGCGTACGCCGCCCGCAAGGCGGCCGCGATGGCCGCGCACGCCACCCAGATCACCGTGCACGGCGACTGGTTCACGCTCTCCAACGACCTCGGCCAGCCGCTGGTCGCCAGCGAGTACTACCAGCTGGTACGCGGCCAGGCCGGACCGCGACTGCCGGAGGACGACCTCTTCGCCGGCCTCGACAGCACCTTCGAGGAGAGTGCCCGATGACCGAGCCCGCCACCCAGCAGGCCCGTCGCCGCTCGATCCCGGCGACCGTCCTCGGCACCCGCGCCGAGCGGCTGGCCGAGCCGCAACCCCCGCGGATCGGGCGGATCGCGGCCTATGTCCTGTTCTTCCTGCTGGGCATCGCGGTGTCGGTCTGCGGAGCATTTGTGCAGGCCTTGTGGCCGCCCGTGGGAGTCCTGCTGGCGCTCGCCGCCACCGGTGCCACCTTCTACGCGGGTCTGCGGGTGACCGGCACCCGGCTGGGCGCGGCACTGCCCGCGGCCGGCTGGTTCCTGGCACTGCTGCTCGTGATGGTCCCCCGCCCCGAGGGCGACAATGTGCTCTGGACCAATGCCACGTCGCTCTCCTGGCTGTTCGTCGGATCGATCCTGGGCGTGATCTGCGCCACCCTGCCGACCCGGACCAGCTGGTTCCCCGGAGTGCCCGGCCCGCCGCGCTGACCGCCTCCGCGGGCCGCGTACGGTACCGCGTACGACGCGCAGTCAGGACCACACGGTCGTACTCTCATACCGGAGGAACCGGACGTATCAGGTTCTATCCGAACCGGTTCACCGCTCAGTTCTTCCCAGTATGGTGGTGCCGCAGAACGCCGTACCCGACCGCCGCCCCGCCAGGCCCGGCGACCACGAACCGCGGTCGCGCCGCACGGCCCGCCCGCGAACCCGGAGCAGAGCAGCATTGAGCAGCCGCGAATCTGAGAACGCCCACCCGACGCCTCGGCGGACGGGTCCGGACGCCTACCCGTCGGGCACCCCGCCCTACGGCACACCGGGTTTCCCCGGCGGCGACCGCGCGGGTGCCGGTGCCGCCCCGGGCTCCGCGTCGGGTGGCGAGGACGAAGCCCCGAAGACCGAGACCACGCTGACCACGCGGGTCCGGATCAACATCCCGGGCTCGCGCCCGATCCCGCCCGTGGTGGTCCGCAGCACCGTCAAGAACGAGGACGGCCAGGGCGAGGAGAACCCGCCGGCCGCCCCCGAGCCGGCCGGACCCCGGCACCGCTCCGCCGCACCCGCCTCCCCCGTCCTCGGGGTGATGGACGGCGGCGCGAGAACGGCCACCCCGCCGAACCTGCCGCCGGAGTGGGAGATCCCGCCCGCCACCTCGGAGTCCGAGTCCACCGGTGCGTGGTTCCGGCCGCGCCAGAAGAAGGGCCCGGCCGCGGAGCCCGCCCCCGCCGCCGTCCCGGCCGGCGCTCCGGGCGCGCCCGCCGACCCGTTCGCCCCGGGCCCCGCGCCGAGCTCCGGCACCGAGGCCCGCCCCAACGGCGCCCGGCCCAAGACCGCCCGCCCCGCCCAGGCCGCCGGCCCGGGTGCGAGCCGTCCGAACGGCCGCCCGGTGCCGGCGCAGGCCGCCGCACCGGCCCCCGCCCCGCGCCCGACCGGCGCGCCCGCCTCCCCGTTCGGCACCGGCCCCGGACCGGACGCCCCGGCGGACGAGGCCGGCGTGTACGAGGACGCCCCGGCGGACCCGTTCGGCCCCGGCGCCGACCCCTTCGCCCCGAACCCGGGCGCCGGCCGGTCGCAGCAGCAGGGCCCGGGCCGCCCGATGGGCCACCCGGCCGACGCGGCGAACCCGGAGGACACCTCGGTCGACGGCTTCGCGCCGATCCGCGAGGACGGCCCGCCGCCCACCGCCATATCCGGCCTGCCCAACGGCGCCTCGGCCCAGCACGGCCTCCCGCCGAACGGCGCCCCGCAGAACGGCCGGCCGCAGCCCGGCCTGTTCGCCTCGGCCCCGGCCGGCGCCGACTCGTTCGCCGCCCAGCGCCCCCCGGCCGGCACGGAGCCGTACGGCGCCGGCGCCCCGGGCGGCCTCTTCCCCGGCGCCCCCGGCCGCCAGGGCGAGCCGACCGCCCCGCTCGACCCGCACGCCGGCTGGCAGGAGGGGCCCGGCAACGCCGCCCCCGGCCGGCCGTACCCCGGCGGCCCGGAGTCCGAGGCCCCGGCCGGCCCGGTGCCGGCTCCGGCCCCCGCCCCGCAGCAGCCCGCGCCCGCCGAGCCGAAGGCCCCCAAGGCCGCCGGTGGGAAGGCCAAGCGCGGCGGCGCCGGCAAGAAGCTCGTCAAGCTCGGCGTCTACGGCGTCGCCGCCGTGCTCTTCCTCGGTGCCGCCGCGTACGGCACCGGCCTGATGCTGAACCAGTCCGACATCCCCAAGGGCACCGTGGTGCTCGGTACGGACATCGGCGGCAGCAACCGCGACCAGGCGATCCACCAGCTCGACGAGTCGGTCGGCAAGGCCGGCCAGCAGCCGGTCAAGCTGAAGATCGGCGACCAGGCGCTGGACCTCGACCCGGCCGTCGCCGGGCTGAGCTTCGACACCACGGCCACCGTGGACCGGCTCACCCGGCACTCGTACAGCCCGGTCGACGTGATCACCTCGCTGAAGGGCGACGAGAAGGCCGTGCCGCCGGAGGTCAAGGTGGACCGGGCCAAGCTCAAGGCCGCCCTGGAGGCGCTGGCCACCGGTTCGGGGCAGGGCCTCCAGGAGGGCTACGTCAAGTTCGGCGACTCCGGCGAGCCGGTCGTGGTGCCCGGCAAGGCCGGCCAGGCCGTCGACGCCGCGTCCGCCGTCGACCAGGTCGAGCAGGCCTACCGCGACCGCGCCGCGGGCAAGGCCGAGCAGCCCGTCGCCCTCACCGTGACGGCCGCCCAGCCCAAGGTCTCCCCGCAGGCGCTGCAGGCCGCCGCGGACAGCCTCGGCAAGTCCGCGGTCAACGGCAAGATCCACATCGTGGTCGGCGCCAAGACCTGGGACTTCGGCCCGAAGACCGCCCCCAAGACGCTCACCCTGGTGCCCGACGCCGCCGGCAAGATCGTGCCCAAGTGGGACCTGGAGGCGCTGAACACCCAGCTGGCCGGCGTGTTCGACAAGGTGAAGGCCAAGAAGAACGGCCAGACCGCCGCGATCACCCCGCAGGACGTCGCCGACGCCATCACCTCGGTGCTGGACAAGACCGGCGACAAGGACCGCACCTTCAAGTTCACCGTCGCCTGAGCAGGTTCACCCGTCACCCGGCGCCGCCCCGCGGCACCGGGCGCGACGGCGGGTGACCGAACGACCGAGGGGCGGGCCCGGATCCGGGCCCGCCCCTCGACAATTCACCACCCCGGTCAGCAAGATGTGACGCCGTACCACCCGTCACATCCCTCACATCCGCACCGGGAGCACCATCATGGGCCGCCTCACCTCACGCCGTACGGCCCTGCTCGCCGGCCTCACCGCCGTCTCGCTCTCGCTGACCCTCTGCGCGTGCGGCTCCGGCACCGGCGGCGCCCGGGCGCTCCCGACCCCGCTCGAAACACCCAAGCTCACCGCGATCGACATCAACCCGCACGACCGCGCCGAGCTGCGCCAGGGCGGCACCCTGCGGGTCGCGGTCGCCCAGTACTCCACCCAGTGGTCGCCGATCCACACCGACGGCAGCGAGTCCTCCACGATCACCGTCACCAAGCCGCTGCTGCCGACCTTCTTCCGCTCCGACGCCGCCGGCACGCAGACCGTCAACCCGGCCTACCTCCAGGACGCCCGCGCCGAGGTCAGGGACGGCCACCAGGTCGTCACCTGGACGCTCAACCCGAAGGCCAAGTGGTCCGACGGCACCCCGGTCACCTGGCGCGACATCGAGGCCAACTGGCGTGCGCTGAACGGGAAGGACCCGGCCTTCAAGGCCTCCAGCAGCACCGGCTTCGAGCTGGTCTCCTCGGTCGAGAAGGGCAAGGACGAGTTCCAGGCCGTGATGACCTTCGACCGGCCGTTCTCCGAGTGGCAGTCGATGTTCAACGGCGCCGCCAACGCCCCGCTGCTGCCCGCGAGCCGGATCGCCACGCCGGAGCTGTTCAACACCGCCTACCTGGACGCGATACCGGTCACCGCGGGCCCGTTCAAGGTGGAGAAGCTGGACCGGGCCGCGCAGACCGTCACCCTGGTCGCCGACCCCGCCTGGTGGGGCGAGAAGCCGCTGCTGGACCGGATCGTCTTCCGCGCCATGATGCCCAACACGATGGCCGCCGCCTTCGCCAAGGGCGAGGTCGACCTCTTCAACAACGGCCCCGACGTGGCCGGCTACCAGCTCGTCAGGGGCACCAAGGGCGCCGCCGTGCGCCGCGCCGGCGGGCCCGACTTCCGCCAGTTCACGCTGAACAGCAGGAGCCCCGTCCTGACCGACCCGGCCGTCCGGCAGGCCCTGTTCCAGGCGATCAACCGGGACGCCATCACCCGCGCCGACCTCAGCGGCCTGGACTGGCCCACCGTCACCCTCAACAACCACCTGCTGGTGGCCAACCAGAACGCCTACCGGGACAACTCCCTCGGCCTCAGCCGCTACGACCCCGCCGACGCCGTGCGCAAGCTGGACGCGGCCGGCTGGAAGCTCGACGGCGACGTCCGCCGCAAGGACGGCCGGGAGCTGAACCTGCGGATGGTCATCCCGGCCGGCGTCACCCAGGCCCAGACCGAGGCCGCCGTCACCACCCGGATGCTCAAGGACGTCGGGGTCAAGGTCACCACCGTGACCGCCGCCGCCAACGAGTTCTTCGACAAGTACGTCAACCGGCACGACTTCGACATCGCCGCCTACTCGCTGCTCGGTACGCCCTTCCCGGCCAGCGGCAACCGGGCCAACTTCGTCCAGAACGGCGGCACCAACCACTCCCAGGCGGGCAGTGCGGCCGCCGACGCCGCCCTCGACCGGGCCGCCGCCGCGACCGACGCGGCCACCGCCTTCGAGGCCATCAACCAGGCCGACGGCGAGCTGTGGAAGGTGGCCGGGGTGCTGCCGCTCTACCAGCGCCCGCAGCTGTACGGCGCCCGCGCCGACCTGGCCAACATCGGCGCGCAGGGTCTGTCCGACATCGTCTGGGAGAACGTCGCCTTCCAGCGGTGACCGAAGTGACCGGGCCCGGCCCGGCGGTGGTGACGCGCCGGGCCCCGGAGTCGTGTCGACCCCGGGGCCCGGCCCGCCGGGCGGTCAGCCCGCGCCGATCACGTCCCGGACCTCGGCGAAGTGGCAGGCCGACTCGTGGGCGGCCGGACCGCTCAGCGCGGTCGGGATCGCCAGCAGCGGGACCTCGGTGGAGCAGCGCTCCTCCGCCTTCCAGCAGCGGGTGCGGAAGCGGCAGCCGGACGGCGGGTTGGCCGGCGAGGGCAGGTCGCCGCTGAGCAGGATGCGTTCGCGCTGCTCCCGGCCGGTCGGGTCCGGCACCGGCACCGCGGAGAGCAGCGCCTGGGTGTACGGGTGGGTCGGGTGGGAGTAGATCTCGTCCTCCGTACCGATCTCGACCATCTTGCCGAGGTACATCACGCCGACCCGGTCGGAGATGTGCCGCACGATCGAGAGGTCATGCGCGATGAACATGTACGAGAGCTCGAACTCGCTCTGCAGCTGCTCCAGCAGGTTGATCACCTGCGCCTGGACGGACACGTCCAGCGCGGAGACCGGCTCGTCGCAGATGATCACCTCCGGCTTGAGCGCCAGCCCCCGGGCGATGCCGATGCGCTGGCGCTGGCCGCCCGAGAACTGGTGCGGGTACCGGTTGATGTACTCCGGGTTCAGCCCGACGACGTCCAGCAGGTCCTGGACGGCCTTGCGGCGGTCGCCCTTGGGAGCCACCTCGGGGTGGATCTCGAAGGGCTCGCCGATGATGTCGCCGACCGTCATCCGCGGGTTGAGCGAGGTGTACGGGTCCTGGAACACCATCTGGATGTTGCGGCGCACCGCCTTCAGGCCGGCGCCGGACAGCCGGGTGATCTCCTCGCCCTTGAACAGCACCTGGCCGGAGGTGGCCCGCTCCAGGTTCATCAGCACCTTGGCCAGCGTGGACTTGCCGCAGCCGGACTCGCCGACGATCCCGAGCGTCTCGCCCTTGCGCAGCTCGAAGGAGATGCCGTCGACCGCCTTCACCGCGCCGACCTGCTTCTTGAGGACGATGCCCTGGGTCAGCGGGTAGTACTTGACCAGGTCCTTGACCTCCAGGATGGGCTCAGCCATGGAGGGTCTCCTTCCAGAAGTGGCAGGCGCTGCGGCGGCCCGGCAGGTCGGCCCCGTCGGCGGCCAGCACCGGCACCAGCTGCGGGAGTTCGCTGCGGCAGCGGTCCGTCGCCCGGTCGCAGCGCGGGTTGAACGCGCAGCCCTCGGGGATCCGCAGCAGGCTCGGCGGCAGGCCCTGGATGGCGTAGAGGTTCTGGCCCTTCTGGTCCAGCCGGGGGATCGAGCGGAGCAGCCCTTGGGTGTAGGGGTGGGCCGGCCGCGCGTACAGCTCGTGCACCGGGGCGGTTTCGACGATCCGGCCCGCGTACATCACGGCGATCTTGTCCGCGACGTCGGCGACCACGCCGAGGTCGTGGGTGATCAGGATCAGACCCATGTTGAACTCGGCCTGCAGCTCCGCCAGCAGGTCCATCACCTGGGCCTGGACGGTGACGTCCAGCGCGGTGGTGGGCTCGTCCGCGATGATCAGGTCGGGCTCCAGCGCCAGCGCCATGGCGATCATGATGCGCTGGCGCATGCCGCCGGAGAACTGGTGCGGGTAGTCGCCCACGCGCTGCCTGGCGGCGGGGATGCGGACCCGCTCCATCAGCTCGACGGCCTTCTCCTTGGCCTCCTTGCGGGAGGCTCCCTGGTGCACCCGGAACATCTCGCCGAGCTGGTAGCCCACGCTCAGCACCGGGTTGAGCGAGGAGAGCGCGTCCTGGAAGATCATCGCGATCTTCCGGCCGCGTACCGCCCGCCGTGCCTTGGGGCTCATGGTGAGCAGGTCCTGGCCCCGGAACCGGATCGAGCCGGCGGTGATCTTCCCCGGCGGCATGTCCAGGATGCCCATGATCGCCTGCGCGGTCACCGACTTGCCCGAACCGGACTCCCCCAGCACCGCCAGGGTCTCCCCGGCCGACACCGAGTAGCTCACGCCGTTGACGGCCTTGGCCACGCCGTCCCGGGTGTGGAACTCGATGTGCAGGTCGTCGACCTCCAGCAGCGGCGTCCCGGGCACCAGGCTCTCCCGGCCACCGCCGATCAACTCCACCGCGCCCCCGCGCGGGGCGCCGTTCTTCGACTGCTTCGACAGCCTCGTCGCGTCACTCATCGTCCGCAGCCCTCCTCAGCGCAGCTTGGGGTCGAGGGCGTCGCGCACCGCGTCGCCGAGCATGATGAACGCCAGCACGGTGATGCTCAGCACGACGGCCGGGAAGAGCAGCACGTGGGGCGCGGTCAGGAAGCGGGACTGCGCGTCGCTGATCATCAGGCCCCAGGAGATCGCCGGGGACTGGATGCCGATGCCGAGGTACGAGAGCGCGGCCTCGGCGCCGATGTAGACGCCCAGGTTGATGGTCGAGACCACGATCACCGGGGCGACGGCGTTCGGCAGGATGTGCCGGGAGACGATCCGTCCGGTGCCGGCGCCGAGCGCCTTGGCCGCGACCACGTAGTCGTTGTGCTTGTTGGAGAGCACCGCCGAGCGCATCAGCCGGTAGATCTGCGGCCAGCCGAGGACGGCCATCACCGCGGAGACCGTCCAGGCGTTGCCCTTGCCCCAGGTGGACATGATCAGCATGCCGCCGAGCAGCAGCGGGATGGCGAAGAAGATCTCGGTCACCCGGGAGAGCAGGCTGTCCCAGAGCCCGCCGGTCCAGCCGGCCCAGAGCCCCAGCACACCGCCGACGGCGACCACCAGCGAGGTGGTCAGGATGCCGACGATGATCGAGTTGCGGGCGCCCCAGACGGTGCGGGTGTAGATGTCGCAGCCCTGGACGTCGAAGCCGAACCAGTGGTCGGCGCTGGGCCGCTTCAACGAGTCGGACAGGTTGCAGAAGCCCGCCGAGGTCGGGTCCCCCTCGGTGAACAGGTGCGGGGCGACGGCGAGCGCCACCATGAACAGCGCCAGGAACCCGCCGATCAGGAACAGCGGGTTGCGCCGCAGGTCGTACCAGGCGTCGGTCCAGAGGCTCGCCACCCGCTCGCCGCCGGCCTTGCCGCCCGCGGCGCCCTTGGTGAGCGCCCCGGTCTCGGCGGCCGGTCCGGCGCCGGGCTGCCCGGGGATCGCCACCTTCGCGTTCTCGCTCTTCGTCGGCTCACTCATAGCGGATCCTCGGGTCCAGGACGGCGTACAGCAGGTCGACCACCAGGTTGGCGAACAGGTAGACGAGCACCAGGGCGCTCACGATGCCCACCACGATGGTGCGTTCCCGCAGGTAGACGGACTGGAAGAGCTGGTGTCCGACCCCGGGGATGTTGAAGATGCCCTCGGTGATGACCGCGCCGCCCATCAGCCCGCCGAGGTCCATGCCCAGGAAGGTGACGATCGGGATCAGCGCGTTGCGCAGCCCGTGCCGGACGACCACCCGCAGCGGGCTCAGGCCCTTGGCGACCGCCGTCCGGACGTAGTCCGCCCGCATCACCTCGATCAGGCTGGTCCGGGTGAGCCGGGCGATGTACGCCAGCGAGGTGGAGGCGAGGACGTAGGCCGGCAGCAGATAGGACCGGAAGCCGGCGTCCTCGTTGAACGACACCGGGAAGAAGTCGATGCCGTAGTCGGTGTTGAGCTTCACCCCGAGGAGCAGCTGCAGCACGAAACCGATCACGAAGACCGGGATCGAGATGACCATCAGGGTCGAGATCAGCACCACGTTGTCGATGAACCTGCCGCGCCGCAGGGCGGCGATCACACCGGCGGTGACACCGACGACCATCTCGATGACCAGTGCGGTCACCGCCAGGTTGATGGTGTACGGGAAGGCCGTCTTCATGACGTCCACGACCTGGTTGCCGCGGTAGTCCTCCCCGAAGTCGCCCTTGAACAGGCCGACCAGGTAGTCCCAGTACTGGACGAAGAACGGGTCGTCCAGGTGGTAGCGGTCGCGCAGGACCGCGACGACGGCAGGGTCCTGCCGCTTCTCACCGGCCAGTGCCGTGATGGGGTCGCCAGGCAGCAGGAAGACCAGTGCGTAGATCAGGAACGTCGCGCCGAGGATCACAGGTATGGCCTGGATGATCCGGCGGACCACATAGCGGCCCATGCGGCCTCCTCGTGGTTCGGGGCACGCCTGTGCCGGGCGGCACGGGGGTTTCCCGCGCCGCCCGTCCCGGCGTGCCGGTCAGATGGATGTCGGTCAGGCCAGTTCGACGTTGGCCAGGTCCATCTGTCCCTGGGCGTTGACGTTCACGTTCTTGACGGCCTTGGTGTAGGCCGCGGACGACATGTAGGTGTAGACCGGGATGTACGGCAGGTCCTTGATCAGGACGTCGTCGGCCTGCTGGTAGAGCTTGATGCCCTCGGCGTCGGTCTTGGCCGCGTCCGCCCGGGCCAGCAGCGACTCGAACTCCTCGTTGACGTAGCCGCCGTAGTTGGAGCCGTTGTCGATGGCGACCTTGGAGAAGATCGGCCGCAGGTAGTTCTCGATCGACGGGTAGTCCATCGACCAGGCCATGCGGAAGGCCCCGGCGTACTTGTGGTCGCCCAGCGCGGTGAGGATCGCGCCGAACTTCTCGAACGGCTTGAAGGTGACGTCGATCCCGAGGTTCGCCTTGAGCTGGTTGCCGACCGCCTCGATCCACTCCTTGTGGCCGCCGTCGGCGTTGTAGCCGATCTCCAGCGTGTTGCCGGGCAGGCCCCCGGCCTGGGTGAAGAGCTCCTTGGCCTTCGCCGGGTTGTACTTGGCGACGTCGCCCAGCGCGCCCTGGCGGTACCCGGGAATGATCGGGTTGATGAAGTCGTCGGCCGGCTTGCGGGTGCCCGAGAAGATGGTCTTGGTGATCGATTCCCGGTCGATCGCCATCGAGATCGCCTTACGGAGGTCCGGCTTGGCGAATGCCGGGTTCGTCGAGATCGGGAATCCGATGTACCCGACACCGGAATCGGGCTTGTAGATGTAGCGGTCGCCGAACTCCTGGGCGACGGTCGACATCGCCGAGATAGGCAGCTTGTCGGTGATCTGGATGTTGTTTGCCCGCAGGTCGTTGTAGGCGGTGTCCAGCTTGTCGTAAATCTTGAAGGTGACGGAATCCAGCTTGGCCTTTCCGTCCGACGCCGGGAAGTTCTCGAACCGCTTCACCTTGATCTGCTTGTTGTGCTCCCACTTCCCGTCGATCTGGAACGCGCCGTTGCCGATCGGCGCGTCCTCGAACGCCTTCGGGTCGGCGAAGAACGCCTTCGGGAGCGGGAAGAACGCGTTGTAGCCCAGCATGGTCTTGAACTGGGAGAACGGCGCCTTGAGGGTGACGGTGAAGGTCTTGTCGTCGACGACCGCGAGGCCCTTGAGCTTGTCGGCGGTGGGCTTCTTGTCCTTGCCCGGGGCCAGCTCGTCGGAGCCGAGGATCTTGTCGAAGAACGGCAGCGCCTCCTGCGCGTTGTCCTGGTTGGCGCCGTAGTTCCAGGCGTCGACGAAGGACTGGGCGGTGACCTTCTCGCCGTTGTGGAAGGTGTAGCCGTCCTTCAGCTTGATCGTCCAGGTGGTGGCGTCCTGGCTCTCGATCGACTCGGCGACCCGGAGCTTGGGCGAGTTGTCCTTGATGTCGTAGTCGACCAGGCCGGCGAAGATCGCGTTGAGCACCTCGGCGCCCTCGGACTCGGAGGTGTTCTGGGGCACCAGCCCGTGCTGCGGCTCACCCAGCTCGACGCTGATCGAGCCACCCGTCTTGCCCGACCCGGCGCCGCTCGCCTCGCTGGAGGACTTCTTGTCACCGGTGCTGCAGGCGGAGATCGCGAGCGCGGTGCACGCCGCGAGCGCGGTCCAACGCATGGTCTTGGTGAGCCTCATTCAACTGCCTCTCGATTTAGGGGCTTACGAACGAACGGCGCCCCGCCAGTCGGTGTGCCGGGCATGGCGAGGGTCGACATCTCAGGGCCGATCCGCACAGTTGGCGAGGTGACCACTGATACGCGCAGAGCAACTATCGATCACTTGACCCCTCCGGCGGAATCCGCGTCACATCTCTTTTCAATTACATGCTCAGACCAAGTCGTGACAATGCTCGCCAAATTCCTGCATATCGCACCTGGAATGTCGCGTTCCGGTTTCCGGATAACGAACAATAAGTTCCGGTATTCGATGCTTTACGGAGCGTAATGATCAATCCCGGGCCGGGAATTCCGGCGTTTCCGCAGGACAACGCAAGGGCGCGCCCTCCGGATGGAGGACGCGCCCTTGCCGCGGGGTCGGGACTACTGTGTCAACTGGATTCCGGTGGCGGCGCCGGTACGCCGGGGCCGGCCTGCTCGCCCCCCGGGCCCCCGCGCTCGGCCGCGAAGTGGCAGGCCGAGTCGTGCCGGGCGAGCCCGTCCAGCCAGGCGGGAGCGGCCAGCAGCGGGACCTCCACGCTGCACCGCTCCTGCGCCTTCCAGCAGCGGGTGCGGAACCGGCAGCCGGACGGCGGGTTGGCCGGTGAGGGCACGTCCCCGGTGAGCACGATCCGGTCCCGCGACTCGCGCGCCGTCGGGTCCGGCACCGGCACCGCCGAGAGCAGCGCCTGGGTGTACGGGTGGGTCGCGTGGTCGTAGATCTCCAGGTCGGAGCCGATCTCGACCATCCTGCCCAGGTACATCACACCGACCCGGTCGGAGATGTGCCGCACGATCGAGAGGTCGTGCGCGATGAACATGTAGGAGAGGTTGAACTCGCCCTGGAGCTGCTCCAGCAGGTTGATCACCTGCGCCTGGACGGACACGTCCAGCGCGGAGACCGGCTCGTCGCAGATGATCACCTCCGGCTTGAGCGCCAGCCCCCGGGCGATGCCGATGCGCTGGCGCTGGCCGCCGGAGAACTGGTGCGGGTACCGGTTGATGTACTCCGGGTTCAGGCCGACCACGTCCAGCAGGTCCTGGACGGCCCTGCGGCGGTCCCCCTTCGGCGCCACGTCGGAGTGGATCTCGTACGGCTCGCCGATGATGTCACCGACCGTCATGCGCGGGTTGAGCGAGGTGTACGGGTCCTGGAACACCATCTGGATGTTGCGGCGCACCGCCTTCAGGCCCGCGCCGGAGAGCCGGGAGATCTCCTCCCCCTTGTAGCGCACCGATCCGCCGGTGGCCGGCTCCAGGTTCATCAGCACCTTGGCCAGCGTGGACTTGCCGCAGCCGGACTCCCCCACGATGCCGAGCGTCTCGCCCTGCATCAGGTCGAAGCTGACCCCGTCGACCGCCTTCACCGCGCCGACCTGCTTCTTGAAGACGACGCCCCTCGTCAGCGGGAAGTGCTTGATCAGATCCCGGACTTCGAGGATCGGCTCGCCGCGCGGCACCGGCTGCGCGAACGCCACCTCCTCCGGCACCGGCGGCCCGAGCGGGCTGGCCCCGTCAGCCATGGAGGGTCTCCTTCCAGAAGAAGCAGGCGCTGCCCCGCCCGGCCAGCTCGCTGCCGTCGTCCGCGGTGACCTGGAACAGCTTCGGCACCTCGGCCCGGCAGATGTCCTGGGCCCGCGGGCAGCGCGGGTTGAACGCGCAACCCGGCGGGATCCGCAGCAGGTTGGGCGGCAGCCCCTTGATCGCGTAGAGCTCCTGGCCCTTCTGGTCCAGCCGCGGGATCGAGTCCAGCAGGCCCCGGGTGTACGGGTGCGCCGGCCGCGCGTACAGCTCGTGCACCGGGGCGGTCTCGACGATCCGGCCCGCGTACATCACGGCGATCTTGTCCGCGACGTCGGCGACCACGCCGAGGTCGTGGGTGATCAGGATCAGACCCATGTGGAACTCGGCCTGCAACTCCGCCAGCAGGTCCATCACCTGGGCCTGGACGGTCACGTCCAGCGCGGTGGTCGGCTCGTCCGCGATGATCAGGTCCGGCTCCAGCGCCAGCGCCATGGCGATCATGATGCGCTGGCGCATACCGCCGGAGAACTGGTGCGGGTAGTCGTTGACCCGGTCCTTCGCCGCCGGGATGCGCACCCGGTCCATCAGCTCGACGGCCTTGGCCTTGGCCTCCTTGCGCGACGTCCCGTGGTGGGCCCGGAACATCTCCCCGAGCTGGAACCCCACGCTCAGCACCGGGTTGAGCGAGGAGAGCGCGTCCTGGAAGATCATCGCGATCTTCTGGCCCCGGATCCTGCGCCGCTCCTCCTTGCCCATCTTCAGCATGTCCTGGCCCCGGAAGCGGATCTCCCCCTGGGGGATGCGGGCCGGGGGCATGTCCAGGATGCCCATGATCGCCTGCGCGGTCACCGACTTGCCCGAACCGGACTCCCCCAGCACCGCCAGGGTCTCCCCCGCCCGGACGCTGTAGTTGACCCCGTTGACCGCCTTCGCCACGCCGTCCCGGGTGACGAACTCGACGTGCAGGTCCCGGACGTCCAGCAGCGGCCCCTCGTAGGGCGCCTCCCGCTGGGGCTTGCCGGTGTCGACAGCTGTGGTCACGATGAGTCCCCTCGCTCAGCGAAGCTTCGGGTCGAGGGCGTCGCGCACCGCGTCACCCAGCATGATGAAGGCCAGCACGGTGATCGACAGTGCCGCGGCCGGGAAGAACAGCACGTACGGGGCCGTCCGGATGACCTTCTGGGCGGAGGCGATGTCGATGCCCCAGGAGATGGTCGGGTCCTGCAGACCGATGCCGAGGAAGCTCAGCGTGGCCTCGGTCGCGATGTAGCCGCCCAGCGCGATGGTGGCGACGACGATCACCGGGGCCAGCGCGTTCGGCAGGATGTGCCGGAACATCAACCGCCCGGTGCCCGCGCCGAGCGCGCGGCCGGCCACCACGTAGTCGGACTGTTTGACGGTCAGCACGGCGCCGCGCATGACGCGCGCGATCTGCGTCCAGCCGAGCACCGCGAGGGCGATGACCACGCTCCACACCGTGCGGGCGGAGAAGGCGCCCAGCAGGACCAGCGCGCCGAGCAGCAGCGGGATGCCGAAGAAGATGTCGACGACGCGGGAGATCACGGCGTCCACGGCGCCGCCGAAGTACCCGGCGACCATGCCGGTCAGCCCGCCGAGCAGGGTGACCCCCAGGGTCACGAAGATGCCGACGGTGATCGACGCCCGCGCCCCGTAGATCACCCGGGCGTAGATGGACCGGCCCTGGCCGTCGTAGCCGAACCAGCCGGCACCGAAGAAGTCCGTCCAGTCCGGGCGCTTGAGGAAGTCGTTGACCAGGTCGGCCTTGCGCGGATTGGCGTCCGTGAAAGCCCAGGGGAAGATCGACATCACGATCAGCAGCACGATCAGCAGCGCCGAGATCAGGAAGATCGGCCGGCGCCGGAGGTCCCGCCAGGCATCGCCCCAGAGGCTGCGGGCCTCTTCCCGCTTGGTCGGGTCGCCCTCGACCAGGGTCTCCTGCTCGACCGCCATGCCCTGCTCGCCGGCGTAGTCGAGGTGGTCGACGCCCGGGGCCGGATGCGGCTTGAACTCGCCCTCGTCATGCAGATCAGGCATAGCGGATCCTCGGGTCCAGGACCGCGTAGAGCAGGTCGACGATCAGGGAGGCGACCAGATAGACGATCACCAGGACGGTCACGATGCCGACCACGGTGGGGCCCTCCTTCTGGTTGATCGCCCGGTACAGCACGTTGCCGATGCCCTGGACGTTGAAGATGCCCTCGGTGACGATCGCGCCGCCCATCAGCGCGCCGAGGTCGGTCCCGAGGAAGGTGACCACCGGGATCAGCGAATTGCGCAGCAGGTGGCGGGTGATGACGGTGCGCCGGGGCAGGCCCTTGGCGACCGCGGTCCGCATGTAGTCCGCCCGCAGGTTCTCCCCGATCGACGTCCGGGTGAGCCGGGCGACGTACGCGAGGGAGAGCGAACCCAGCACGATCGCGGGCAGGATCAGCTGGGAGAGGTCCGTGGAGTCCTGCACGGTCGGGGTGACCCAGCCCAGATTGGTCGCGAAGATCGTCTGGGCGATGTAGGCCAGCACGAAGACCGGGATCGAGATCACCACCAGGGTCAGGACCAGCACCAGGGTGTCCTGGATGCTGCCGCGCTTGAGGCCGGAGACCAGGCCGAGCGTCAGTCCGACGATCAGCTCGAAGGCGAAGGCCATCAGCGCCAGCCGGATGGTGACCGGGAAGGCGTCCGCCATGATGTCGGTGACCGAGCGGCCGGTGAAGCTCATCCCGAAGTCGCCCTGGAAGAGGTTCCCCATGTAGTGCAGGTACTGCTTCCAGAGCGGCTGGTCGAGGTAGTACTTGTGCTTCAGGTTGGCCACCACCGCCGGGTCGGCGGCCTTGTCCCCGAACAGCGCCGCGACCGGGTCGCCCGGCAGCGTGTAGACCATCAGGAAGATCAGGAATGTGGAGCCGAAGAACACCGGGATCATCTGCAGCACCCGCCGCAGCACATAACTTCCCATCCGAGCCTCCTTCCTAGGTGACTGGTCGGCCCGTGACCGGGTGCGGAGGGCCGGTTGGGGTCGAGCGCCCGGGCCCCGCCCTCCGTGCGGGGAGGGCGGGGCCGGCGCGAGGGGCTGGATCAGCCCTTGACCTCGACCTGGGTCCAGGCCGGGTTGCCGAAGGAGTCGAACGTCACGTTCTGGACGTTGTTGGAGTAGCCCGAGTTGGTGCGGTAGTACCAGAGCGGGATGGCCGGCATGTCGGTCGCCAGCACCTTCTCCGCCTCCTGGTAGCCGGTCACCGTGTCGCTCACGCTGGCGGCCCGGTCGGCCTGGTCGGCCAGCTGGTCGAACTGCGGGCTGCTGTAGCCGAAGTCGTTGGACGCCGCGCCGGTGCGGTAGACGTCGGCCATGAAGTTGGCGTTCAGCGGGTAGTCCTGCACCCAGCCGGTCCGGAAGGCGCCGTTGATCTGGTGCCCGGTGATCGCCGCGCGGGCGGTCTTGAAGTCGGGCTTCGGGTCACCCACACAGTCCACGCCGGTGCTCTGCCGGATCGAGTTGCAGACCGCGTCGACCCACTCCTTGTGGCCGCCGTCCGCGTTGTAGGTGATCGTCAGCCTGTTGCCGGGGACACCGCCGCCCTCGGTGATCAGCTGCTTCGCCTGGGTCGGGTTGAAGTTGCAGAAGTCGCCGCACTGGCCGGCCTTGTAGCCCTCGACGCCCTCGGCGACCCAGGCGGAGGCGGGCGCGCGCGAGCCCTGGAGGACCGTCTTGGTGATGGTCGGGCGGTCGATCGCCATCGACAGGCCCTGGCGGACCTTGGCCTTCTCGGGGCCGGCCCACTCCGGCTGGTAGAGCGTGAAGCCGATGTTCTGGATCGCGCCCTGCGGCGAGTCGATCGCGCGGTCCCCGAGGTCGGCCTTGTACGTGGCCAGCGCGGACGGCGGCACCTGGTCCATCACGTCGAGGTTGTTGGACTGCAGGTCCGCGTAGGCGGCCTCGGCGGTGTTGTACATCTTGAAGACGATGCCGCCGTTCTTCGGCTTGTCCACGCCCTGGTAGTTCGGGTAGGCCTTGGTCACCACCTGCTGGTTGTGGTCCCAGCTGACGAACTGGTAGGCGCCGTTGCCCACCGGCTTCTGCCCGTACCCGGCCGGGTCGTTGAAGAAGGCGGTCGGCAGCGGGGAGAAGGCGATGTAGCCCAGCTTGTACTCGAAGTACGAGACCTTGTTCCGCAGCTTGATGGTGAAGTGCGTGTCGTCGACGACGGTCAGGCCGGACATCGCGGTGGCGGTCGGCTGGCCGCTCGCCGGGTGGACGTCCTGGTAGCCCTCGATGTCGGAGAACCAGGAGCTGTTGATCTGGTTGTTGCTGGTGGTCGCGCCCCAGTTCCAGGCGTCGACGAAGTTCTTCGAGGTGACCGGGGTGCCGTCGTGGAACGTCCAGCCGCTCTTCAGGGTGACGTTGAAGGTCTGCGAGTCGCTGGTGTCGATCGAGTCCGCGACCTGCATCCGGATCTTGGCGTTGCTGGGGTCGTAGTCGACCAGCCCCTTGAAGAGGTTCTGCAGGATGCGACCGCCACCGGTCTCGTTCGCGTTCGCGGGCTGGAGCGGGTTCTGCGGCTCACTGCTCTGGTAGCTGAAGGTCTTGCTGCTGTCCGACGAGCTACTGCCTCCGCCGCTACTGCTGCACCCGCTGGCCACCAGGGCCACAGATGTCGCAGCGGCGAGGACCCATCGAGCGCGAGTGGCTGCGGGCATGGAGGTCCCTCCTCAAGGTGTGTGTCGCATCACACCCCATGAGAAGCGCGGCCGCCCGGCGGCGCGAGTCGGGTACACCCGGACGGGTGCGGGGGCCCGGTCGGAAGTTGACGGAACGCCGGAAGGGCCCGCGGCTCGGAGCCGCGGGCCCTTCCGGGAAACGCCTGGGGATCAGACGGCGGCGACCGTCTCCCGGACCTCGGCGAAGTGGCAGGCCGACTCGTGGGCGGCCGCGCCGCTCAGCGTGGTCGGGATCGCCAGCAGCGGGACCTCGGTGGAGCAGCGCTCCTCCGCCTTCCAGCAGCGGGTGCGGAAGCGGCAGCCCGACGGCGGGTTGGCCGGCGAGGGGATGTCGCCGGTCAGGATGATCCGGTCGCGGGACTCGCGCGCGGTCGGGTCCGGCACCGGCACCGCGGAGAGCAGCGCCTGGGTGTACGGGTGCGTGGCGTTCTCGTAGATCGCCTCGTCGGTGCCGATCTCGACCATCTTGCCGAGGTACATCACGCCGACGCGGTCGGAGATGTGCCGGACGATCGAGAGGTCGTGCGCGATGAACATGTACGAGAGCTCGAACTCGCTCTGCAGCTGGTCCAGCAGGTTGATCACCTGCGCCTGGACGGAGACGTCCAGCGCGGAGACCGGCTCGTCGCAGATGATGATCTCGGGCTTGAGCGCGAGGCCGCGGGCGATGCCGATGCGCTGGCGCTGGCCGCCGGAGAACTGGTGCGGGTACCGGTTGATGTACTCCGGGTTCAGCCCGACGACGTCCAGGAGGTCCTGGACGGCCTTGCGGCGGTCGCCCTTGGGAGCCACCTCGGGGTGGATCTCGAAGGGCTCGCCGATGATGTCGCCGACCGTCATGCGCGGGTTGAGCGAGGTGTACGGGTCCTGGAACACCATCTGGATGTTGCGGCGGACGGCCTTCAGGCCGGCGCCGGACAGCTTGGAGATGTCCTCGCCCTTGAACAGCACCTGGCCGGAGGTCGCCCGCTCCAGGTTCATCAGGACCTTGGCCAGCGTGGACTTGCCACAGCCGGACTCGCCGACGATGCCGAGCGTCTCGCCCTTCATCAGGTCGAACGAGATGCCGTCGACCGCCTTGACCGCGCCGACCTGCTTCTTGAAGAGGATGCCCTGGGTCAGCGGGTAGTGCTTGACCAGGTCCTTGACCTCCAGGATGGGCTCAGCCATGGAGGGTCTCCTTCCAGAGGTGGCACGCGCTGCGGCGGCCGGTGAGCTCCGTGCCGTCCTTGTCGGTCACCTGGTGCAGCTTCGGGACCTCCGAGCGGCACTGGTCGGTGGCGACGTCACAGCGGGGGTTGAACGCGCAGCCGGCCGGGACCTTCAGCAGGTTCGGGGGCAGGCCCTTGATCGCGTACAGCTCCTGGCCCTTCTGGTCCAGGCGCGGGATGGAGCGGAGCAGGCCCTTGGTGTACGGGTGCGCGGGGTTGGCGTACAGCTCGTGCACCGGGGCGGTCTCGACGATCCGGCCCGCGTACATCACGGCGATCTTGTCCGCGACGTCGGCGACCACGCCGAGGTCGTGGGTGATCAGGATCAGGCCCATGTTGTACTCGGCCTGCAGCTCCGCCAGCAGGTCCATCACCTGGGCCTGGACGGTGACGTCCAGGGCGGTGGTGGGCTCGTCGGCGATGATCAGGTCGGGCTCCATGGAGAGCGCCATCGCGATCATGATGCGCTGGCGCATGCCGCCGGAGAACTGGTGCGGGTAGTCGCCCACGCGCTGCTTGGCGGCGGGGATGCGCACGCGCTCCATCAGCTCGACGGCCTTGGCCCGGGCGTCCTTCTTGGACATCCCCCGGTGCACCCGGAACATCTCGCCGAGCTGGTCGCCGACGGTCATCACCGGGTTCAGCGAGGAGAGCGCGTCCTGGAAGATCATCGCGATCTTCTGGCCGCGGATCAGCCGGCGCTGCTCCTCCTTCATGGCGAGCATGTCCTCGCCGCGGAAGAGGATCTGCCCCTGGCTGATCTTGCCGGGCGGCATGTCCAGGATGCCCATGATGGTCTGGGCGGTCACCGACTTGCCGGAGCCGGACTCGCCGAGCACCGCCAGGGTCTCACCGGCGGAGACGGAGTAGTTGACGCCGTTCACGGCCTTGGCGACGCCGTCGCGGGTGTGGAACTCCACGTGGAGGTCACGGACCTCCAGCAGCGGGGTGCCGATTTCGAGGCGTCCGCTCTTCTGGTTCTTCTCGATCACGGTGGTCATCGGGTCGTCACCTCTTCTCTCAGCGGAGCTTCGGGTCGAGGGCGTCGCGCACCGCGTCGCCGAGCATGATGAACGCCAGCACCGTGACGCTCAGCACCGCGGACGGGAAGAGCAGCACGTGCGGGGCGGTCAGGAAGCGGGGCTGGGCGTCGCTGATCATCAGGCCCCAGGAGATCTCCGGGGACTGGACACCGATGCCCAGGTAGGACAGGGCCGCCTCGGCGCCGATGTACACGCCCAGGCTGATCGCGGAGACCACGATCACCGGCGCGATGGCGTTCGGCAGGATGTGCCGGAAGGTGATCCGGAAGCTGCCGGCGCCGAGCGCGCGGGCCGCCATCACGTAGTCGTTGTGCTTGTTGGCCAGCACGGAGGCGCGCATGATGCGGAAGATCTGCGGCCAGCCGAGCACGGCCATCACGACGGAGACGGTGTAGGCGTTGCCCTTGCCGAGCATCGACATGATCAGCATGCCGCCGAGCAGCAGCGGGATCGAGAAGAAGATCTCGGTGAAGCGCGACAGGATGCTGTCGGTGATGCCACCGACCCAGCCGGCCAGCAGACCGAGCAGGGCGCCGATCACGGTCACCACGGTGGTGGTGAGCACACCGACGATGATCGAGTTGCGGGCACCCCAGATGGTGCGGGTGTAGACGTCACAGCCCTGCACGTCGAAGCCGAACCAGTGCTCGGCGCTCGGGCGCTTCAGGGAGTTGGCCAGGTCGCACGCACCGCCCGCGAGCGGGCTGCCGTCGGTGAACAGCTGCGGCACGGCGGCGATCACCAGCAGCGCGGAGACCAGCACCGCACCGATGATGAAGACCGGGTTGCGGCGCAGGTCGCGCAGCGCGTCGGACCAGAGGCTGGCCACCCGCTCGGGCTTCTGCTTCTTCTCCGGCGCGGCCTTCGGGGTCTTGTCCTCGGGCGCCTCGCTGCCCACGGTGATGGTGTCACTCATAGCGGATCCTCGGGTCGAGCACGGCGTACAGCAGGTCCACGAGCAGGGTGGTGATCAGGTAGATCATCACCAGCAGGGTGACCATGCCGACGATCACCGTGCCCTGCTTCTGGTACACGGACTGGGCCAGCAGGCCGCCGATGCCGTGCATGTTGAAGATCTTCTCGGTGATGACCGCGCCACCCATCAGACCGCCGAGGTCGGCACCGAGGAAGGTGACGATCGGGATCAGCGCGTTGCGCAGGGCGTGACGGCCGATCACCCGACGACGCTTCAGACCCTTGGCGACCGCGGTGCGGACGTAGTCCGCGCGCATGGTCTCCATCAGGCTGGTGCGGGTCAGTCGGGCGACGTACGCGAGCGAGGTCGACGCCAGCACGAAGGCCGGCAGCAGGTAGGCCCGCAGTCCGTCCTCCTCGTTGAAGGAGACCGGGAAGAAGTCGATGCCGTAGTCGGTCTTGAGCTTCACGCCCAGCACCAGCTGGAGCACGAAGCCGGTGACGAAGACCGGGATCGAGATCACGAACAGGGTGCTGATCAGGACCAGCTGGTCGATGAACTTGCCCTTGCGCAGGGCCGCCATGACACCCGCCAGCACACCCATGACCGCTTCGATGATGAAGGCGACCAGGGCGAGGTTGACGGTGTACGGGAACGCCTCGCTGATCATGTCGGTCACGGAGCGACCGGTCAGGCTCTCGCCGAGGTTCCCCTGGAAGACCCCTGAGATGTAGTTCCAGTACTGCAGCAGGAAGGGGTCGTTCAGGTGGTACTTCTGGCGGATCATCTCCGCCACGAGCGGGTCGGCCCGCTTCTCGCCGGCCAGCGCCTGCACCGGGTCACCGGGCAGGTAGTGAACCAGCGCATAGATCAGCAGAGTCGCACCGAGCAGGACAGGGATCGCCTGTATCAGTCGGCGGATGACATAGCGGCCCATCAGACCTCCACACTTTCGGACAAGGAAGGGAGGCGGGAGGACTCGGACTGTAGTCCGATCCGCCCGCCCCCGTTCGTCTGATTAACCGGATCAGCCGGCGAGCTCGACCTCGTCCAGGTTCATACGGCCCTGGGCGTCGGTGTCGAAGTTCTTGATCTTCTTGCTGTACGCGGCGGAGGACATGTAGGTGTACACCGGGATGTACGGCAGGTCCTGCACCAGGATGTCGTCGGCCTGCTGGTACAGCTTCTGGCCCTCGTCCTGGGTCTTCGCCTGGTCGGCCTGGTTCAGCAGGTCCTCGAACTTGTCGTTGACGTAACCGCCGTAGTTCGAGCCGTTCTCGATCGCGACCTTGGAGAAGATCGGACGCAGGTAGTTCTCGATCGACGGGTAGTCCATCGACCACGCCATGCGGAAGGCGCCCGAGTACTGCTTCTCGCCCAGCGCGTCCAGGATCTTGCCGAACTTCTCGAACGGCTTGGTGGTGACCTCGACGCCCAGGTTCTTCTTCAGCTGGTTGGCGACGGCCTCGATCCACTCCTTGTGGCCACCATCGGCGTTGTAGCCGAGCTCGATGGTGTTGCCGGGGACGCCGCCGACCGAGTCGTAGAGCGCCTTGGCCTTGGCCGGGTCGTACTTCGCCGCGTCGCCCATGGCGCCCTTGCGGTAACCCGGGATGAGCGGGTTGATGAAGTCGTCGGCCGGGACGCGGGTGCCCGAGAAGATCGTCTTGGTGATCGCCTCGCGGTCGATCGCCATCGAGATCGCCTTGCGGATCTCCGGCTTGCCGTAGGTGGCCGGGTTGGTGGCGATCGGGAAGCCGATGTAGCCGACGCCGGACTCCGGCTTGTAGATGTAGCGGTCGCCGAACTCGCCCTTGACGCTCGACAGGGCCGAGATCGGCAGCTTGTCGGTGGCCTGGATGTTGTCGGCGCGCAGGTCGTTGTACGCGGTGTCCAGGTTGTCGTAGATCTTGAAGGTCACGCCCTGGAGCTTCGCCTTGCCGTCCGAGGCCGGGAAGTTCTCGTAGCGCTTGACCTTGATCTGCTTGTTGTGCTCCCAGGCGCCGTCCATCTCGAACGGGCCGTTGCCGATCGGCTTGTCGGCGAAGGTCTTCGGGTCGCTGAAGAACGCCTTGGGCAGCGGGTAGAACGCGTTGTAGCCCAGCATGGTCTTGAACTGGGAGAACGGCTGCGTCAGGGAGACGGTGAAGGTCTTGTCGTCGACGACCGTCAGGCCCTTGAGCTTGTCGGTGGTCGGCTTCTTGTCCTTGCCCGGGGCCAGGTCCTCGGAGCCCTCGATCTTCGCGAAGAACGGCAGGCCCTCGGCGGCGTTGTCCTGGTTGGCGCCCCAGTTCCAGGCGTCGACGAAGGACTGTGCGGTCACCTTCTCACCGTTGTGGAAGGTGTAGCCGTCCTTCAGCTTGATCGTCCAGAGCTTGCTGTCGGCGCTCTCGATCGACTCGGCGACGCGCAGCTTCGGCTCGTTGGTCTTGTTGTCGTACTCGACCAGGCCGGCGAAGATCGCACCGAGGACCTCGGCGCCCTCGGACTCCGCGGTGTTCTGGGGAACCAGACCGTGCTGCGGCTCGCCGAGCTGGACGGCGATGCTGCCGCCGCCGGAAGAGGCCTTGTCACTGCTCTTCGAGCTGGTGCTGCAAGCGGTCGCCGCAAGGGCGATAGCGGTCGCCGCAACGATCCACTTGGTCTGGGTTGCACCGCGCATGGGGGATGCCTCCTGAAATCGACTTTCCAACGAGGAGAGCACTACGGGCGACTGATGCCGCTTCCGTTGTGCCGTCCGCGCTCGTGGTTTCGGCGCGCACCCCTGCGCGTTAACCCTTGACCCGAGCCTGACTGCACCCACTATGTGTCACGTACGGACACGAAAGTGACCACTGCCGATCTCAATTAGGTCACATGAACGGTCGGTAAGTTTCGAAAATCGGACATAAGAGACATACTCAGACAGGCATTAAACGGACAGTCGTCATGAATGACGGACTGTCACGTTCGCTCAGCGGACACCTTGCTGTGTTAAGCGCTATTCCGTTTATACGCGCGTCGACAGCGTGGAGTAGTGAAAAACGATCGCCCCCCTCTCCATCGGAAAGGGGGGCGATCGATTCAGGCCAAAGCCCGTTTAAAGCGGGGCGTCAGGCCTTCTTGGCGCGCGAAGCCGAACGGCCGCGCTCCTTCTGGTCCAGAACCACCTTGCGGATGCGCACGGTCTCCGGGGTGACCTCGATGCACTCGTCCTCGCGGCAGAACTCCAGGGACTGCTCCAGCGAGAGCTTGCGCGGCGGCACCAGGTTCTCGGTGGTGTCGGAGGAAGCGGCACGCATGTTGGTGAGCTTCTTCTCCTTGGTGATGTTGATGTCCATGTCGTCCTGGCGCGAGTTCTCGCCGACGATCATGCCCTCGTACACCTCGGTGGTGGGCTCGACGAAGAGCGTGCCGCGCTCCTGGATGCCCATCATCGCGAACGGCGTCACGACGCCCGCGCGGTCCGCCACCAGCGAACCGTTGTTGCGCATCCGCAGCTCGCCGAACCACGGCTCGTGGCCCTCGAAGATGCTGTGCGCGATGCCGGTGCCGCGGGTGTCGGTCAGGAACTGGGTCCGGAAGCCGATCAGACCGCGCGACGGGACGATGAACTCCATGCGGACCCAGCCGGAGCCGTGGTTCGTCATGGTCTCCATGCGGCCCTTGCGGGTCGCCATCAGCTGGGTGATGGCGCCGAGGTACTCCTCGGGGCTGTCGATGGTCATCCGCTCGACCGGCTCGTGGGTCTTGCCGTTGATGACCTTGGTGACGACCTGCGGCTTGCCGACGGTCAGCTCGAACAGCTCCCGGCGCATGGTCTCGACCAGGATGGCCAGCGCCAGCTCGCCACGGCCCTGGACCTCCCAGGCGTCCGGACGCTCGGTCGGCAGCACGCGGAGCGAGACGTTACCGATCAGCTCGCGGTCCAGGCGGTCCTTCACCATGCGGGCGGTGACCTTGTGGCCCTTGCCGCCCTTGCCGACCAGCGGCGAGGTGTTGGTGCCGATGACCATCGAGATGGCCGGCTCGTCCACCGTGATGAGCGGCAGCGCGACCGGGTTCTCCAGGTCGGCCAGGGTCTCGCCGATCATGATGTCCGGGATGCCCGCGACGGCGCAGATGTCGCCGGGGCCGGCCACCTCGGCCGGCTTGCGGGTGAGCGCCTCGGTCATCAGCAGCTCGGTGATCTTGACCTGCTGGACCGAGCCGTCGCGCTTCATCCACGCGACCTGCTGGCCCTTGCGCAGCTCGCCCTGCTCGACGCGGCAGAGCGCGATGCGGCCGAGGAAGTTGTCGGCGTCCAGGTTGGTGACGTGCGCCTGGAGCGGGGCGTCCTCGTCGTAGATCGGGGCCGGGACGTGCTCCAGGATGGTGGAGAAGAACGGCTCCAGCGAGTCGCTGTCGGCCGGCACGGTGCCGTTCTCCGGCTTGGTCATCGAGGCGACGCCGTCACGCGCACAGGCGTAGACGATCGGGAACTCGATCTGGTCCTCGGTGGCGTCGAGGTCCAGGAAGAGGTCGTAGGTCTCGTTGATGACCTCGTCGATCCGGGAGTCCGGGCGGTCGGTCTTGTTGATGCAGAGGATGACCGGCAGCTTGGCCGTCAGCGCCTTGCGGAGCACGAAGCGGGTCTGCGGCAGCGGGCCCTCGGAGGCGTCGACCAGCAGCACGACCGCGTCGACCATCGACAGGCCGCGCTCGACCTCGCCACCGAAGTCGGCGTGGCCGGGGGTGTCGATGATGTTGATCGTGATCGGCGCGCCACCCTCCTTGGGGTGGTACTTGACGGCGGTGTTCTTCGCGAGAATGGTGATGCCCTTCTCGCGCTCCAGGTCGTTGGAGTCCATCATGCGGTCGTCGAGGTGCTGGTGGGCGGCGAAGGCGCCGGCCTGCTTCAGCATGGCGTCGACCAGCGTGGTCTTGCCGTGGTCGACGTGGGCGACGATGGCAACGTTGCGGATGTCATTGCGCGTGGGCATGCGGAGCGGATTCTCCCGGAATCGTGGGTTACGGCGCCCGGCTGCGTGACGCCGACCGGCGATCCCTGTTGATCGCCGCCGCCCGTACCGCCTGCTACTACCGGTCCACCCGCCGGGCAGGACATGCCACGGCTTCCTCCTATCGTACGGGGAACCGTCCAGGTCGGCCGAAACGGGCAGGTCGGGCGGGATCAAGATCACAGATGGATCACCCACTGTTCACCCGGCGGACGCCGTGCCCGGGGCCCGCGGACACCGCGCCGCCGGACCGCCACCGCCCGGTCCGGAGCGGCCCCCGTCCGGGGCCCGCGTGCCGTCCTGGTACTCCACCCGGCCCTGCCGCCCCTGCTCCGCCCGGCCCTGCCGCACGGCCGGCCCGGTCAGGGGGCGCGGAAGCCGATGTCCTGGAAGCGCGGCTCCCCGAAGCCCCAGGCGCCCGCACCCGCCACGTCCTCCCGGACGGCCACCAGGTCCGGCCGCTGGTAGAGCGGCACCGAGTGGCCCAGCTGCCAGATCCGGGTGTCGGCCTCCTGGAGCAGGGCCAGGTGGGCGGCCGGGTCGAGCTCGGCGGCCGCCCGGTCGAAGAGGCGGTCGATCTCCTCCGTCCCCGAGCGGCCGTAGTTGCTGCCGGCCTCCAGGGCGCCGTCCGCGCCGGGCCGGGGCTTGGCGTAGACGGCGCGCTGTTCGACCGCCGGGTGGGGCCCGGCCGGCCAGGAGAACAGGGCGAGGTCGTAGTCACCGGTGGCCAGGTGGTCCCGGACGAAGGCCTCGGCGGGCACCGCCACCGTCCGGAGCGCGATGCCGGCCGCGGCGAGGTCGGCGGTCAGCGCGTCGGCGGTGCGCCGGGCGGTGGCGGAGCCGGCCGGGACCAGCAGGGCGAGCGCCAGCTCGTGCCCGCCCCGGGCGCGGATGCCGCCGCCCGCCGGGCGCTTCCAGCCGGCCGCGTCCAGCAGCCGGCCCGGGTCCGCCCGGCCGAGCGCGGAACTGTTGTCCCGGTAGCCGTCCTGGTCGCCGGCGAGCAGGTGGTTGCCGAGCGGGGCGGCGGCGAGGCCGAGCGGGGTGAGCGCGGCGTCGGCGATCCGCTGCCGGTCGACCGCCCGGGCGAGGGCGTTCCGGACGGCCGGGTCGGTGAGCGGGCCGCGGGCGGCGTTCAGGGTGAGCTGGGTGAGCACGGCGGCCGCGGCCCGGTGCACGGTGACGCCGGGCAGTGCCTCCGCCCGCCGCAGCGCCTGGGCGGCGGCCCGGGCGAGATCGGCCGAGCTGCCGGGGGCCGCCTGGGCCCGGTCGACCGCGGCCGTGAGCGGCGCGATGTCCAGCCGGTCCTGGTCGAGCGCGTCCAGCCGGCGCTCGGCCGGCGTGGCCAGGAAGTCGATCCGGTCCGCCTTCGGCCGCTCGCCCCACCAGGACGGGCTGCGCACCAGGCCCACCCGCCCGCCCGCCGGGTCGTACCCGGCGAGCAGGAACGGGCCCGCCGTCGGCTCCGGCCCCGCGGTCAGCGGCCGGTTGAACGCCGCCGGGGAACCGGTCACCGCCGCGGGGTAGAGCGGCCCGAACAGGGAGCGCCACTCGGCGTACGGCTGCCGGAAGGTCACCTTCACCTCCTGCGGGCCGGCGCCCGGCGTGATCGAGTCGATCGCGTCGTACCCGGCCGGGCGGCTGGGGGTGTAGGCCGGGTCGAGCCCGGAGAGGGCGGCCCGCTGGGCGGTGAAGTCGGCGGCCGAGAGCGGGGTGCCGTCGCTCCAGACGGCGTTCGGGTTGAGCCGGTAGGTGACCACCTGCGGCCGCTGCCCGGGCGGGGTGCACTCGGCGGACTCCAGGTAGTCCGGGTCGGCGACCGGCCGGCCGTGCTCGTCCGGCCGGAACAGCGAGGGGTAGAGCGCGTGGGCGAGCAGGGTGCTGTCCGCGGTCGCGGCCGGCTGGTAGACGTTCAGCGTGGCCGGGACGGCGTCCACCGCCCAGCGCAGCGTGCCGCCGTCCCGGACGGCGTCCCGGTCGGGCGGGCCGACGTCCCCCGTGACGGCGGTGGGGGCGGCCGACACGGGGGCGGGCGCCGGGGTGCGGGCCGGGGCCGGGCCGCCGGAGCAGCCGGTGGCGAGCAGCAGCGCGGCGGCTGCGGCGGTGAGCTGGCGGACGCGCATGGCGGCCATCGAACGCCGCCCGGGCGCGGGCGGCCGCACCGACACGGCGGGCCCCCGGGGACTGCACCCGGACAGCCGAACGGTGACTCGCGCGCTCGCCCCCGGTCCGCTCCGACCCGGTGCCGGCGGCCCGCCCGTCTCCCTTGCGGTTCCGGCGCGCCCCTTGGGCCCCCGGCGTCGGGCCGCCGCCTACAGCGACAGCTCGAACCAGACGATCTTGCCCTTGGGCGTCCGCCGGCTGCCCCAGCGCTCGGCCAGCAGGCTGACCAGCTGGAGCCCGCGCCCGCCCTCGTCGGTCTCCTGCGCGCGCCGCTGGCGCGGCTGGGCGTAGCCGTCGTCCCAGACCTCGCAGACCATGCTGCGGTCGCGCAGCAGCCGGAGCCGGATCTCGCCCCGGCCGTGCCGGAGCGCGTTGGTGACCAGCTCGCTGACCAGCAGCTCGGTGGTGTCGACCAGCTCGTCCAGGCCGCGCGCCAGCAACCAGCTGCAGGCCAGCTCGCGGGCCTTGGCGACGGAGGTCGGCTCGGGCGGCAGGAACCAGTTGCCGACGGCGTCGTCGGGGAAGGCGTGCACCTTGGCCATCAGCAGGGCGATGTCGTCCTCGCCGTGGTGCGGGTTGAGCTCGCCGAGGACGTGGTCGCAGAGGTCCTCCAGGCCCTTGCCCTCGGCCGACAGCGCGGTGCGGAAGGCGCGCAGGCCCTCGTCCAGCTGGTGCTTGCGGCTCTCCACCAGCCCGTCGGTGTAGAGGCCGAGCACGGCGCCGTCCGGCAGGGTCAGCTCGACCTCCTCGAAGGGCTCGCCGCCGACGCCGAGCGGCAGGCCGGGCGGTACGTCGAGCATCCGGGCGGGCTCGTCGGGGCTGAGCAGGACGGGCGGCAGGTGGCCGGCGTTGGCGAAGACGCAGCGCCGGGTGACGGCGTCGTAGACCGCGTAGACACAGGTGGCCAGGTAGACCTCGCGGGCCTCCTCGTCGGCGGTCGAGGTGAGCCGGCCGTACGGGGTGGGTGAGCCGGCGGGCGCGGAGTCGTCGCCGAGGCCCCGGGCGATCTCGTCGAGGGCGGTGAGCACCTCGGCGGGGTCGAGGTCGAGCATGGCCAGGGTGCGGACGGCGGTGCGCAGCTGGCCCATCGCGACGGCGGCGCGCAGGCCGCGGCCCATCACGTCGCCGATGACCAGGGCGGTGCGGTTGCCCGGCAGCGGGATGACGTCGAACCAGTCGCCGCCGACCTCGGTGTTGTTGTTGCTGGGCAGGTAGCGGCAGGCGATCTCCAGGCCGCTGGCGGCCGGGTTGCCCGGGGGCAGCAGGCTGCGCTGCAGGATCAGCGCGCGCTCGTGCTCGCGGCGGTAGAGCCGGGCGTTGTCGATGCAGACGGCGGCGCGGGCCACCAGCTCCTCGGCGATGGCGACGTCACGGGCGTCGAACGGCTCGCTGCCGATCGCGCGGGAGAGCTGGACCAGGCCGAGCACCTGGTCGCGGGCGACCAGCGGCACGATCAGCGTGGAGCGCAGCAGGGGGTCCGGCCCCGGCTCGGGGACGACGCTGCGGCCGGTGCGCAGCGCCCGGGCGTGCGGCGAGCGGCGCGGGTAGCAGAGCGTGCCGCCGGCCTCGGCGATCGGCAGGCCGGTGACCGAGCCGAGCACCGAGGAGGCACCGCCGACCACGCTGGAGACGGCGACCCGGCGCAGCTCGCCGCTGCCGTCGGTGAGGACGCCGTCGCCGTACCGGCCGGCGCTGGGGACGGTCTCGCCGGAGAGCAGGGCGGTGTAGAGGTCCACGGTGGCGAGGTCGCAGAACGGCGGGACGACGACGTCCAGCAGTTCCTTGGCGGTGGTCTCCAGGTCCAGGGTGGAGCCGATGTGCGCGCTGGCCTCGTTGAGCAGGGCGAGGTTGCGGCGGACGCCGTCGGCCTCGCGCTCGGCGACGTGCCGGCTGGTGACGTCGGAGACCTGGCCGGCCACGCCCATCGGCTGGCCGGCCGAACCGTTGAGGCGGTAGAGCGAGACGGCCCAGAGCCGGTTGCCCTCGCGGGTCGGTACGGCGGAGTGGAAGCGCAGGTCGAAGACGGGCTCGCCGGTGGCGAGGACCTTGCGCAGCGCGGCGGTCAGCCGGTCGGCCTCGGAGGCCGGGAAGAGGTCGTGCGCGGTCAGGCCTTCGAGGTCGCTGGGGGCGAGGCCCATCCCGGAGGCGAAGGCGTCGTTGACCCGCTGGAGCCGGAGCCGGTCGTCGAAGAGGACGAAGCCGGTCGGGGTCTGGCCGAAGACGGCCTCGGAGGCGGCGAGGTCGGTCTCGATCCGGCGCAGCCGGCCGAGGTCGACCGCGAGACAGGTGGCGCCGGCGGTGGGCAGCGCGCTGTCGGGCATCAGGTAGAGCTCGGCGAGGCCCTCGCCGCCGGTGGCGTCGCGGTAGGGCGTGGTGCCGACCCACTCCTCGCCGGCCAGCGTGCGCTCCAGCCGGGTGCGGCCGCGCTGCCAGAGCTCACGCGGGACGAAGGTGCTGATCGGGTCCGCGCCGACCGCCTCGGCGGCGGGCAGGCCGAAGAACTCGGCGGCGCGCTCGCTCCACTGGCTGATCCGGCCGTCGGGGCCGATCGCGAAGGTGGCGACCCGGATGTAGTCGTAGATCGACCCCGGGTCCCCCGCGCCCCACTGGTGGGCGCCGACCACCGGGCGGGCGGCCCGGCTCTGCCCCGCGGACGGGGCGGGCAGGTGTGGTGAACCGGCCTGCCCGGGCACAGCGGCATGACCGCTGCTGCTCGGCGCGTTACGCGCCGGGGTGCTGTTCAACGGACCGACCCCTCCAAACCCGCGACCGTCCGGATGCCGAGAAGACCGAGTATTCATCATCGAGGGGTACGTTCACACGCCCTCAACATCACAACATCAGATCGGGCGAAGGTTTTTGTCCTACCGCCCGCGCAACCACAATGCCACGCTCGCGCCCCCTTCCGGAGTGCGCGCTCCCCCCGGCCGACCGATGGCATATGCAGTCCCGTTCTACTCGCGTCCTACTCGACTCCCGGCTCGTCGGGCTCATTACCCGGCAGCGCCTGCTCGAACCAGACGACCTTGCCCATGCCCTCCGCCCGGGCGCCCCAGCGCAGCGCGAGCCGGCGGACGAGCTCCAGGCCCCGGCCACCCTCGTCGGCCTCGGCCGCGTGGCGCTCGCGGGGCGGATCGGGCAGCGGGTCGGAGATCTCGACCAGCAGCGTCTCGCCCAGCGTCAACCGTACTCCGATGGGAGCGCTCGCATAGCGGACCGAGTTGGTGACCAGCTCGCTGACCAGCAGCTCGGTGGTGTCGGTGAGCTCCTCGACCCCCCATTCGACCAGGGCCGCGCGGACCAGCCTGCGGGCCCGGGAGACGGCGGTGGGCTCGGCCGGCAGCGTCCAGCCCGCCGTCGGGGTCCCGGCCTGGCCGTGGCCGAGCCGGGCCAGCAGCAGCGCCACGTCGTCCGGCTCGCGGCCCTGCTCCATGGTGTCCAGCACCGCCTCGCAGGCCGCCTGGATGGAGGCGTGCGGCTGCTGGAGCACGGTGACCAGCCGGCCGAGGCCGACGTCGAGGTCCTTGTCCCGGGACTCCACCAGGCCGTCGGTGCACAGGGCGAGCAGGCTGCCCTCGGGAATCTTGAGCTCGACCGACTCGAACGGGACGCCGCCGACGCCGAGCGGCGCACCGGAGGGCAGGTCGAGGATCCGCCCGACACCACCGAGCAGCGGGCCGCCGCTCCGGGTCGCCTCCTCGGAGTCCTCGCCCGGCACGACCAGCACCGGCGGGATGTGGCCGGCCTTGGAGACCGTCAGCCGGGCCGTGGCCGGGTCGAACACGGCGTAGATGCAGGTGGCCAGCAGGGCCTCGTCGGGCCCCTGGGCGAGGTCGTCGGCCAGCTCGTGGACGTGTCGCAGCAGCACGTCCGGCGGCAGGTCGAGGGCGGCCAGGACGCGGACGGCGGTCCGCAGCCGGCCCATCGTGGCGGCGGCCCGCAGCCCGTGGCCCATCACGTCGCCGACCACCAGCGCGGTGCGGTCGCCGGGCAGCGGGATGACGTCGAACCAGTCGCCGCCGACCTCGGTGCCGATGCTGCCCGGAACGTAGCGGTAGGCGACCTCGACACCGGTGGGCTGCGGGACCTGCTGCGGCAGCAGGGTGCGCTGCAGGGTGAGCGCGGCGGTGCGCTCGCGGGCGTAGAGCCGGGCGTTGTCGAGGGAGCTGCCGGCCCGGTCGGCCAGCTCGACCGTGAAGGCGAGGTCGTCGCGGTCGAACCCCTCGCGGTAGCCGGCCCGGCTGACCAGCAGCAGGCCGATCACGATGCCCCGGGCGCGCAGCGGCACCACCAGCATCGAGTGCACGCCGAGGTCCTGGGCGGCCTGCATCTTCGGGTCGCCGGGGTAGGTGACGTCGCCCAGCTGGTCGGCGCCGGAGAGCAGCTCGGGGACGCCGGTGCGCAGCACCCGCCCGCAGGCGGAGTCCTCGGCGAAGGTGATCCGGGCCCCGCGCCGGAGCATGACCTCCACCTCGGGGCCGTCCTGGACGGAGGCGGTGCCCAGTTGCAGCAGCGAGGTGCGGCGGTCGTGGCCGTGCCGGGGCAGGTCGTCGCCGTGCGCGACGGCCTGGAGCAGGATCACCGCGGAGTGGTCGGTGAGCCGGGGCACCACGGCGCTGGCCAGCTCCTGGGCGATCCGCGAGGCGTCCAGCAGGTCACCGACCCGGGAGCCGAACTCGTTGAGCAGCGAGAGCCGGCGCCGGGCGTGCTCGACCTTGGCGACCGCCCGGTAGCGCTCGGTCACGTCCATCACGGTGCCGGAGATGCCGAGCACCCGGCCGGACCGGTCGGTCATCCGGCTGTAGGAGATCGAGCGGTAGCCGGAGCGGGCGGTGACCGGCGAGGCGAGGGTGACGTCGATGACGGGCTCGCCGGTGGCCAGCACCTGGCGCTGGATGGCGGTGATCTCGTCGGCGGCCCGCTCAGGCAGGGTCTCACCGGTGGTCCGGCCGACGTGGTCCTCGGTGACCATGCCGTTCATCTCGGCCAGGGTCTGGTTGACGGCGGTGTAGCGCAGGTCGGTGTCGAGGATCGCGATGCCCAGCGGGGACTGCTCGAACAGCGCGTCGCGGACGGCGAGGTCCCGCTCGACCGCCCGGACGGCCGCCGCCTCGGCCAGGTTGACCTGGAGGAACGGCGTGCCGTCGCCGTCCACCAGCAGCGAGATCCGGGCCTCGACGGTGACCGCCTCGCCGTCGCGGTCGCGCAGCTCGGCGAGGCCGGCCCAGCGGCCGTGGCGCAGGGTGTCCTGGATCGCGGCGCGGATCCGGACGACCTGGTCCGCGTCCGGGATCAGCTCGTCGATCCGGCGGCCGACCAGCAGCTCGTTCGGCCAGCCGAGCAGTTCCTCGGCGGCCGGGCTCCAGAGCACCACCCGGCCGGCGGTGTCCAGGATCGCGATGGCCACCTTCACCACGTCGAGCAGTTTGCCCTCGCGGTGACCGCCCGGACCGCCCGGTTCGGCCCCGGGGCCGCCCGGGAAGGGCCGGGCGGGACGGCTGCGGGGGCCCGCCGACGGGGTCGCGTCGGGCACCACCGGGGACGGCGCGGGCCGGTCCGACGGCTGGGCCTCGGGGGCGCCGCCGTCACCCCGGCGGCGGCCGGACGGCGGCGGCTGCGGCGGCTGCGGGCGCGCACCACGGCGCAGGCGGGCGCGGGCCGAGGCACTCCCCCCGGTGCCCGTGCGTCTCGCTCCCCCGCCACCGTGACCGGTACTCGACACCGACGGGGCCTCCGGCTCTGGTCGGGATCGGCTTCGCCGGCTGGGGACGGCTCACCGATGGTGACGAATAGTGCCGAAAAGTGACATACCCAGCAGAACCCAGGCTATCCCGGCTTAAGGGTCGTCTTTTCCGATTGACCTACCTGGCGTATTGCGCGTGGCGCGGGCAGCTGCTCCCGCGCGCGGGGTGTGTCCGGGGGGCGTGGGGCGCGTGGGAGGGGCGCGCGGGGAGCGCCCGCCGGGCCGCCGGGGGCGGCGTACGGCGCGCTCAGAGGGCAGGGGTGGGTGGCCAGGGGTGGGTGGGCAGGGGCCCGGGGTACTCAGGGGCGGGGTGCTCAGGGCGCGGGGTGCTCGGGGCGGGCCTCGGTCAGCAGGCGGGCGAGGTGCGGGAGGACCTCGCGGTCGTGATCGAGCCAGTCCAGCCCGTCGAGCTCGGCGGGTCCCAGCCAGCGGAGCTCGTCGTGGTCCTGGAGCGGCAGCGGATCGCCGGAGAGCAGTTCGGCCACCCAGAGCCGGAGCTCCAGGCCGGGGCGGACCAGCCACGCGCCGGGCAGCCGCTCCAGCGCCTTCGCCCGGACCCCGAGCTCCTCCAGCAGCTCCCGCTCCAGCGCCTGGGTCTGCGTCTCGCCGGGCTCGACCTTGCCGCCCGGGAACTCCCAGCGCCCGGCCACCTCGGCCGGGGCACTGCGGCGGGCGGCCAGCACCCGCCCCCGGTGGACGAGCGCGCCCCCGACGACGATCCGGTTCTCCATGGCCCGACCCTATGCGGCCTCGGCCTCCACCCAGTACAGCTGCTTGTGGCCACGGGCCTCGAACTCGGCCGCCAACCGCTCGGCCTCGGCCCGGTCCAGACCCTTGGCGACCACGAAGCGGTTGCCGTTGTCGTCCTGGCGCATCACCCGACAGGTGTCCATACCGGTGAGCATAGGGGAGCTCCCCCGGCGGGCCGGGGCGGGGCGGCCGCGCCGCACGCGGCCGCCCCGGGCGTACGGTCCCGGCCCGCGTGGGGGTCGGGCCGGGACCGCGCCCACGGGGACGCTACGCCCGGCGCGCTACCGGCAGGTACGGGCCCGGTTAACGCCCGGTAAGACGCGCGGCCGGGCCGCCGCCCGCCGTCAGGCCCGGATCTCGCCGACCTGCTCGCCCGTCGAGAGGCCGAGCTCGCGGCGGATCTCCACGGTCACCTTGGCCGACTTGGCCACCACGGACTTCGCCCGCCGGATCTCGCGTTCGAGCACGGCCGCGTCGACCGCCTTGGCGGCGGTGTCCCAGGCCGTGGCGGCGTCGCGCTGGGCGGTCACCAGCTCGGCCACCTTCGGCTTGGCACTCTCCGGCCAGAGCGCCGTGGCCTTGGACAGCTGCTCGGCCTCCTTGCGGGAGGCGTCGGCCATCCGGCTCGCCCAGGACGCGTACTCGGACCGGGCGTCGGCGATCTCGGCGTCCGGCTCGCTCCAGTTCACGGTGTTGTAGGCCCGGGCGGCCTCCAGGTAGGTCAGCTGGGCCGAGGACAGCTTGCCCCGGTCGGTGCGGACGCTGCCCAGGTGCTCGGCGTCGCGGTCCTCGTAGGCGCAGGTGGCGTAGCGCTCGCCGGACTTCCAGTTGGCGCGGCTCGGGTAGAGGTAGACCTCGTCCATGCCGTCCGGCACGGCCCAGTAGTCGAGCGCGTAGTCGGTGAGCACCGGGGTGCAGAGGGTCGCCGCGCTCTCGCGGACCCGGCTCTCGCCCGGGTAGGCGAGCCCGTCGCCCTCCGGGATCCGGGCGGTGCCGGCCACCTCACCGTGGTGCGGCGACGAGCAGGACGCCTTGAGCACCCAGAGGACCGTCGCGTCCCCGTCCTCGGCGTCGGCGGAGCCGCCGGGCGGGTTGTAGCAGTCGCCGGACTTGAGCGAGGACCAGAGCACGGAGCCCGGGGGCGCCTTCGGGGCCCGGGCGGGACGGTCGGCGCGGCTGGTCGCGTCGACTCCGGCGGCGACGAGGCCGAGGAAGGCCAGCAGGGTGGCCAGCACCCCGAGGATGCCCAGCACCACGCCGGTCACCGCCATGCCGCGGCCGCGCTCGTTGCGCTTGGGGATCTGGACCAGCGCGACGATGCCGAAGGCGAGCGAGAGCGGCCACATGCAGAACAGGCCGGTGACCAGCGCGGCGACCGAGAAGCCGTTGGTCGCCCCGGGGGCCGCCGGGTAGGCGTGGCCGGGCTGGAAGCCGGAGAGCGCGCCGGGCGGGACGGCGGCCCAGCCGGAGGCGGGCGGCGGTCCGGGCGGCACCGGGCCGCCGGACGTGGCCCACGGGTCGGCGGTGCCGGGGGCGGCGGGGGCGGGGGTGCCGGGCGCTGCGGGGGCGGCCCACGGGTCGGCGGGCGCCGCGGGGGTGGGCGCTGCGGAGGAGTCCGCGGCGGGGGCCTCCGGGGCCGCGGGCCCGAAGGCGCCCGTGGCCGGCTTGGTCAGCTCCACCCGGTCCGCGGGCTCCGGGGCACCCGCCGCCACGGCGTCGGCCGGCGGGGCGTCCACGGCCGGGCCGTCCGGCGCGGCGGCCGGCGGCGCGACGGCGTCCGACACCTCGCCGGTCGACGCGGCGTCGGCCGGCGGGGCGGCATCCGACGCGGGAACGGGCGCGTCGGACTCGGGCTTGGACACGTGGACTCCCCCGGCCCGGTCACGGGCGTCAGCTCGGCAGTTTCGACTCGAACGTTCCGTGGACGGACCGGCGGGCGGACCAGCGGGCGGACCATGGGAACGGACGCGCGACTTTACCCGATCTTGGAGAACACCCTCTCGCCTTTTCCGGCCGCCCGACGCTCACGACCGGCGTGCCAGCACCTCGCCGTGCAGCATCGCGAACCACCCGTCCCCGGCGGCCGCCCAGTCCCGCCACCCGGCCGAGATCCGCTCCAGCTCCGCCCGGTCCGCGTACCCGTCGGCCACCGCCGCGTCGGCGATGTCGGACGCCACGATCCGGTCGGCCCACAGCCCGCCCCACCACTCCCGCTGCTCGGGCGTCGCGTACGTCCAGGTGCTGGAGCCGGCGGTGACGTCGGTGAAGCCGGCCTCCCGGGCCCAGGACAGCAGCCGCCGGCCGGCGTCCGGCTCGCCGCCGTTGGCGCGGGCGATCCGCCGGTACAGCGCCAGCCAGCGGTCCAGCTCGGGGGCCTGCGGCCACCAGGTCATGGTCGCGTAGTCGACGTCCCGGGCCGCGACCACGCCGCCCGCCGCCGTGACCCGGCGCATCTCGCGCAGCGCCCCCACCGGGTCGCTCACGTGCTGCAGCACCTGATGGGCGTGCACCACGTCGAACTCCCCGTCCGCGTAGGGCAGTCCGTGCACGTCGGCGACCTCGAAGACCACGTTGGACACGCCGCGCTCCGCCGCGTACCGGGCGGCCGACTCCAGCACCTCGGCCGAAGTGTCCACGGCCACCACCCGCCCGGTGGGGCCGACCAGTTCGGCCAGCTCGGCGGTGATCGTGCCGGGGCCGCAGCCGACGTCCAGCACGGCCTGCCCGGGCCGCAGTTCGGGACGCAGGTAGGCGGCCGAGTTGGCCACCGTGCGGGAGCGGTGCGAGCGCAGCACGGGCTCCCGGTGGCCGTGCGTGTAGGCGGGCTGCGGTCCGGTCATGGCGGTCCCCCTGGGGTTCGGTCGTTCCCTGCGGTCGGCTCTCCCGACGCCTCCGACGCTACTCCTCGTCCCGCATGACGAGAAGATTCGTCTCATATTTCGATCACCCCAGCTCGCGCAGAGGCCCCCGCCGAGGATCGGACGGGGGCCTCTGCCTTGTGGGTACGGCTAGTTGAGGGTGAACCAGGTGGTGCGGGACTTCTTCCACTCCGGGTGGGTGAGGTCCTTGGCCTCGGTGCCGTCGCCGTACAGGTCGGCGGAACCGTCGTCGGTGATCAGCTGCACCCGGGCACCCGGGGCGGTGAGGTCCGGGACGTCCGGCACGGCCTCCCAGCCGCCCGCGTCACTGGTCGGCAGGTCCAGCACCTTGACCGGCTGCGAACCGGGCTGACCGTCCCAGCGGTAGAGCGCGTACGGGTCGGAGTTGTCGTCCGCCGCCCAGGAGCCGGCCACGATCAGGTACTGGCCGAGCGCGTTGCGCCGCAGGTCGCGGACCGAGAGCCCGCCGAGGTCCAGCTCGATCGGGGCGCCGAACGTCGCGTGCGCCGAACCGCCGGGCAGCGAGGAGAAGTTGGTGACCGGCACGATCAGCGCCCGGCCACCGGTGACCGCCGGGGCGAGCGGCGCGCGGAAGCCCACGTACGCGGTCGTGGAGCTGCCCGGCGCGAACTCCAGGCCCTCCACGTTGAAGCCGTCGATCTGCTTGGGCGCCTCACCGGAGGCCGCGCCGGCCGCGAAGCCGTACCGGTTGCCGTTGGCCTTGTCCCAGGCGATCAGATCGTCGCGCAGACCGGTGTACTTGCCGCCGAGGGCCAGCTGCGTCGCCGCGCCCGAGCCGGTCACGGTGGTGGTGAACACCGTGTGCCGCGGGGTCTTGATCTCGCCGTCCTTGTTGTTGCCCAGCGAGCCGGTCCAGTAGACGGTGTTGCCGATCCGGGTGGCGCCCTCGATGTCGATCTCCTTGGAGACGCCGAGCGCGCTGCTGAAGTCCCAGGTGCGCACCGGTGCACCCGAGGCGTTGCGGTCGTACAGCCGCAGCACGTTGGACTCGTCGTCCGCCACCACGACGTACCCGCCGCCCGCGTCGACGGCCGCCGAGGCGTCGCTGGAGCCGGTCAGGTACCGGCTGTCGGCCGGGCGCTGGACGGCCGGCGAGGCCGCGTAGTGCAGCGTCTTCGTGGCGCTCTTGCCACCGAGGCCGGTGACCTTGATGGTCAGGTCGGTGTAGCCGACGCCCTGCGCGGCGACCGCGAGGGTGCGGCTGCCGGTGGTGCCCGTGACGGTGACGTCGCCGGTGCGGGCCACCGAGCTGCGGCTGGTGGCCGAGGCGGCGACCGTCAGCGCGGAGACGGCGGCACCGCTCTGCGCGACCGTCACGGCGACCGTCGGGTCACCGGTGGCGCCGACCGCGCCGGAGAGGTAGCCGGCCGAGAGCGTGATCGTGGGAGTTCCGTACGTCACGGCGGCGGCGGACCCGGCGGGCAGCGCGAGCACCGGCAGTGCGGCGACGGCGACGGCCAGCGGCAGCAGGCCGCGGGAGAGACGGGACACGGTGACAGCCCTTCGAGGTGGGGGGCGGTGCGAGGTCCGGACCAGGGTGGGGCCCCACGGCGAACGCCGCCCCACCGGCAGCGGGCCACCGGACGAACACCTGCCCCCGTGCGGCGCGCCCCGCACGGCCGGGCCCGTACCGTGGACGGGCTCCCGACAGAACGGTTCCACCATGCCCGGCCGCCGCCCCTTCGTCCTGCTGAGCGCCGCGATGTCCCTCGACGGGCACCTCGACGACGCCTCCCCCGACCGCCTGCTGCTCTCCAACCCGGCGGACTTCGACCGGGTGGACGAGGAGCGCGCGGCCAGCGACGCGATTCTGGTGGGCGGCAACACGCTGCGCGCGGACAACCCCCGGCTGCTGGTCAACGACCCCGGCCGGCGGGCCGCCCGGCTCGCGGCCGGCCGCCCCGAGTACCCGCTGAAGGTCACCCTCACCGCGAGCGGGGCGCTCGACCGGGCGCTCCGGTTCTGGCACACCGGCGGCGACCGGCTCGCCTACACCTCGGACGCCGGCGCGGCGACGCTCCGCCCGGCACTGGACGGGCTGGCCGAGGTAGTGGCACTCGGCGGGACGGTGGAGCTGGGCGCCGTCCTGGACGACCTCGGGGCCCGCGGCGTACGGCGGCTGATGGTCGAGGGCGGCGGCAGCGTGCACACCCAGTTCCTGGCCCAGGGCCTGGCCGACGAGCTCCAGCTGGCCGTCGCCCCGCTGCTGGTCGGGCAGGCGGGCGCGCCGCGCTTCGTCCACCCGGCGGCCTTCCCCGGCGGGCCGGCCCGCCGGATGCGGCTGCTGGAGGCACGTACCGTGGGCGATGTCGTCCTGCTCAGGTACGCCCCGAAGGAGCCCGCCCCGTGACCAGCGCACCGTCCGACCTCGCACACCTGCGGCGGGCCGTCGAGCTCTCGCGCCGCTGCCCGCCCTCCACGACGGCCTTCTCGGTCGGCGCGGTGATCGTCGGCGCGGACGGCGAGGTGCTCGCCGAGGGCTGGAGCCGGGAGACGGACCCACACGACCACGCCGAGGAGGCGGCCCTGGCCAAGCTCCCGGCGGGCGATCCGCGACTGCGCGGCGCGACCGTCTACAGCTCGCTGGAGCCCTGCGGCCAGCGGGCCTCCCGGCCGCTGCCGTGCGCCCGGCTGCTGATCGCGGCGGGCGTCCCCCGGGTGGTGGTCGCCTGGCGCGAGCCGGACCTGTTCGTCACCGACTGCCAGGGGACGGCGCTGCTGGAGGCGGCCGGCGTCGAGGTGGTGGAGCTGCCGGGGCTGGCCGAGGAGGCCCGCGCGGTCAATGTCCACCTCTTGGGCTGATCTTTTGTATCCTAATTGAACAATTGACTCATACGCCCGCACGCCGCCCCGCGAGGAGCCGCCCCATGCCCGCCGCCCCCACCACCGCGACCACCCCCGTCACCCTGACCGCCCGCGCCCTCCTGCTGGACATGGACGGCACCCTGGTCAACTCCGACGCCGTGGTCGAGCGCTGCTGGCACCGCTGGGCCGAGGCGCACGACCTCGACCCCGCCGAGGTGCTCCGGCTCGCCCACGGCCGCCAGGGTCACGCCACCATGGCCGCGCTGCTGCCCGGACGCCCGGCCGAGCTCAACCACGCCGACAACGCGCGGATGCTCGCCGAGGAGAAGACCGACGTCGAGGGCGTCGTGCCGGTACCCGGCGCCGCCGCCTTCCTCGCCTCGCTGGCCGGCCTGCCGCACGCCCTGGTCACCTCCGCCGACGAACCGCTCGCCCGCGTCCGGATGGCCGCCGCGGGCCTCCCGCTGCCGCCCGCCCTCGTCACCGCCGAGTCCGTCGACGCCGGCAAGCCCGACCCCGAGGGCTTCCTCAAGGGCGCCGCCGCGCTCGGCTTCGCGCCCGCCGACTGCCTCGCCCTGGAGGACTCCTCGGCCGGAATCGCCGCCGCCGTGGCCGCCGGCATCCCCGTCCTCGGCATCGGCCACCGCGCCGCCGCCCACCGCACCGCCGCGCACGCCCCCACCCTGGAGCAGGTCACCGTCACCGCCGCCGGCGACGGCACCCTCACCGTCCACATCGCCTGACGGCACCCGGCCGGGGACTCGCCCTCGGTCGACTTGACCACGACGAAGCGGTCGATCCCCCGGAGGAGTCGACCCCTTCCGCGCAGCCTTGTGTACACATGGGACGCCAGGTACCTTTGGGCGCATGACACAGCCGCTGCCCGTAGAGTCCATCCGCGACGTGCGCGCACACCTGGCAGAGGTAGTGGAGCGTGCGGACCGCGACGACGTGCCCACGGTCATCACGCGCCGGGGCAAGGAGGTCGCCGCCGTGGTCTCCATCGAGGTCCTCCGCAAGTACCAGCAGTGGGAAGAGCGCGAGATCAACCGGATCATCGACGAGCGCATGGCGAACCCCTCCGCCGGCATCCCGATCGAGGACGTCATGAGGGAGACGCTGGCGCGCAGTGAGTGAGTACCGCACCGTCTTCCGACCGGAGGCCCAGGCCGAGCTGCGGAAGATCCCCCGTGACATGGCGCTGCGCATACTGGCCAAGCTGACCGAGCTGGAACGCGACCCCTTGGGCTGCAACACAACAGCCCTCGTCTCCCAGCCCGAACGCCGTCGCCTGCGCGTGGGTGATTACCGCGTCGTCTACACGATCGACAACGGAGAGCTGGTGGTGTGGGTCGTGCACGTCGGCCATCGCTCCACGGTCCACGACACCTGATCCCACGCCGGAAGATCCGACACGCACAAACGAAAGGGGCCGACTCCCGGAGGAGTCGGCCCCTTTCACGGCAGGCGGTCCGGTGCCGGTCCGTCCGCCAGACGTTGAAGCGGAACCAATGCCGACCGAATCTGGCCCTGCGACGGAGTAACGCACATGCCCATGCCGAGGCATTTCCCGGTTGGCCAACGACGGCCCGCGACGGTCGCGATCGAGGTCCTGCGAACTGTCCGCAGACTGCCCAACCTGCGCACACGGCTCACATCCTCTGCCGCAGATCCGCTGGCGACCGACTGCCGGGTCTCCTCAACTTCCGAGAAGACGGGCCGTCATTGAACCGATCCAAGCGCCGATGGAGCCGCTCAGATCAGGCGTTGACTCCAACACCTCCTCACAGGCAGGCCACTGCTCCCGCACCCGGCGGGCCGTCTCTGCAGCAACGCCGGAGAGGTCGACATTCGTCTTGCCAAACCTGTTGTCAAGACGACTCTCCATAGCCCTGAAGGTGCGCGGCGACACCACCTCAAACCGCCTGCTTCCCCCAAACTTTAGGCCAAGATCCTCAGTCTCCCCAGTAGGTGTGTACGGAATAGTGGAAACCAAGTCATAGGCGGGAGAGAGACTCGGAGTGATGCGGTCGCGATAGATTAGCGACCAATTCTTAAGATGCGCATCCCCGTTCCCTACGACAACCGAGAAAGCTATCCTTCTGGCCACTTCTCGCAGCGAATCGAGGTCACGTCCTCGATATGCATAAGAAGCCACAGTCTCGAAAGAGGACTGATATTTATCAATCGGATAGGTGTCCTTCAGCTGCGCGAAGTCCTCGACGTGAATCCGACCCCGACCTGGATCCGGCGATCGATCAAAACGCCTTACCGCGTACGCCCACTCCTCGCTATTCGGCCACATACGATCAGGCAACCCGTCGAACTCATCTCGATGCACAAGCCTCACTTCGGGAACGTCCAGGCCGACCGAAGCAGCCAACGACATCATGGCAAACTCATTGCGAGGGACGTGCGGATGCCGGTAGTCCGGAAACTTAACTAGCCAGTCCCCCAACTCCCCGCCGATCGGAACCGTTAGTCGGTCTCCTCTCGCCAACATCGAGAACTTTAGTGCAACGCCGGCCAGGGAAAAACGCCACGGCGATGACGTTTCGGGGCGGACCGCAGCCCTTCGCCCACCAGCCATGGCCGAATCCGTCCATTCCCAATCGTCATCAGGTCCATCCGCTGGAACCACCTGCACAGCGCCCGGGAGGTCATGGCCCACCTGGGCCAGGAGCTCCATTTCCCGATCCAGGGAAACGCCACGATCTTGGGCAATCCACTCCCGCAGTGGCCCTTCCGGGAGCAGATTGGAGAACCAGCAGGGCAATCGCAGGGCTGAAGCATAGGAATTCTGCAAGTTCTCCTCGAACCGCAGACCGAGAACAGGTCTGGTCGGGCTATCCACGTAGGATCGGCTTAGCACGAAACGCGTATGGTCGCCCCGCTGACACAATGTTCCCACGCGTACCCCATGAAGCAGCACGGCGTGAAATACCTCCGGCAACCGGTCCGCCATGACCATCCCTCTCGCTTCGAAACGCGCAATGCCACCTGTGCGACTCTGACGATACAACTATTGGAGCCGATCGTTGCTGAAATCAATCTCCGAGTCGCTCTGCTCTTCTTCATCGAGGTCAAGAGCATCCAGCGATGGGGTGTCCTCGTACTTCCACTCAGTCATACGAGCAAGGAAGTCTTCAAGCTGGGTCCGGATACGCTGCTGGCGAGCCTGGAGGAAGCCAATTCGATCCCCTCGCGATAGGGCTTCGAGTGCCCGGTCATCAATGAGATGGGATTCCAGGACGGCCTGCTGAATTGTCTGATCCAGGTCGATGCGAGGCTCAGTAAGCATCCTAATGACCTCAGACGGAAGATCTTCACCAAACGGCAGGAAGATCCGGTTCGCCGCCCACAGCCGCTTATCCTTCTCTCCCGGCTCGTTGAGGCGAGGGAAGAGATAGGGAGTGGCACTAACGGGAGTCTGCTCGTCGCCAAGGACACTGGACAGACTCTGGACGTCCGCAGGAAGACCGGAGGCAATAGAGCGAGGCCGGAGCGACCACCACGCGCTGAGCACGATTTTCGCAGTGGCCTCATTCGTGCGAAACCTATCCGGACTTGGAGGCGAATGCACTGCATCTTTCATGGTTTCCAGCAGTGCTTGAACAGAACCCTCTTCATCACCTCGGCGAATCTTATTGCTCAGAATTCGACTGAACTGAGTGAAGCTACCTCGAAAGACCGAAGGTCCAGCGATCGACAGGCGCCAAAAGAGCCGACGCAGCAGCCGCAAGGTATTAGAGCCGGGCTCTGGAAAATGGGCAAAAAATCGCGTGAGGACAACAAGTTGGGCTCGATAGGGGAGGAGGGCGATATGCGGCACGCCTGCCACCTCGATGAGGAAAATGACGGCACGTACCAGCGCCTCCTCTGCCTCACGATAGGCCGTCTGCTCATCTTCCATTGGGAACTCAAGCCCCGAACGGCGCATCTCCGAGGAAAACTCGGTTCGAATATCCCTAGTGGGGTCCGGGCCTCGACGTGCGAGAAATGATGCGAGAACCGTATTTACATCGATCGTTCCAAATAGAGTGCGAGCTGCCACATTGTCCGAAATGCGCGCAAAGTTTAGGCGAGTCTCGCTACCTTCTTCGGCCCCAGCATTCAGGGCAGTAAAGATTTCAGCTCGATTCAATCTACGCCCATAGTTGTTCATGCGGTCGAAAATGTCGGTCAGAATGTCAAGGTCGTCTTGCCGAACGAGATAGGCAGGAACCTTGTACTGACGGAGCTTGGTCGAAACCTCCTCGGCCTTGTCGTAGTAGTCCTCCACATCCGGCCCTTGAGTTCGAAACCAAGTGAGCAGACGCCGACCGTCAAAGAGAGTGGGAACGTCAATGTGATGTGGTTCAAGACTAAACTTCGGCGACTCGATGAACTCCCCAAGCGCCAGGTCATAGACAACGTTGAACGGCTCGTGCTTGTTTCCCTCCGGACTCAGCGCGTTGGCGAGGCTTGTCAATCGTTGCTGGCCGTCGACTACCCACAGTGCCTCGTCATGTGCAGGAGCGTCGATAATCAGCTTGCCCAGCTTGATCATCTCTGCAGGTGACCTCCGAACCCACAGCAGCAGGTTCCCGATGGGGTAACCGCGAACAATACTGTCGAAGAGCCTCAGCACGTCCTTGGACTGCCAGCGAAAGTCGCGCTGGAAGTGCGGCACCCTGATCCGCCCCTGCCATGCCCACGGCACAATCTCGCCGAGCTCGTAGGTTGTGGCAGTGGGCTGGGTGGTGAGCCCTGGCGGGGTTTCAGACATTCCTACCAGCTCCTGTCGGGTCTTGGTCAGAGGGAACAAAGCCTACTGCTGTCTGGCAGTCACCGAACCGGCGAGTATCAGCAAACCTGTCCTGCAACGGTTAGAGTCTGGCTTACGGCTCGTTCAGGGTCAGCGCCAAATCCTCTAGATTCCCCAGCGCATCGGCGACGTCAGCGACTGCCAGCGTTGTTCTCCAAATTATCGCTTGTTTGGACAGCCGATTGGGCAGCGGGCTTCCTCAATACATCCAGGTCGAGCCCGTGCCGCGGTACTCCTCAACCGGGATCGGGTGGACGTCGGGGCGCATGCGGTCGGTGTAGAGGAGGCCGTCGAGGTGGTCGATCTCGTGGGCGATGAGGCGGGCGAGGCCGAACTCGTAGGTGACGGTGGTGATGGTGCCGTCGAGGGTGGTGGCGGTGACGTCCATGCGGAGGGGGCGGGGGACCATGCCGCGGACGTCGAAGAAGCTGAGGCAGCCCTCGTAGTGTTCGTCGGTCTCGTCGGAGACTGCGGTGATCTTCGGGTTGAGCAGGATGATCGGGTCGGCGCCGGCGGTCGGGGGCAGGACGAGGGCGGCAGCGCGGGGGATGCCGACCTGTGGGGCGGCGAGGCCCATGCCCTTGGCGAAGGAGTGGACGCGGCCGATCCGGTCGACGGCGGTGAAGAGTTCGTCGATCACGGCCTGGGCGGCGGCGCGTTCGGCCGGGAGGTCGAAGGGCTCGGCTGGGCGGTTGAGGATGGGGGTGCCCTGTTGGATCACGCCGAGGGACTGCATCTGCTGGCTGGGCCGCACCTCGATCACCTGGTCTCCTTGGTCCGTTGCGGGTTGTTGGCGGCGGCGCGGAAGCGCCATTCGAGGCGGAAGCGGGCGTGCAGCGGCGGATCGTCGGTGGCCCAGGCGAAGTGCCGGCGCTCGCCCTCGTCGCGGCGGCTGACGGCGGTGCGCAGGGGCATGGCCTCGGCCGTCATCGAGGTCTCGGTGCCCCACACCACCGGGTCGAGGGCGGCGGGGAAGTCGAGTCGGACGGCGAGGTGTTCGGTGGGCAGGCGGACGGCGCGCTGGAACCAGTGGCCCCACTTGTCGGCGCCGACGCTGTAGGCGTACTCGATCCAGGTCGCGTCGCCCGGGTAGAGCGGGAAGCGGCCGTGCTCGTTGTCGAACAGGAGCCAGACCTCCTTGAACGCGTCGCGGTCGTGCTTGGCCTGCCATCGCATGTCCTCGCCCTGACACGAGGCGGTGAGTGCCAGCTCGTCCCAGGTCAGTGGGTGCTCACGGTAGTGGGCGTTGGAGCGCTCGGGTTCGCCGGGGTAGCGGTCGACGGCGATGCGGATGAGGTAGCGCGTGATGGGCTCGGCACCGGTGTTGCGTAGGCGGCGGCGCATGGCCAACCGGTAGGTGGATCCGTCGAATTGGAGCGCGGCTTCGTCGTGTTCGACGATGATCGCGGCCCCGGAGGCGTACGGCTGCTCGGCGCGGCGAGGCACCGGCGGCGAGGTCGGGGTGCGGCTTCGGGAGCGGGCGGCGTCGTAGTCGAGCCACCGCCGCCAGATGGCCTTCCCGGCATTGAGGGTCTCATCGGCGAGGCGGGCGAACTCCTCGGTCGGCTTGTGGCGGCCGGACTCCATGTGGCTGACGTACGAAGGGTCGAACCCCATCTTTCCGGCCAGCGCTCGCTTGGAGAGTCCGCGCACCTCCCGCCAGTGGGCGACTTCGGCGGCGAACGCCTCCATGGCCTGGTCGACCGCGTCGTGGTCGGCCCTTGTCTCCATCCGCTCCGCCCCCAGTGAGTGATGAATGAACCGTGAGTGACCTTAGCTCACCATCCCGTCACGGTCCCGCCTCCGGCTCTCATTACCCCATCGGGCACGCACTTCAAGCGCCCGGTCAGCACCAGAACCCATCTCCCCTCCTGCCGTGAGGAGTTAGCCGTGCACGATTCCCCGTCCAGCCGCCCAGGCCAGCACCGCGATCCGGTCGGTGCCTTCTTCGGTGCCCTGTGGACGGTCGGCAACGCCGTGGTGATCGCTCTGCTCGGCGTCATCGTGCACGACGACTTCGACTCGGCCCGAATCGGTGCTCATCCGGCGGCCGGCTCGGCGCCGGACGGCACCTACGTGTAGCGCCCTTCCACCCATCGCCCATCACGGGCTGGACTCCGAACTGGAGCGCACAGCATGGAAACCAGGAACGTGATCGTCCCCGTCCACGACGGCCCCATCATTCTCACCCGCCCGCACTTCGTGGGCATCGGCGGCGCCGGCATGTCGGCCGTCGCCCGCCTCCTGCTGGAGAGCGGCAGCCGGGTCTCCGGCTCCGACACCAGCGACACCGCCGCCCTGCGTGAGCTGGAGGACGCCGGCGCCTCGGTCGCCATCGGCCACACCGCCAGCAACGTGCCCGCCGACACGACGGTCCTCGTGTGGTCCAGTGCGGTGACCCCGAGCAACCCCGAGGTCGCCGCCGCCCGCCGCGCCGGCATCCCGGTAGTGCACCGCTCGGACGTGCTCGCGCACTTGATCGCCACCGCCGAGCAGTCGGTCGCCGTGGCGGGCACGCACGGCAAGACCATGACCACCGGCACCCTCAGCGCCGCTCTCGCCCACCTCGACCCCTCGTACGCCATCGGCGGCACCCCCGTCGGCCGCCCCAACGTCCACCAGGGCCTCGGCGGCCTCCTGGTCGCCGAGGCGGACGAGAGCGACCGCACCGCCGGCCGCTACCACCCGCAGGTCGCCGTCGTCCTGAACGTGGACGACGACCACCCCGAGCAGTACGTCGACCTGAACGACGTCCTGGACGTCTTCGAGCGCCTGGCCCGCAACAGCTCAGTGCTCGTCGTCTCCTCCGACGACCCGGGCGCCCGACTGCTGATCGAGCGCCTCCAGACGGCGCCCGGCCCGCGGGTCGTCACGGTCGGCGAGACCAAGGACGCCGACGTGCGGGTGCTGCGCGTGCTGTGGAACGGAGCTGCCAGCCACGTCACCGTCCAGGACACGGACGGGTCGTGGCACGAGTTCACCCTGGCCGTGCCCGGGCGGCACAACGCGCTGAACGCCGCCGCCGCGTTCGCCGCCGGCCGGGTGCTCGGGGCCGAGCCCGCCGACCTGGTGGCCGGCATCAACGCCTTCCAGGGAATCAAGCGCAGGCTCACCACCACCGGCACCTACGCCGGGGTGACGGTGCTGGATTCCTACGCCCACCACCCGAGCGAGATCACGGCTGACCTGGCCACCGCCCGGATGCTCACCGAGGGCCGGGTGATCGCGGTGTTCGAGCCCACCGGCTGGACCCGCACCGCCGCCCTCGGCGAGGAGATGGGCCGTCGGCTCGCCGCGGCCGACGAGGTCGTCCTCCTGGACGTGCACGCCTCGGTCGAGTCCCCGCTCACCGGGATCAGCACCGCACCGATGGCCGCGCAGGTCGTCGCCCGCGGCGGCCGGGCCCACACCGCGGGCGACGGGCGCGACGTGGCGGACGTGGTCGCTGAGCTGGTCGAGCCCGGCGACCTGGTGATGACGATGGGCACCGGAACCGCCAGTCGCGTCGGCAGTGCGGTCCTGCTGCGGCTGGCCGAGGCCCCGGCGACGGTCCGGGTCGCGTAGTCAGCCGGTGAGACCCATGGCGTCGGGCTTGGCGAGCCGCATCGCGGTGTCCTCCAGCCCGACGCTGTGGGAGCCCTTCACCAGCACCACGTCTCCGCGCTCGAGGTAGGTCAGCAGCAGGTCGAGGGCGGCGTCGCGGTCCGGGACCAGCGTCGCCGTCACTCCGCCGTCGACCGCGCTCGCGTGCACCAGAGCGGCCTCCGCGCCGCCGACCGCGATCAGGTCCGTGACACCGTTCCGGGCCACCATGCGGCCCAGCTCCGCGTGGTGGGCCTCGGACTCCTCGCCCAGCTCCCGCATCTCGCCCAGCACCGCCACCGTCCTACGTCCGCCGCCGGCCATGGCAGTGAGCGCGGACAAGGCCACGGCCATCGAATCGGGGTTCGCGTTGAACGCGTCGTTGATCACCGTCACGCCGTCCGTCCGCTCGGTGACGTCCATCCTGCCCGGCGTCAGCTGCCTGGCACCGGTCAGCGCATCCGCCGCCTGCCGCACGCTCGCGCCCAGGCCGATCGCCACAGCAGCGGCGGCCGTCGCGTTGGACACGTGGTGGGCGCCGTGCAGCCCCAGCTTCACCGGGGCGTTCTCGCCCCGGTACGTGAGGGTGAACGACGGCCGACCCGCAGTGTCGAGCTCGACATCGACGGCCCGCACGTCCCCGGCCTGCACCCCGAAGGTCAGGACCGGCGCGACCGTACGCGGCGCCATCGACATGACGTACGGGTCGTCGGCATTCAACACCGCCAGTCCGTCGACGGGAAGGGCCTCGACGAGTTCGCCCTTCGCGACCGCGATCGACTCCTTCCCACCGCCGAACTCGCCCACGTGCGCGGTGCCGACGTTCAGCACCAGGCCGACCTTCGGCGGGACGATCCCCGTCAGGTACTTGATGTGCCCGGCGCCACGCGCGCCCATCTCCAGCACCAGCAGGCGGGTGCTCTCGTCCGCCCGGAAGACGGTCAGCGGCAGACCGATCTCGCCGTTGAACGACAGCGGCGTGGCCACCGTGGTGTCCATGGTCTCCAGCACCTGGGCCAGCAGGTCCTTGGTGCTGGTCTTCCCCGCCGAGCCGGTCAGCCCGATCACGGTCGGCGCCTTCAGGCGGTCGAGCACCGCGCGGGCCAGGGCGCCCATCGCGTCCTGAACATCCGCCACCACGATCGCCGGCACCCCGACCGGCCGCGCGGCCAGCACCGCCGCCGCACCCGCGGCCACGGCGGCCTCGGCGAACCGGTGACCATCGGTGTGCTCGCCCGGCAACGCGATGAACAGCGCCCCGGGCTCTACCAGGCGCGAGTCGATGACCCCCGGCCGGTCGACCACGGCGCCCGGATCAGAGACGTCGTGCAGAGCGCCCCCGACAGCCTCGGCGATCTCTTGCAGGGTCATGGGGACCACGGTGGCTCCGATCCATCGACGCACCCGCCCGTCCTCAGGGCAGCCTGCCCTCGACGCTAGCGGCTCCCCGACATCGCGCCCGCCATCACGCGCATTCCGAACCAGACTGTGACAAAAGGAAGATGAGCAGGTCAGCTGTTGAACGTCGTATCGCCCTCGTCACCGGCAGTCGGTCCGGCGAACGCGACCCCTCGCTGATCTCCGGCGAGGCCGTTCGCGAGTCGCTGGTCCGCCAGGGCCTGCCCGCTACCGGGGTCTCGTCCTGTTGGGTGCCGCCACGGGCTCCGGCCCAGCGGGCTCTTCGGGCTCCAGCTCCGGCACGTCGATCTGCTGCACGCCACCGTCACCGTGGAGCAGCAGATCCAGCAGACGGCCGAGCACGGCGTCATAACGGCGCACCTGCGGGACTTCCCGGTCGCCGCCCCTGAGGGCTGGCTCTTCACCGCTCCCACAAGCGGCCCGGTCGTCTACACCTACTTCATGCACGGCTCGTGGCAGTCTGCCTGCCAGCGGGCCGGCATACCGAAGGGCACCGGCCCGCACGCACTCCGGCACCGCTAGGCGAGCCTGCTGATCAAGCACGGCGAGTCGGTGAAGACCGTCTCCGAGCGGCTCGGGCACACCAACGCCGCGATGACGCTGAACATCTACACCCACCTCTGGCCCGACTCCGAGGAGCGGACCAGGGCCGCCGTCGACCGCGCGTACGCCGACGCCGGCAGCGCGGACCACGGCAACCTCCCGGACGCCGAAGTGGCGTAGCCGAATCCGGTTGCGTTGGCCAGAGGCGGCAGGGTTGCGGACGCCCTGCGGACCGAAAGGCCGCCCAACCCGCTCCGTCGCAGGTCAGGCGGCCTTTCCGCAGATCGACTAGACGTTGAAGCGGAACTCCACGACGTCGCCGTCCTGCATGATGTATTCCTTGCCCTCGATGCGGGCCTTGCCCTTGCTGCGGGCCTCGGCGATGGAGCCGCAGGCGACCAGGTCGTCGAAGGAGATGATCTCCGCCTTGATGAAGCCCTTCTGGAAGTCGGTGTGGATCACACCGGCGGCCTCGGGGGCGGTGGCGCCCTTCTTGATGGTCCAGGCCCTGGTCTCCTTGGGGCCCGCGGTGAGGTAGCTCTGCAGGCCGAGGGTCTCGTAGCCGACCCGGCCGAGGGTGGCCATGCCGGTCTCCTCCTGGCCCATGGACTGGAGGAGCTCCAGCGCCTCGTCCTCGTCCATGCCGATCAGCTCGGACTCGATCTTGGCGTTCAGGAAGATCGCCTCGGCCGGGGCGACCAGGGCGCGCTGGGCCTCCTTGAACTCCTCGTCGACCAGCTCGTCCTCGTCGACGTTGAAGACGTAGAGGAAGGGCTTGGTGGTGAGCAGGTGCAGCTCGCGCACCGAGGAGGCGTCGAAGCCCGCCTCGAAGAGGGTCTTGCCGGTCTCCAGGATCTTCTGGGCGGCCTCGGCGGCGGCCAGCGTGGCGGCCGACTCCTTCTTCAGGCGGGCCTCCTTCTGGAGCCGGGGCAGCACCTTCTCGATCGACTGGAGGTCGGCGAGGATCAGCTCGGTGTTGATGGTCTCGATGTCGTCCTTCGGCGAGACCTTGCCGTCGACGTGCACCACGTCCGGGTCGACGAAGGCCCGGATGACCTGGCAGATCGCGTCCGACTCACGGATGTTCGCCAGGAACTTGTTGCCCAGACCCTCACCGACCGAGGCGCCGCGCACGATGCCCGCGATGTCGACGAAGTCGACGGTGGCCGGGAGGATGCGCTGCGAGCCGAAGATCTCGGCGAGCTTGGCCAGCCGGGCGTCCGGGACGCCGACGACGCCGACGTTCGGCTCGATGGTGGCGAACGGGTAGTTGGCCGCCAGCACGTCGTTCTTGGTCAGGGCGTTGAACAGGGTCGACTTGCCGACGTTCGGCAGGCCGACGATTCCGATCGTGAGCGACATGAAGCGCAGTCCCGTGGGCTTGGAGGAGTTGGTTCGGCACCGTGCGGGCCGATCCCCCAGTCTACGGGCAGCGGGTCAGGCCCCCGCTGTCGGCAGCGGCTCCAGGAACTCCAGGCGGTTGCCGAGGTTGTCGGCGGTGTGGAAGCGGCGGTGACCGGGCAGATTGTCGTCCCGGACGACCTCATGACCGTGTGCGGCGAGCCGCTCGGCGAGCGCGTCCAGCGCCCTCACCTGGATGCCCGGGTGCCCCTTGCGGGCCGGCCGGAACTCCGGCACGACGCCCAGGTGCACCTCGACCCCGCCGCCCCGGAACCAGCAGCCGCCGCGCGCCGCCAGCACCGGGGGCTTGGCCAGCTCCGTCATGCCGAGCACGTCGCGCCAGAAGGCGCGGCACTCGTCCTCCGCACCGGCCGGGATGTCGAGCTGGACGTGGTGGAGCCGTTCGAAGGCGAACCCGCTGGTCATGTATCCCCCTGGTGGACTTGAGCGACGATCACACCAGTACTCCGTCCGGAGACACGGAGCAAGGTCCCGAGGCCCATTACACAGTGTGGCGATGATCGGACCGTACGTTGGGTGGGTGGAGCAGCGCATCCGAACCCAGCCGCCAGGGCCCAGACGCCGACCGCCGAACGGCGCGGCCGGGGCCGCCGTCCCCGGGCCCGGGCGGGCCCCCGAGACCGCCGAGGCCTCCGCCGCGCCCGCCTCCCGGCTACGCCCCGTGGCCGGCGTACCCGAGCGCGGCCGCCCCGGCGCCGCCCGCCCCCGGCTGCGTCTGCCGTTCGGACCGCGCCCCGGTGAGCGCGACGACACCCACGAGGACGCCCGCAGCGGCGACCGCGGTGGCGAACGCACCGGCGAACGCGGTGGTGGCCGCCCGAACGGCCGCCTCTACGGGCGCCGGCGCACCGGCCGGCCGACCCGGTTGACCGCGGTCGGCACCGGTGTGGCCGCGACGGTCGCGACCGTCGCACTGGCGGGCGTGGACCGGATGCTCTTCGGCGGCCTGGGGGTGCTGTTCGGCATCGGCTACCTGGTGATCTGCTTCCAGCTCGCCGTCCGGGTCCGCTTCGCCGACCTGCTGGCGGCCCCGATCAGCGGGCCGATCGCCTTCGCCGTCGCCCTGCTGCTGCTCGGCCCGGTCACCTCCTCCGGCGTGACGGCCCAGGTGGTGGCGCTGGCGACCGGCCTGGCGATGCGGGCCGGCTGGCTCTTCTCGGGCACCGGCCTGGCCGCGGTCATCGTGACCGCCCGGTTCGTGGCCCAGCGGCGGATCCACCGCGTCCGCTGAGGAGTGGGACGTCGGACCGGCCGACTTCCCACTCCTCGACGCATCACGTCCCGCGCCCCGGCAGCCCCGCCCCGGCAGCCGCTGCTCGGCGCGAAGGCCCGCCGGCTCAGCCGGAGGAGGCCCGGGCGGCCGCCATGGCGGCGCCGACGATCCCGGCGTCGTTGCGCAGCTCGGCCGGGACGATCCGCGCCTCGCGGGCGCGCAGCAGCGGCAGGAACTTCTCGTGCTTGCGGCTCACCCCGCCGCCGATCACGATCAGCTGCGGCGAGAACAGCATCTCCACCAGGTCGAGGTACTCGTCGACCCGCACCGACCACTGCTCCCAGCTCAGCCCGCGCCGCTCCTTGGCGGCCGAGGAGGCCCGCCGCTCGGCGTCCTTGCCGCGCAGCTCCAGGTGGCCCAGCTCGGTGTTGGGCACCAGCGTGCCGTCCACGAAGAGCGCGCTGCCGATGCCGGTGCCGAAGGTCAGGACGAGGACGACGCCCCGCTGCTCCCGGCCGGCCCCGTGGACGGTCTCGGCGAGCCCGGCCGCGTCGGCGTCGTTGAGCACCACGGACGGCAGGTCGAGCGCCTCGCGGAACAGGCCCGCGGCGTCCAGGCCGATCCAGCCCTTGTCGACGTTGGCGGCCGTTCTGGTCTGTCCGTTCACCACCACACCGGGGAAGGTCAGCCCGACCGGTCCCCGGTGGTCGAAGTGCCGGACCACCTCGCGGACGGCGTCGACCACGGCCTCCGGTGCCGAGGGCTGCGGGGTGAGGACCTTGTGCCGCTCCTGGGCGAGCACGCCCCGGGCCAGGTCGACGGGGGCACCCTTGATGCCCGAACCGCCGATGTCCACACCGAATACCGCCGTCATGACGACCGCCCTCCGCCGAAACCGTTGTCCACAGGCTGTGCATACCTGTGCACAAAACTACGAGAGCCCACCCGGCCGCGCACAGCGGAAAACCCGGCACCCCCGAGGGGACGCCGGGTTCTCCGGGGGTTGCTACAGCTTGCCCGCGGCCTCGGCGCGCAGGTCGCGGCGGAGTTCCTTGGGCAGCGAGAAGGTCAGGTGCTCCTCGGCGGTCTTGACGGTCGACACGTCGGCGTAGCCGCGCGCGGCCAGCCACTCCAGGACGCCGTCGACCAGGATCTCCGGCACCGAGGCGCCGCTGGTCAGACCGACCGTGGTGACGCCGTCCAGCCAGGACTCCTGGATCTCGTCGGCGAAGTCCACCAGGTGGGCGGCCTTGGCGCCGTACTCCAGGCCGACCTCGACCAGACGGACGGAGTTGGAGGAGTTCTTGGAGCCGACCACGATCAGCAGGTCCGTCTCGGGCGCCATCTGCTTGACGGCGACCTGGCGGTTCTGGGTGGCGTAGCAGATGTCGTCGCTGGGCGGGCTGACCAGCAGCGGGAAGCGCTTCTTCAGCTCGCCGACGGTGGCCATGGTCTCGTCCACCGAGAGCGTGGTCTGGGAGAGCCAGACGACCTTGGACTCGTCGCGGACCTCGACGTTGGCGACGTCCTCGGCACCGTCCACCAGGTGGATCCGGTCCGGGGCCTCACCCATCGTGCCGACGACCTCCTCGTGGCCCTCGTGGCCCACCAGCAGGATGTCGAAGCCCTCGTCGGCGAACCGGACGGCCTCCTTGTGCACCTTGGTGACCAGCGGGCAGGTGGCGTCGATGGTGGCGAGCCGGCCGGCCTCGGCCTCGTCGTGGACGGACGGCGCGACGCCGTGCGCGGAGAACACCACGATCGAACCCTCGGGCACCTCCTCCGTCTCGTCGACGAAGATCGCGCCCTGCTTCTCCAGGGTCTGCACCACGTACTTGTTGTGGACGATCTGCTTGCGGACGTAGATCGGCGCCCCGTACTGCTCCAGGGCCTTCTCCACGGCGATCACGGCGCGGTCGACGCCCGCGCAGTAGCCCCGGGGGGCGGCGAGCAGGACACGGCGCTGCGCGGTGTTGGACATGGCTCCATCGTACGGGTGGCGGCGGGCCGCGCCGACGGAAGGCGCTTTCGGGCGGTATCCGGTCGCCGGTGCTCAAATGTGGACGTGATGAGCGAGCGAGTCGACGCCGGCGGCCTGCGGCGCAGCCTGAGTGTCCGCGATCTGATGGTGTACGGGCTCCTGTTCATCGCGCCGATGGCGCCCGTCGGCGTGTTCGGCGTGCTGGACGCCAAGAGCCACGGCGCCGTCGCGTCGGTCTATCTGGCGGCGACGGTCGCGATGGGCTTCACCGCCTTCTCGTACGCCCAAATGGTGCGGGCGGTGCCGCAGACCGGCTCGGTGTTCGCCTACGCGCGGGCCGGCCTGGGCGAGGGGCCCGGGTTCATCGCCGGCTGGATGGCGATGCTGGACTACCTGCTGATCCCGGCGGTGGCGTACCTCTTCTCGGGCATCGCCCTGAACTCGCTGGTGCCGGACGTGTCGCGCTGGGTGTGGACGGCGCTGGCGGTGGTGGTCACCACCGTGCTCAACCTGGCCGGGGTGCGGACGGCGGCGGTGGTCGGCCTCGGGGTGCTGGCGCTGGAGATCGCGGTGCTGGCGGTCTTCGTGGTGGCGGCCGTGGTGGTGCTGGTGCGCGACGGGGCGCAGCGCGGCTGGGACACGCCGTTCACGGCCGTCGGCGGCTTCTCGCTGACGGCCGTGATCTCGGCGGTCTCGGTGGCCGTCCTGTCGTACCTGGGCTTCGACGCGATCGCCACCTTCGTGGAGGAGGCGGTCGGCGCCTCGGCGGCGGTGGCCCGGGCGGTGCTCCGGTGCCTGGTGCTGGCCGGGGTGCTCTTCGTGGTGCAGACGTACCTGGCGGCGCTGCTGGAGCCGCTGACCCCGCGGGAGCTGGCGGCGGATCCGGCCGCACAGGGCTCGGCCTTCTACGACACGGTGGAGAGCGGGATCGGGCACTGGCTGCACGTGCTGGTGGCGGCGAGCAAGGCGATCGGCGCGGCCTTCGCGGCGCTGGCCGGTCAGGCGGCGGCCGGGCGGCTGGTCTACGCGATGGGCCGGGAGGGGCGGCTGCCGCGCTTCCTGGCCGCGGTGGACCCGGGCTCGGCGGTGCCGCGCCGGGCGCTGCTGGTGGCGGCGGTGATCACGATGGGCGCGGCCGTCTGGGCGGCGGACCGGGACGACGGGCTGGACCAGCTGACCTCGGTGGTGAACATCGGCGCGCTGACGGCCTTCGCGCTGCTGCACGCCTCCGTGATCGGCTGGTACGTGGTGAAGCACGGCTCGCGGGACTGGCTGCGGCACCTGGTGGTGCCGCTGCTGGGCATCGCGGTGATCGGCGCGGTGGTCTACGAGGCCTCGCGCACCGCGCAGCTCACGGGGGCGGTCTGGCTGGGGGTCGGGCTCGTCGTCCTGCTCGTCCAGGGGGCCTCGGCCGTCGGCATCCGCCGCTGACGCCCGGCCGTCGCGCCGGCCGCCGGCCCTCCGCTGTCGGCATCCGCCGCTAGCCTCGTACGCATGGCCAACACCAGCTCCCCCGAAGCGCCGCTCCCGGTCGGCAAGGTCTCCGCGCTGATCGGCGGCTGGGTCGACCGGCTCGGCGCGGTCTGGGTGGAGGGCCAGATCACCCAGCTCAGCCGGCGGCCGGGCGCGGGCGTGGTGTTCCTGACCCTGCGCGACCCGCAGGCCGACGTGTCGCTGACGGTGACGTGCTTCCGCTCGGTCTTCGACGAGGTCGCCGACGTGGTGCAGGAGGGCTCGCGGGTCGTCGTGCACGCCAAGCCGGAGTGGTACGCGGCCCGCGGCCAGCTCTCGCTGCGGGCGGCCGAGATCCGGCTGGTGGGGCTCGGCGAGCTGCTCGCCCGGCTGGAGCAGCTGAAGCGGCGTCTCGCCGGGGAGGGCCTGTTCGCGGCCGAGCGGAAGCGGCCGCTGCCGTTCCTGCCGCAGTGCATCGGCCTGGTCACCGGGCGCGGTTCGGCCGCCGAGCGGGACGTCCTGGAGAACGCCCGGCGACGCTGGCCGGCCGTGCGCTTCGAGGTGCGCAACGTCCCGGTGCAGGGCGTCAACGCGGTGGAGCGGGTCGGCGCGGCGGTGCGCGAGCTGGACGAGCACCCCGAGGTGGACGTGATCATCGTGGCCCGGGGCGGCGGCAGCGTGGAGGACCTGCTGCCGTTCTCGGACGAGGCCCTGGTGCGGCTGGTCGCGGCCGCCCGGACGCCGGTGGTCAGCGCGATCGGGCACGAGCCGGACCAGCCGCTGCTGGACTTCGTCGCCGACCTGCGCGCCTCCACCCCGACCGATGCCGCCAAACGGGTGGTGCCGGACGTCGGCGAGGAGCTGACGAAGGTCCTGACCCTGCGCGACCGGGCCCGGCGGCAGGTGCTCGGCCGGGTCGACCGCGAGCAGCACGGGCTGGACGGTGTGCGCAGCCGCCCGGCGCTGGCCGCGCCGCACCGGATGCTGGACGGGCGCGGCCAGGAGGTGGGGGCCCTGCTGGAGCGGGCCCGGCGCACCCTCGGCCACCGCCTGGACCACGCGCAGAGCGACCTCGGGCACACCCTGGCCCGGGTGGTCGCGCTCTCCCCCGCCGCGACCCTGGAGCGGGGCTACGCGGTGCTGCAGCGCGCGGACGGCACGGTGGTGACCGATCCGGCGCAGGTCTCGGCGGGCGACGCCCTGCACGCCCGGGTGGCGGGCGGCGGCTTCGACGTGACGGCCGGCCCTCAGCCGTAGGAGCGCTGCCGGGAGAGCGGGACGGAGTGCTCGCCGAAGCCGAGGCCGCGGTGGAGCGCCTCGCCGCCGCTGCCGGCGCGCAGGTCGGTCCGGCCCGGGACGGCGGGACGTCCGTCGGTCATGCGGCGGAGGCCGGCCGCGGCGACCGGTCGGGTGCATCCGGTTTCGCACGGCTGCGGCCGTTCTGTCGGCGCCAGCCCCTACGCTGGCTCCCATGGCTGAGCAGGAGCAGGTGGAGGAGGCGGCGCCCCGGACGCCGGACGACGCGCTGGGGTACGAGCACGCCCGGGACGCGCTGCTGGAGGTCGTCCGGCAGCTGGAGAACGGCGGTACGTCGCTGGAGGAGTCGCTGGCGCTCTGGGAGCGCGGCGAGCAGCTGGCGAAGGTCTGCCAGCGCTGGCTGGACGGCGCCCGGGCCCGGCTGGACGCGGCGCTGGCCGCCGAGGAGGGCGACCCCGGGCGGGAGTGATGCGCGTCACAGCGCCCCGGGGAACAGTTGAATCTTCACTTATGTTGGGATCAAGTGATCGGCGCCGCCGGTCGACCAGACGAACCCCGTCCCGCATGAGGTGCAGACAAGCATGACCACCGACGCCCTGGTACTCGACGCCGCCGCTCAGGACCTGCTGTTCCGCGACGCCCGCACCGCGAACACCTTCACCGACGAGCCGGTCTCCGAGGAGCAGATCCAGGCCATCTACGAGCTGGTCAAGTTCGGCCCGACCGCCTTCAACCAGCAGCCGCTGCGCGTTGTCCTGGTCCGCTCCGCCGAGGGTCGCGAGCGCCTCGTCCAGCACCTGGCGGACGGCAACAAGGCGAAGACCGCCGCCGCCCCGCTGGTCGCCATCCTGGCCGTGGACAACGAGTTCCACGAGGAGCTGCCGACCCAGCTGCCGCACTTCCCGCAGGCCAAGGACCTCTTCTTCACCGAGCGTCCGGTCCGCGAGTCCTCCGCGGTGCTGAACGGCGCCCTGCAGGCCGGCTACTTCATCATCGGCGTGCGCGCCGCCGGCCTGGCGGCCGGCCCGATGACCGGCTTCAACGCCGAGGGCATCAACAAGGAGTTCTTCGCCGACGGCGAGCACTCGGTGCTGGCCGTGGTGAACATCGGCAAGCCGGGCGAGGACGCCTGGTTCCCGCGTTCGCCGCGCCTGGCCTACGACGAGGTCGTCACCACCGTCTGATCGGCGGCACAGGAAGGGCCCGCACCGTTCGAACGGTGCGGGCCCTTCCGCGTGTCCCGCCGCTGCGGGGGGGCGGGCGCTACTTGAGCGCCTGCGCCAGCTCGGCCAGCTCCTCGTACGAGGCGGTGCCGGTGAGCACGGTGGTGCCGCCGCCGCTCTGCAGGGTGAGCGCGCGGGACTTGCCGCCCTGGACCCGCTCCCAGGCCTGCCCGGCCACCTCGGCGCTGCCGTCCGGCTTGCCGCCGGCCACCAGCGAGCCGACCAGCGCGTCCCGGGCGATGTCGCTCTGCTCGACCGCCGCGTACTGGCCGGAGGGGGTGACGAAGCCCAGGTGCCAGGAGTTGCCCCGGCCGCCGCCCAGCACCGCCGGGTCGTACTTGACCGAGGTGGCCCGCCACTTGTCGGAGAGGCCCTCGGGGGAGAGCAGCGGGTACGGCGCGGCGCGCTTCGCCGAGGCCGCGGCGACCTTGTACTCGACCGTGCGCACGCCGTCGCCGCCGGCGTCGTGCGGCAGGAACAGGTACCCGACCCAGACCACCAAACCGACGGCCAGCATCGACAGGACCATGTCCCGTACCGACTGCCGGCTCCTCATGCCCTTGCTCTCTCCAGCCACCCCCACATGGTGACTCATCCACCCCGGGACACCGGCACCCGGGGGTGCCCACGTCCGGGTGATCCGGGGCGAACAGGCTGATTCCGACCGGGGGTGGCGACCCGCGCCACAGACAGTCATCTCATGGGCAGATACGATCGCAGGACCCTCACCACGGCGTTCGACCTGGCAGTAGTCGGGCGCTTACTGGCCGTCGCGTACAGAGAGGTAACGACGATGACCACGCAGTACCCGCACAATCTCCCCAGCGCCCTTGAGGTCGCTCCCGAGGCTCCCGACCGGAACCTCGCGCTCGAGCTCGTCCGGGTCACCGAGGCGGCCGCGATGGCCGCCGGCCGTTGGGTCGGCCGTGGCGACAAGAACGGCGCCGACGGCGCCGCGGTCAAGGCCATGCGCACCCTCGTCTCCACCGTCTCCATGAACGGTGTCGTCGTCATCGGCGAGGGCGAGAAGGACGAAGCGCCGATGCTCTACAACGGCGAGCGGGTCGGCGACGGCACCGGCGCCGAGTGCGACGTCGCGGTGGACCCGGTCGACGGGACCACCCTCACCGCCAAGGGCATGAACAACGCCGTGGCCGTGCTGGCGGTGGCCGACCGGGGCACCATGTTCGACCCGAGCGCCGTGTTCTACATGGACAAGCTCGTGGCCGGCCCGGAGGCCGCCGAGTTCGTCGACATCACCGCGCCGGCGGCCGTCAACATCCGCCGGGTCGCCAAGGCCAAGGGCAGCGCCGTCGAGGACGTCACCGTGGTCATCCTCGACCGGCCCCGCCACGAGGGCCTGGTCCAGGAGATCCGCGAGGCGGGCGCCCGGATCAAGTTCATCTCCGACGGCGACGTGGCCGGCGCCATCATGGCGGCCCGCGAGGGCACCGGCGTCGACCTGCTGATGGGCATCGGCGGCACCCCCGAGGGCATCATCGCGGCCTGCGCGATGAAGTGCATGGGCGGCGTGATCCAGGGCCGGCTGTGGCCCAAGGACGAGGCCGAGCGCCAGAAGGCCCTCGACGCGGGCCACGACCTGGACCGGGTGCTCACCACCGACGACCTGGTCAGCGGCGAGAACGTGTTCTTCGTCGCCACCGGCATCACCGACGGCGAGCTGCTGCGCGGCGTGCACTACCGCCAGGAGACCGCCACCACCAGCTCGCTGGTGATGCGCTCCAAGAGCGGCACGATCCGGGAGATCCACTCCACCCACAAGCTGTCCAAGCTGCGGGCGTACAGCGCGATCGACTTCGACCGCGCCAACTGAGCGGGCTTCACCGCCGCGTTCCGGCGCCCCGCGGCTTCGGCGAAATCCCCCTTCGCCGAAGCCGCGGGGCGTTCGCGTACCGCGGGGCGTTCGCACGCCGTGCGTCACCGGGCCGGGGCGCGCGAACTCCCCCGGCGTCCGGCGGACACCGCTCAGCCCGTGCTCCGCACCCGCTCAGCCCGCGATCCGGCTGCGGGCGGCCGGGATCCGGGCGGCCTCGTGCAGATCCGCCTCCCGGCGCCGCCGGCGGGCCAGCACCACCCGGCGCTCAGCGGCCGTCAGCCCGCCCCACACCCCGTACGGCTCCGGCTGGGCCAGCGCGTGCTCCCGGCACTCCAGCAGCACCGGGCAGCGCGCACAGACCTGCTTCGCCTGCTCCTCGCGCGAGAGCCGGGCCGCCGTCGGCTCCTTGGAGGGGGCGAAGAACAGCCCCACCTCGTCCCGCCGGCAGGCCGCGCCGGTGTGCCAGGGGTTGTCGTCGCCCTGCGACTGAGCGGCCGGCGGGCGCTCCAGCACCTGGGCGGCGGCGACGGGCGAAGTGGTGCGGGACTCGATCGGATGCAGCACGGCCGTACTCCTGACGAGGCTCTCGGACACGGGGAAGCTCGCTCCCCTGCCCGGCTGCGAGCCCCCGCTCTCACCCCCCGAGCCGGCCTCAGGCCGCCTCCGGTGCGCAGCCGTACAAGAAGCGATGTGCGAGAGGAACTACCCCGCCGCGCCGCGATTCATGCACACTGCACGCAATCGACTACAGCCTGCACTCACCGCAACGCCGAGTGCCCGGGCGGGAGTTGCTCCCACCCGGGCACCCACCCCGGCGGCCCCGGGCAGCGCCTAGTCGGCGCCGAGCTGCTTGCGCACCCATTCCTTGAGCTTCTTGCCCTTGCGCGGCTTGGCCTCGCAGCCGCCGAACACCGCGACCCCCTTGACCCGGACGACCGGCGCGTACGGGTCGGCGGCGGTCTGCTCCTTGACGTCGAAGCCGCCGAAGATGCCGACCCCGCTGCCGTGCAGGCTGACGTTCTCCGGCACCTTGATCTCGACGCCGCCGAAGATGGCGACCACCTCGATCTCCACCTCGGGCGACTCGAAGACGGCGTCGGTCAGGTCGATCTCGACGCCGCCGAACGCCGCGACGGCCCGCAGGTGCGAGCCGACCCGCCAGCGGCCCCGGCGGGAGGCCCCGCCGAAGATCGCCACCATGGTCGGCGCCTCCTGACGGGCCGGCAGCCGCACCGGGCCGGACGGCCGGTCGTCCGGGGCGCCCAGCGGGGCCTTCTCGAAGGAGATCGACCGGTGCGCGGGGAGGTCCCGGGTGAGCGGCACGAGGTCGCCCAGCGTCTTGGCCCCGTACGCGGCCTCGATCCGCTCGGCGTGCTCGTCGACGTTCAGCCGGCCCTCGGCGTAGGCGTCGCGCAGCAGCTCCGCGACCCGCTCGCGGTCGGCGTCCGAGGCCCGCATCTCGGCCTCGGCGACCGGGGCCCGGTCGGTCCGGACGGGAGCCTCGGCCCCCGGCTTGGTCATGGGTACGGGCGACTGCCCCTGGTCGTCCTGCGACGGCGAGTTGTCCACGGGCCAAGCCTAGTCAACCGGGCAAGCCCCGTACGCATGTCCGAGTGACCCCGGTCACGCAGGCTGACCTGTCCGCGTGCGACGTTTCGGCGGGACCTACCCTTGAGGGTGCTTCGCCGACGCAGCCGGATCACTGGAACACTAAGGACCGCCCCCATGGCTCCCACGCCGGATTTCGAGTACAGCGACCTGCTCCCCCTGGGCGCTGACCCGACCCCGTACCGCAAGCTGACCTCCGAGGGTGTCTCCACCTTCGAGGCCGGCGGTCGCACCTTCCTCCAGGTCGAGCCCGAGGCCCTGCGGCTGCTCACCGCCGAGGCGATGCACGACATCTCGCACTACCTGCGCCCCGCCCACCTCGCCCAGCTGCGGCGCATCCTGGACGACCCGGAGGCCAGCCCCAACGACCGCTTCGTCGCGCTGGACCTGCTGAAGAACGTCAACATCTCGGCCGGCGGCATCCTGCCGATGTGCCAGGACACCGGCACCGCGATCGTCATGGGCAAGCGCGGCCAGAACGTGCTGACCACCGGCGGCGACGAGAGCGCGATCGCGCGCGGCGTCTACGACGCGTACACCAAGCTCAACCTGCGCTACTCCCAGATGGCCCCGGTGACCATGTGGGACGAGAAGAACACCGGCAACAACCTGCCGGCCCAGATCGAGCTGTACGCGACCGACGGCGACGCCTACAAGTTCCTGTTCATGGCCAAGGGCGGCGGCTCGGCCAACAAGTCGTACCTGTACCAGGAGACCAAGGCGATCCTGAACGAGGCGAGCATGCTCTCGTTCCTGGAGCAGAAGATCCGCTCGCTCGGCACCGCCGCCTGCCCGCCGTACCACCTGGCCATCGTGATCGGCGGCACCAGCGCCGAGTTCGCGCTGAAGACCGCCAAGTACGCCTCCGCGCACTACCTGGACAACCTGCCGACCGAGGGCAACGCCCGCACCGGCCACGGGTTCCGCGACCTGGACCTGGAGGCCAAGGTCACCGAGCTCACCCAGAAGATCGGCATCGGCGCGCAGTTCGGCGGCAAGTACTTCTGCCACGACGTGCGCGTCGTCCGCCTGCCGCGGCACGGCGCCTCGCTGCCGGTCGCGATGGCCGTCTCCTGCTCGGCCGACCGCCAGGCGCTGGGCAAGATCACCGCCGAGGGCGTCTTCCTGGAGCAGCTGGAGACCGACCCGGCGAAGTACCTGCCGGACACCACCGACGACCACCTCGACGACGACGTGGTGCGCATCGACCTCGACCAGCCGATGTCCGCGATCCGCGGCGAGCTGTCCAAGTACCCGGTCAAGACCCGGCTCTCGCTCACCGGCACGCTGGTCGTGGCGCGCGACATCGCGCACGCCAAGATCAAGGAGCGCCTGGACGCCGGCGAGGGCATGCCCAAGTACCTCCAGGACCACCCGGTCTACTACGCCGGCCCGGCCAAGACCCCCGAGGGCTTCGCCTCCGGCTCCTTCGGCCCCACCACGGCCGGCCGGATGGACTCCTACGTCGACCAGTTCCAGGCGGCCGGCGGCTCGATGGTCATGCTCGCCAAGGGCAACCGCAGCAAGCAGGTCACCGACGCGTGCGCCGCGCACGGCGGCTTCTACCTCGGCTCCATCGGCGGCCCGGCCGCCCGCCTGGCCCAGGACTGCATCAAGAAGGTCGAGGTGCTGGAGTACGCCGAGCTGGGCATGGAGGCCGTCTGGCGCATCGAGGTCGAGGACTTCCCGGCCTTCATCGTGGTGGACGACAAGGGCAACGACTTCTTCCGCGAGACCACCGAGGGCCCGCTGATCACCAGCCTGCGGGTGCGCTCCAAGGAGTAGCCCGCACCGGCTCCCGCACGCACCGCCCCGGCCGCGCACTCCGCGACCGGGGCGGTGCGGTGCGGTGCCGTGCGGTGCGGTGCCGTGCGGCAAGGTGCTCAGGCGCTCGGGTGCTCGGGTGCTCGGGTGCTCGGGCGCTCAGGCGTCGAAGTCGTACTCCAGCACGTAGGAGGCCGCGTCGAGCGTCATCTCGTTGAGCTCGACGACCTGCCCCTCGTCGGCGAAGGCGGTGCGGCAGATCAGGATGACCGGGGTGCCCGCCGACAGCTCCAGCCGGGCGCCCTCCTCCGCGCTGGGCATCCGCGACCGGACCTCCTCGCGGAAGTGCACCGGCTTGGCGCCGATCTCGGCGAGGCGCGCGTAGGTGCCGCCCGGCCCGGTGTCCTCACGGGTGATCGCCGTCCCGGCGACCAGGTCGGCCGGCAGGTAGGACGTGGACAGCAGCACCGGCTTGCCGTCCAGCACGAACCGTCTGTGCCGCACGCACATCGGCGCCCCCGGGTCGACCCCGAGCACCCGCGCCACGTGCTCCGGCGCGCCCTGCTCGGTGACCGACACCTGGTCCACGACCAGCGTCCGGTTGTCGATGTCCGCCGACCATATCGACCGCCCCGACCCCCACTGCCCCTGGGCGAGCCGCTGGATCCCGCGCCGCCGCAGCGGCCGGAAGTCCCGGACGAAGACCCCCGCGCCCTTGCGCGCCTCGGCGATGCCCTCGCTCTGCAGGACGCCGAGCGCCTGGCGGGCGGTCATCCGGGCCACGCCGTAGGCGTCCATGAGGTCGTTCTCGCCGGGCAGCCGGTCGCCGGCGCGGTACTCGCCGGTGTCGATGGCCGCCTTGAGCGTGTCGGCGATCCGCTGGTACTTGGGCTGTTTCTCGCCGCTGCTGCCGACCATCGCCTGCTCCCTCGTCCTCGCCAGAATCGTAGGCGCACCCGTCGTCGCCGGTAAGCCGGTATGACCGGTCAGGCCCGTTGACATCTCTAGAGATATTAGCTTCTCTAGAGATGCTGGGTAGTCGCCGAGCAGAACACAGGCACCGACAGCGACCAGGGCCGGCGCATCCACCGCCGCGTCCGCACCAGAGCAAGGAGCACTGCGGTGAGCACCCGTAAGCGCAACGCCGCGGCCTACCGACCGCGTGTGGGCGAACTCGTCCTCGACACCAGGACCGGACGCACCGGCATCTACATGGACACCCTCGGCGGGGAGCACTACCTGCGACCCCCGGGCGGCGGCTGCGAGTGGACCGCCCCGCCCGACCGCGTCGGCCCGGCACCGGACCCGTCCCCCGACGACCCCGGCCGCGGCCCCGAACCCGACCCCGACCGCCCCGCGCTGGAGAACCGGGCCCGGCTGCGCGCCCGGCTCGCGGCCCGCAACCAGGACTCGCGCCTCAACGAGAGCCGGGTCGCGTGACCGGCCGCCCCGAGCGGCGGCCCCGGCCGGCGATCGGATCCGGCCACCGGCGGTGTCCCGGTACGGCCGGAGCGGGCACGGCCGGGACCCCGGACGGGCAGGAGAAGGCAGACGGGCCGGAGAAGGCGGACGGGCCGCCCGCCACGGAGGCGGACGGCCCGGAGCCGGGGCAGCGGGTGCTACGGGCGGCTGTTGATCACGCCGAACGGCTCGTAGGGCTTGTCCGACTTCTCCTCGTGCTCCGGCTCGGCGACCTCGCCGCCCATGAGCTCCTGCGGGTCGACGTGCGCCTCGTCGGCCGGAACGACGTGTCCGGCGACGTTGGCCGCCGCCTCGTCCACCACCTGGGCGTCCGCGGTCGGGGCCACGGCGACGGGCGAGGTGGTCTTCGGCTCGGCCGACGGTGTCACAGTGCTGGTGGGCTCGTTCTCGGCCATGGAGTGGTTGCCTTTCAGGTCATCGGGATTCGCTCGCGCCCGACCGAACTCGACCCAGGCGCCCGGACAGTATCGTTGGAGCCGCTAAATGTCCTATAAACATCGCGCCGCTTGTGCTGTTCTCCAGTGTTTGCAGTCGTCCGCCTAAGCTGATGCACCGCAGCGGGACCGCCGAACGCCCCGCGCGTCGCGCCTGCCGTCACAGGTCATCGGGGGAATTTCATGGAGCCTCAGGAAACGCCGCACAGCAACGCGCTGCGCTTCCAGGTGCTCGGTCCGGTGCAGGCGCGGCGCGGCCAGGAGGCCTTGGCACTCGGGTCCCCGCAGCAGCAGGCGGTACTCACCTGTCTGCTGATGCAGCAGGGGCGGCTGGTCACCACGCAGGACCTTGTCGACGGGATCTGGGGGGAAAGGCCCCCACCGCAGGCAATTGCCGCATTGCGGACTTATGTTTCCCGTCTGCGTACCGTCATCGAACCCCATCGGGAGGTCCGCGCACCCGCCGCGGTCCTCGTGTCCTTGCCCGACGGATACGCCTTGCGGATCTCCTCCGACGCTTTGGATCTGGCGGTCTTCGAGAGCACCGTTTCCGAAGCCGCCACCGCCCGGGCCGACGGCGATCCGGTCGAGGCGCACCGGCTGCTGGTCTCGGCCCTCGCGCTCTGGAGCGGGCGGGCGCTGGCCGGGGTGCCCGGACCGTACGCCGAGACCCAGCGGCTGCGCCTGGCCGAGCGCCACGTCTCGGTCTGGGAGGAGCGGTGCGCGGCCGCGCTGGAGATCGGCCTGCACACCGAGGTGGTCGCCGAGCTGAGCTCGCTCACCGCGGAACACCCGCTCCGGGAGCGGCTGCGCGAACTCCTGATGCTCGCGCTCTACCGCTGCGGCCGCCAGGCGGAGGCGCTCGGCGTCTACACGGACACCCGCAAGCTGCTGATCGAGGAGCTCGGCGTCGAACCGGGCACGGGGCTCTCCTCCATGCACGCCCGGATCCTGGCCGGCGACCCCACGCTCACCGCGCCCGGCCCACCCCGGTCGGTGACCTCCGGCAGCCGTGAGGAGCCGCCCACCCGGGCCCCGGCTCCGGCCCAACTGCCCGCCGACGTATCGGACTTCAGTGGCCGCGCCGGCCTGGTCGCCGAACTCCGGGCGGTCCTGAAGGGCGCGACCGGCCAGGCCGTCGTGGTGACCTCCCTCGCGGGCATCGGCGGTGTCGGGAAGACGACCCTCGCCGTGCACGTGGCGCACAGCGTCCGGGCCGACTTCCCGGACGGCCAGCTCTACGTCGACCTGCGCGGCGCGGGCGCCTCGCCCGCCGACCCGGCCGTCGTGCTGGGCGACTTCCTGCACTCGCTGGGCGCCGCCGAGGTCCCCGACTCCCTGGAGCAGCGGGCCGCGCTGTACCGGTCCCTGCTGGCCAACCGCCGCATGCTCATCCTGCTGGACAACGCCCGGGACGCCGACCAGTTGCAGCCGCTGATCCCCGGCGTCTCGGGCAGCGCCGTCCTCGCCACCAGCCGCTCCCGGCTGGCCGGGATCCCCGGCGCCCACCTGGTGGACGTCGAGGAGCTGACCCCGGCCGAGGCACTGGCGCTCTTCTCCGCCATCGTGGGTGAGCAGCGGGTGGCCGCCGAGCCGGAGGCGGCCCTGGCCGTCGTCACCTCCTGCGGCTTCCTGCCGCTCGCCGTCCGGATCGCGGCGGCCCGGCTCGCCAGCCGGCCGCGGTGGAGCGTCTCCGACCTCGCCCGCCGCTTAGCGGACCAACGGCGGAGGCTCGACGAGCTTCAGCTGGGCAACCTCGCGGTCGAGACGACCATCGGCCTCGGCTACGGCCAGCTCCGGCCGGACGAGGCCCGCGCGTTCCGGCTGCTCTCGCTGGTGGACTCGCCCGACCTGCCGCTCGACGCGGCGGCCGCCCTGCTCGGCGAGGACGAACTCCGGGCCGAGCAGCTGACGGAGGCGCTGGTCGAGGCGAACATGCTGGAGTGCTTCACCCCGGGGCGCTACCGCTACCACGACCTGCTGCGGCTCTACGCCCAGCGGCAGAACGAGAAGTCCGCCGACACGGAGGAGCAGCAGCAGGCGGTGCTCCGTCTGCTGCACCACCTGCTGCCGACCATGCGCAACGCCGCGCGCCTCATCGAGCCCGACGACCAGCTGTTCGAGCCGCTGGACGAACTCACCGCCGCCGGTCTCGACCTGCCGGACAACGCCCGGGCCCAGCAGTGGCTCCGGGCCGAGGTCGGCATGCTGCTGAGCACCGTGGAGGCCGCGCTGGGCGGGCCGTCGGCGCTGCTGCGCCCCGCCCTCGACCTGCTGATCACGCTCAACAGCATCGTCGAGGACCCGACGCACGCCGCCCGGGCCCGCCGGCTGCTGGAGATCGCCGACGCCAACGCCCAGTCGCACGGCGACGCCCAGGCACTCGCCCGGGTCCACTTCGCGCTGGGCACCCTGGAGTACTTCGCCAACAACTTCCAGGGCGCCGAGCGCTCGCTGCGGGCGAGCCTCTCGCTCCAGGACCCCGACGACGTGACGGTGATGCGCTCGATGGTGGCCAACACCCTGGGCATCATCCTGAGCCTCGCCAATCGCGGGGACGAGGCACTGCCGTTCTTCGAGCAGGCGCTCGGCATCAGCCGCGTGGTCGGCGCCCCGATCGGCGAGGCGCGCCTGCTCGGCAACATCGCCCGGGCCCAGCTGGACGTCGGCAAGAGCGCGGAGGCGGTGCGGTCGGTGGAGGAGGCCGTCGCCACCGCGCGGCGGTCCGCCAACGGCCCCTGCCTGGCGGACACCCTGTACCAGCTCGGGGTGGTGCTGTCGTCCACCGGATCCCCCGGCGAGGCGGTCGACCACCTGCGGGAGGCGCACTCGCTCTACCAGTCCCAGCAGAACCGGCTCCGCGAGGGCTACGCGCTCGCCCGGCTGGCGGTGAGCCTGCTGGCGAGCCACCGGGCGGCCGAGGCCGCCGAGGCGGCGGGCGAGTCGCTGGTGATCGCCCAGGAGATCGACGGCGCCTACTGCCAGGGCCTGGCCAACGCCGCGCTCGGCGAGGCGCTGCTCGGCCTGGCCCAGCCGGCCCGCGGGCTGGCCTGTCTGCGCGAGGCCCACGCGGTCTTCACGCGGCTCGGTGTGCCGGAGGCCTCCCCCGTGGCGGACCTCATCTCCCAACAGCACACCGAGCCCTTCCCTCCCCCCGCGCCGTAGGCCCCGCACTCCCCCGTGCTTCCCCCGTGGAGGCCTTCCCCCGTGCGTTCGGTGCTCCCGCAGCCCCCCGGCTGCGGGAGCACCCTCAACGCTTCCCCGGCGCTGGACTCCACTGTGCACCGGGCCGATTGACGTTCGATAAACGTCGGCTTGTCAGCCGGGGAGCGGGCATCACCGCAGGTCAGAGGGGTTGCCCCGGCGGCGCCGCGCGGCGTGCGGCCACCCGCCGCACCACCCCGACCCGCACCCTCGTGCTTCCGCAAGCCGGGCCACAGCACCCCAACCGTCACGAGTTGGCCGGAAAGGGACCCCATGGCGCAGTGATCACGCATATTCTCAGATGCCAGTACACACACGAGTGCACTTGTCCGGCGGAGCATCCGGAAACCGGAAACGGCAGCGCGGCGGCGCTCCCGCAGTGCAGAGTGTCCCTGTGCAAAGTGTCAGCGTGCAGTCAGTGTGACGCGGGGAGCGTGACGTACCGCCACCGGCAGCGGGCCGGCGGGGCAACGCGGGCGCCGGGAGGACGGCGGGCCGGCCTCGTCCGGCCGACCGGAGGCCCGGGTGGAAAGGTGCCTCTCAATCGTGACGACCGGACAGATATCCGACCCGTTCCCCCTCGACGAGGACGCGGACGGCGACGACGGGCCCGACGTCCTGCGTCGTCGTGCCGAGCGGGCCCTGCAGGCCGTCGCCTTCGACACCATCGGCGCCGGTTACGGGGAGGCCTTCCCCGCCAAGGGCGGCCAGCTCGCCTGCGGCCGTCGCCTGCTGGCCCGGCTCCAACCGGGCGATGCCGTGCTGGACGTCGGCTGCGGCACCGGCGATCCGACCGTCCGACAGCTGACCGCCGCCGGGATGCGCGTCACCGGTATAGACCTTTCGGACGTCATGCTCGCCCTGGCCCGCGAGACGGCGCCCGGTGGCCCGTTCGCCCCCGTCTTCCGTCGCATCGACATGTACGACCTGGCCACCGAGCGCGCCGACCGGGCCTGGAACGTCCCCGCCCTGGGCCCGCGGGGCCACGGCGGGTTCGCCGCCGTCACCGCCTTCTTCTCCCTCATCCTCCTCCCCCAGGACGAGATCCCCACCGTGCTGACCCGGCTGCGCGCACTCCTGCGACCCGGCGGGCTGCTGGCGCTCGGTATGGTCGAGGCGGACCTGGACCACGTCCCGCTGCCGTTCCTCGGGCGGGAGCTGCGGATCAGCGGGTATCTGCGGGAGGATCTGGAACGGGTCCTGGTGGAGTCCGGGTTCGCCGTCGAGGAGCAGTCGGGGCATCCGTACGCGCCGGCCAGCACCTCGCTGCCGCCGGAGGAGCAGCTGTTCCTGTGCTGCCGACGCGTCGGCTGACCCTCCGCCACACCCTCCGACAGACCGTCCGACAGACCAGAAGAGCCAGCACTCCCCACCAATCCCAGGACAGGCAGCCGTGCGCGACCAGCTCAAACCCGAGGCCGGACAGCCGCCTGCCCTCCCGGGCCGGCGCCGCCCGCCGCCGGCCCCGGAGGGGAACGACGAGCAGGCCGGCGACGAGCAGGCCGACCCCGGGTCGAGCGCGGTCGGGCGGCTCACCGTCGAGCCGGCGACGGTCGGACAGGTGACCGTCGAGCCGGGCACCGCCGTGCCGCTCACCCCCGTCCCGCGCGGCCACGAGCCGCGCGGCGACCGGCAGGCCGCCACCGGACCGGTCGCCACCGGGCGGACCGGCACCGGACAGGTCGCCGAGCGGCTCGCCTACCTCGACTCCGCCACCCGGCGGATCAACAGCGCCCTCGACCTGGCCGCGACGCTGCGCAACATCTGCCGGGTCCTGGTGCCGACCCTCGCCGACGCCGCCGTCGTGCACCTGCGCGACCCGCTGCCCAACGTCGAGCGCGAACCCGGCTTCCCCGACGAGCTGCGGATCCACCACAGCCTGGGCACCCGGCTCGGCCGCCGCGGCCGGCCGACCACCGGCTCCGACCACCGCGGCTCCCGCTACGGCACCCGGTACGGCTCGCGCTCGACCGCCGACACCGGGCCCGCCACCCCGGTCACCCGGGGCGGGGCGCTCGCGCACACCCTGCTCAGCCGCCGCCCCGCCGAGGCCGCCGTCCTCGGCCCCGCCGGCACACCCGCCACCGGCACGCCCGCCGCGGCCGGCACCGAGCGGACCACCGAGCTGCTGCGCGAGCTGTACGGCGCACGCGGGCTGGCCCGGCTCGGCCCGGGCTCCTCGGTGCTCGCCCTGCCGCTGCGCGGGCGCAAGGCCGTCCTGGGCCTGCTGGTGCTGATCCGCCGGCCGCCCGAGAAGACCGGACGCCCCAGCTTCGACGCCACCGACACCGCCACCGCCGCCCACCTCGCCACCCAGGCCGGGCTGGCCGTCGACACCGCGCTGCGGTACGCCCGCGAGTGGGAGATAGCCAACGAACTCCAGCGCAGCATGCTGCCGCTGCGCCTGCCCCAGCCGCACGGTGTCCGGCTCGCCCAGCGCTACCTGCCCGGCGAGCGCGGCGCGCAGGTCGGCGGGGACTGGTACGACGCCGTGCCGCTGCCCGGCAACCGGGTGGCACTGATCGTCGGCGACGTGATGGGCCACTCGCTCACCTCGGCCGCCATCATGGGCCAGTTGCGCACCAGCGCCCAGACCCTGGCCGCCCTCGACCTGCCCCCGCACGAGGTGCTCTACCACCTGGACGAACAGGCCCAGCGGCTCGGCCGCGAACAGCACCTGGCCACCTGCGTGTACGCGGTCTACGACCCGATCGCCAACCGGGTGGTGCTCGCCAACGCGGGGCACGTCCCGCCGGTGCTCGTCCGGCCGGACGGCACGGCCGAGTTGCTGGAACTGGACTCGGGCGCGCCGATCGGCGTCGGCGGGGTCGACTTCAACTCCGTCGAACTGCCCGCGCCGCCCGGCTCCGCCCTGCTGCTCTTCACCGACGGCCTGGTGGAGACCCGCAACCGCCCGCTCAGCGACGGGCTGGAACTGCTCCGCGCCCGGCTGGCCGCCACCCAGCGGCACACTCCCGAGCAGCTCTGCCAGGAGGCGCTGCGGATCCTGCCGCCGGGCGACCGCGGCGACGACATCGCGCTGCTGGCCGCCTGCTTCGACGGCATCCCGGCCGGGGACGTGGCGCACTGGTACCTCCAGCCGCGCAACGAGACGCCCGGCCGGGCCCGCCGGCTGGCCGCCCACACCCTGCGTCGCTGGGGTCTCGAAGAGCTCAGCGAGGCAACCGAGTTGATGGTCAGCGAGCTGGTCACCAACGCCGTCCAGCACGCCACCCGCCCGGTCACCCTGAGCCTGGTCCGCACCTCGCGGCTGCGCTGCGAGGTCGGCGACGACAGCCCGCTGCTGCCCCGCCCGAGGCGCACCGGGCCGGAGGACGAACGCGGGCGCGGGCTGCAGATAGTGGCCAGGTGCGCCGAGCGCTGGGGTGCCACCCGGCTGGGCACCGGCAAGGTGGTCTGGTTCGAGCAGCGACTGCCGTAGGGCGCCCCGCCCCGGGGGCCGGGCGCCCCACGGCGGACCGCGTCAGACCCGCTCCGACTCCTTCGCCGGCTCGGCACCCTCCGCCGTCGGGGCCGCCGCGCCGGCCGGCCGTGCCCCGTCCGCGCCCTCGGCCCCGGACCGCTCCGCCGCCAGCCGGGCCATCAGCTGCTCGCCCTCCATGTCGACCCGCGGCACCACCTTCTCCAGGCGCTTCGGGAACCACCAGGCCGCCTTGCCGAACAGCGCCATCGCGGCCGGCACCAGGGCCATCCGCACCACGAAGGCGTCCACCAGCACGCCCACCGCCAGCGCGAAGCCGATCGGCTGGACGATCGGGTCGTGGCCGAAGACGAAGCTGCCGAAGACCGCGGCCATGATCAGCGCGGCCGCCGTGACCACCCGCGCGCCGTTCTTCACCCCGGCGACCACCGCGTCCCGCGGCGCCATGCCGTGGACATGGTGCTCCTTCATCCCGGAGACCAGGAACAGCTCGTAGTCCATCGCCAGCCCGAACAGCACCGCGATCAGCAGGATCGGCACGAAGCTCACCACCGGGCCCACCTTCGGCACGTCGATCAGCCCGTCCAGCCAGCCCCACTGGTAGACGGCGACCACCGCGCCGAGCGAGGCCGTGATGCTCAACAGGAAGCCGGCCACCGCCTTCAGCGGCACCAGGACCGAGCGGAAGGCCAGCGCCAGCAGCACCAGCGCGATGCCGCCGATCACCGCCACGAAGGGCGGCAGTGCGTCACCGAGCTTGGCGGAGACGTCGATGTTGGCGGCCGTGGTGCCGGTGACGTCGATCCGCGCGCCGGTCGAGGCCTGCAGCCCCGCGCGCTGGTCGCGGATCTCCTCGACCAGCTTCCTGGTGTCGGCGTGGTCCGGGCCGGTGGTCGGGATGACGGTCAGCAGGGCCGTACCGCTCGGGCCGTCGACGGTCGGCGGCAACAGCGTCCGCACCCCGGCGAGGGTGCCCAGCCGCTCGGCCACGCCCTGCACGGCCCGCTCCGGCTGCGGCGCGCCCTCGGCGTCGACGACGACCACCAGCGGTGCGTTGAACCCGGGACCGAAGCTCTCGCCGATCCGGTCGTACGCGGTGCGGGCGTCGGTGCCGGCGGCCTGGGAGCCGCCGCCCGGCAGGCCGAGGCTGAGGCTCGCGGCCGGTACCGCGAGGGCGGCCAGCGCGGCCAGCCCGGCGAACAGCACGGCGAGCGGGCGGCGCACCACGAACGTCGCCCAGCGTTCGCCCAGGGTCGTCCGGTCGGGGGCCTTCAGCGCCCGCCGCCAGACCGGCAGCCGGTCGATGGCGCGGCCGGCGAAGCCGAGCAGCGCGGGCAGCAGGGTGATCGCGACGAGCACCGCCACCACCACGGCGCCGGAGGCGGACAGGCCCATCACGGTCAGGAACGGCACGCCCGCGACGGCGAGCCCGGCGAGCGCGACCACCACGGTCAGACCCGCGAAGACCACCGCGCTGCCGGCCGTGGCGTTGGCCCGGGCGGCCGCCTCCTCCGGCTCCAGGCCCTCGGCGAGGTGCCGGCGGTGCCGGGAGAGGATGAACAGGGCGTAGTCGATGCCGACCGCGAGGCCGACCATCAGGGCCAGCACCGGCGCGGTGGTGATGATCTCGAACGAACCGGAGAGGGCCAGCAGCGCGGCCATCGCCACGCCCACGCCGAGCAGCGCGGTCAGCAGCGGCAGCCCGGCGGCGACCAGCGAGCCCAGGGTGATCACCAGGACCACCCCGGCCACCATCAGGCCGATCACCTCACCGCCCTCGACCTGCGCCATCCGGTTGTACGCGTCGCCGCCGAAGGCGACCGTCAGCCCGGCGGCGTCGGCCGGACCGGCGGCCGCCCGGACCGCGTCGCGCTGCTGATCGGTGACGTCCGCGAGCGGGCGGTCGAAGGAGACCAGGGCCAGCGCGACCCTGCCGTCCGGGGAGATCGCGCCGGTGACGTACGGGTCGGGCACGGCCGCGACACCGGGGACGGCGGCGATCCGGCCGACCGCCCCGGTGACGGCCCCGGTCGCCTCCGGCGTGGCGATGCCACCGGGCGCCGGGGCGGTGAAGACCACCTGCGCCGCGCCGTGGCCCTGCTCCGGGAAGGTGCCCTTGATCCGGTCCAGGGTGGTCTGCGCCTCGGTGCCGGGCACCTTGAACTCGTCGCTGGTCTTGCCCGCGAAGGCCCCGGCGGCGCCGCCGACCGCGATCAGCACGGCGATCCAGACGGCGAGCACGGCGCGCCTTCGACGGAAGCAGAAGCGGCCCAGGCGGTACAGGTACGTGGCCATGAGTGAACCCTCGATCACGTCGGTCGGCAGGCGGGTGCCCGAACAGGTCGGACTCCACCGTACGACCAACTTTGTCACCTGACAAAGTTGACCGACATAATCGACCGACAGATTCATCCGACCGAGTTATTTGACCGTGGCGCTACCCTGGCCCAATGGCACATGTCCCCGCCTCCGAAAGGCGCCCGCAACTGGTCCGGGCCGCCATCGACCTGATGACCCGCGAGGGCGTCGCCGCCGGCAGCACCCGGGCGATCGCGGCCGAGCTGGGCGTGGCACAGGCGACGGTGCACTACACCTTCGGCACCAAGAAGGACCTCTACCGCGCCGTGGTCGAGCAGCTGACGGCCGACTTCGTCGGCCAGGTGCGCGACGCCGCACCGGGCGACGGGCCCTTCGGCGAGCAGATCCGGGCCATGGTGCACGCGCTCTGGGCCGGCGCCACCGGCGAGGAGGGGCGCTGCGTCCTGCTGGACGAGTTCGCGGCGCTGGCGCTGCGCGACCCCGACCTGCAGGACATCATGCGCGGGCTGCAGCACGAGATCGAGGGCACCGCCTCGCAGATGCTCCAGGCGCTCGCCGACACCCACGGGCTGGAGCTGGCGCTGCCCCCGCGCGACATCGCCACGCACTTCCTGACCGGCTTCGACGGGCTGACCGACCGCTACCTGGTACTGCGCCGCTCCGGCGAACAACCGGACGCCGAGGCGCTGCGGGCACTGGACCTGCTGGTCGCCACCACGATCGGGCTCTGTCTGGGCTCGGCGGCGCGGATCGGCTGACCCGGGGCCGTCCGGCGCCCGAGCGGGCGCGGGGCCGCCCCGCGCCCGGTCCGGCTACTCGACGATCCGGACCGGCAGCTCCGCCAGCACCTCGCGCAGCGAGGCCGCGAAGCGGTCGTACTCGGCGCTGCGGGCCGAGCCCGGCCGGGTGGCGAGCCCGATCCGGCGCCCGGGCGCGGGGGCGGCGAAGCGGACGGCGGCCAGCCGGTCGGTGCGGCCCGCCTCGACGTCCAGCGCGGTGGCGGGCAGCAGGGTGACGCCGAGGCCGCCGGCCACCAGCTGGACCAGGGTGGAGAGTCCGGCCGCCCTGGTGGTGGAGCCGCCGAGGTCGGCGCCGACCTCGCGGCAGATGTCCAGGGCCTGGTCCCGCAGGCAGTGGCCCTCCTCCAGCAGCAGCACCTCCAGGTCGAGCAGCACGTCGCGCGAGACGTCGATCCGCCCGGCGAGCGCGTGCCCGGGCGGGGTGACCAGCACGAAGTCCTCGTCGAACAGCGGGATGTCCCGGGTGGGCGAGGCCCCGCCGGCCGGGAGCGCGAGCAGCAGGACGTCCAGCCGGCCGGCGGCCAGCCCCTCCAGCAGCGAGGGCGTGCGCTCCTCGTGGACGTGCAGCTCCAGGTCCGGGTAGCGGCTCCGGACCAGCCGCAGCACGGTGGGCAGCAGGTAGGGCGCGACGGTCGGGATGACACCGAGGTGCAGCGGCCCGGTGAACGGGCGGCGGGCGGCCTCGACCTCCTCGGTCAGCGACTGCAGCGAGGCGAGCACCCGGCGCGAGTGTTCGAGCACGCGCTCCCCCAGCGGGGTGACGATCACTTTGCGTGTCGTACGCTCGACCAGCTGCGCGCCCAGTGACTCCTCCAGCGCCGCGACCGCTCCGGACAGGGCCGGCTGGCTCGTCCCGGTGGCGGCCGCCGCCTCCCGGAAGTGCCGGTGCTCGGCCACCGCCACGAAGGCCTTGAGCTGCGCGACCGTGGGCGTGCGCGGGCCGCGGGGTGTGGCGCTTCCCACAGCGGCTTCGGGTTTGCGCGCGGCGCCCTTGCGGGGCTTGGGGCGGGAGGGGGGCGTGGGGGTATTGATAACTCTCTCCGATCAGACACATCGAGTGTAGCTATTTCCCTGATCAGTCCACGATGTGGAATCGTGGAAGCCGTTCCGCAATCCGGACAAACCCCCCTCTCACTTCAGGAGAAGCGAACGTGCTCACGATCGGTGACAAGTTCCCCGAGTTCGAACTCAACGCCTGCGTCGACCTGGACGCCGCGAACGCCTTCGCCGAGATCAACCACAAGTCCTACGAGGGCAAGTGGAAGATCGTCTTCTTCTGGCCGATGGACTTCACCTTCGTCTGCCCGACCGAGATCGCCGCGTTCGGCAAGCTGAACGAGGAGTTCGCGGACCGCGACGCCCAGATCCTCGGCGTCTCCGGCGACTCCGAGTTCGTGCACCACGCCTGGCGCAAGGACCACAAGGACCTGCGCGACCTGCCCTTCCCGATGCTGGCCGACGTCAAGCACGACCTGATGCGTGCCTGCGGCGTCGAGGGCGCGGACGGCACCGCCCAGCGCGCGGTCTTCATCGTCGACCCGAACAACGAGATCCAGTTCGTCATGGTGACCGCCGGCTCCGTCGGCCGTAACCCCAAGGAGGTCCTGCGGGTGCTGGACGCCCTGCAGACCGACGAGCTGTGCCCGTGCAACTGGACCAAGGGCGAGGACACCCTCGACGCCCAGGCCCTGCTGGCGGGCTGACCGACATGGCTCTCGACGACCTGAAGTCCGCCCTCCCGGACTACGCCAAGGACCTCAAGCTCAACCTGAGCGCGGTCATCGGCAACTCCGACCTCCCCGCCCAGCAGCTCTGGGGCACCGTGCTCTCCTGCGCGATGGCCACCCGCAGCCCCGCGGTGCTGCGCGAGCTGGAGCCCGAGGCCAAGGCCAACCTCTCCCCGGAGGCGTACAACGCCGCCAAGGGCGCGGCCGCGATCATGGGGATGAACAACGTCTACTACCGGACCACGCACCTGCTCTCCGACAAGGAGTACAGCAGCATGCGGGCCGGTCTGCGGATGAACATCATCGGCACTCCGGGCGTCGAGAAGATCGACTTCGAGCTCTGGTGCTTCGCGGTCTCCGCCATCAACGGCTGCGGCCAGTGCCTCGACTCCCACGAGGGCGTCCTGAGCAAGGCCGGTGTCGCGCGCGAGGTCATCCAGGCCTCCGTGAAGATCGCCGCCGTGCTGCAGGCCGTGGCCGGTGTCCTCGACTCCGAGGCCGCCCTGGCCACCGTGACCGCCTGACCCCACGCCACACCACGCGGGCCCCCGCCGGACTTCCGTCCGACGGGGGCCCGCGTGCGTTCCGGCGCCCCGGCCCGCGTGCGTCCGGCGCCGCTACTCGGCCGCGGCCGGCGCGCTCGCAGCACCCGGCGCCGCGGCGCCGGCGGCCGCGGCGGACGCCGTCCGGGCGACGGCCGCCTCGCGGGCGGCCTCCAGCGCGGTGAAGACGGCCTGCCCCGCCTCGTTGCGGCGGCGCAGGTGGCCGACCACGGTGTTGGTGACCGCGATCAGCGGGACGGCGACGATGGCACCACCGATGCCGCCGATGATGGAGCCGGCGGCCACGCCGAGCACCACGCCCAGCGGGTGCACGCGGACGGCCCGGCCGAGGATCAGCGGCTGGAGGATGTGCCCCTCCAGCTGCTGGACGGCGATCAGCACCACCAGCACCATCAGCGCGGTCCACGGGGAGGTGGTGACGAGCGCGATCAGCACCGCGACCGTCCCGGTGACCAGCGCGCCGACCAGCGGGACGAAGGCCCCCAGGAAGATGATCACCGCGAGCGGCAGCGCCATCGGCACACCGAGCAGCTGGATGCCGATGCCGATGCAGACCGCGTCGATGAACGCCACGCAGACCGTGCCGCGGACGTACGCGGTGAGGGTCGCCCAGGCCTTCGGCCCGGCGCCGGCCATCGCGTAGCGGGAGTGCCGGGGCAGACCGCGCAGCGCCCAGCCCCAGATCCGCTCACCGTCGTAGAGCAGGAAGAAGGTGGTGAAGAAGGCGAGCAGGACGGCGGTCAGCACCTCGACGGCGATCTGCGCGCCGGTGAGGCCGACCGAGGTGAGCTGATCGGTGTTGGTGCTGATCGCCTTGGTGATCTGGTCGGCGAAGTCCTTGATCTGCTGCTCGGTCAGGTGCAGCGGGCCGGTGATCAGCCAGTCCCGCAGGGTGGCGACACCGTCCTGGACCTTGCTGGTCACGTCGGACAGGTTGGTGGTGACCTGCCAGACCACGAACCAGCCGACCAGTCCGATCCCGGCCAGGCCGCTCATGAACACCCCGCCGGCGGCCAGTGAGCGCGGGACGCCGTGCCGGCGCAGCCAGGAGACCGTGGGCTCCAGCAGCGCGGAGATCAGCAGCGAGGCCAGCACCGCGAAGGCCACCAGCCGCAGCATGTCGACGACCATGAAGACGACGTAGAGCGCGGCACCGAGCAGCAGCAGCCGCCAGGTCGACTCGGCGGCCACCCGCAGACCCCAGGGCACCGCCTCGGCCGGGGTGGCGGGCCGTCCGGGGTGGAGTTCGCGCCCGAAGGCGCCGTGGGTGGGCACCGGCGGCGGAGCCGGGGTGCGGGCCGGCGCGGCGGCCTCCTCGCGCGGCGCCGGCACCGGGGCCGCCGCCGTGACCGCGACCGGGGCCGGCGCCCGGTCCGGCATCGGCAGCGCCGCGACCGGGTGCTCGTGGTACTCGGCCGCGATCGCGGCCCGCCGGCGCCGCTCGATCACGGCGGCCGCGCTGGCCACCACGGCCATGCCCTTGGCCACGGCCTTGAAGGCCTTCCCGCCCCGCGCCATTCTCGCTACCGCCGCTCCCCGCTGGTCCGCCGTGCCGGCGGTACGCCGTGGGTCCCGCCACGGCCGTCAGGGATGAAACTACCCGCCCGACCCGGCCCGAGTCCGGCGGGCGGGTCGGTTGGCGGCGATCGACGGCGGCGCGCGACGCGACGGCCGCCCCGCCCGGTCGGTCCGTATCCGGACAAACCGTCCCGGACCGGGTGGTTTCAGGCATCAGGCAGCGGGGAGGAATCCGAACGAGAACCGGAGCCATCTGTCGGCGGACCGGCCGGTGCGGGGAGCAACCAGGACCCCTCCCCGCGCCCCGCGTCCGCACCCGGGCCCGCACCGCCCGCGAGCGCACTGGTCAGCGCAGCCCGGGCGGGGCGGCCCGCCTACTGCACGACCACGGCGGCGGGGCAGCCCCGCCGCACACCACGGCCCCCGACCGCAGGGGAGCGATCGGGGGCCGTGGTGTGGTGCAACGCGGCTCGCGGTACCGGTGGTTCCTAGTACCAGTGGTGCGACTGCCAGAACGACCAGGCGCCACAGGGGCTGCCGTAGCGGCTGTTCATGTAGTTCAGGCCCCACTTGATCTGGGTGGCCGGGTTGGTGCGCCAGTCGGCGCCGGCCGAGGCCATCTTGGAGCCGGGCAGCGCCTGGACCAGGCCGTACGCGCCGGAGCTCTTGTTGGTCGCGGTGTAGTCCCAGCCGCTCTCGCGCTTCACGATCTGGCTGAAGCACTGGAACTGCGCGTCACTGCCGACGATCGACTGGGCGAGCTCCTGGACCGAGCCGGGGCTGACCGAGACCGGCGGGGCCGACGTGTCGGTGGCGGCCATCGCGGAACGCGCCTTGGAGCGGTTGGCGGCGGCCTCGTCGGCCTTCCGCTTCTCCTCGGCCGCCTTGGCGGCCTTCTCCGCGTCGGCCTTGGCCTGCGCGTCCGCCTTGGCCTGCGCGTCGGCGGCGGCCTGCTGGCGCGCAGCCTCTTCGGCGGCCTTCTGCTCCGCGGCGGCCTTGGCGGCCGCGTCGGCGGCGGCCTGCTGGGCGGAGGCCTGCGTGCCGATGTTGTCGCTGATGGTCTGCGCCTGGGCGCCAGAGGGGACTTCGGCAAGCAGGGTCGCGCCGGCGACATCGACCGTCTGCGTCGTCTTGCCCTCGCTGCCCGAGGCCATACCCACGACGGCACCGACAGCGGTGACGGCGGTGGCGGAGGCCACAGCGACTCCCCGGACCGAGATCCGAGTCACATGGTTTCCTTCCAGCATCGCCCATGCGTGACCGTACGGGCGCAACATGCCCCTTGGCGCTGCCCTCCGTACGGTGCTGGTCACGGGAGGTACTGACCCGACGTCCGGAAGCGGTGGGCGACCGGGCGTTGCGATCGGGCGGCGTACGGCTCTTCGGTGTTCAATTGTGCGTCCACCTACCGGAGTTGGCGGACCGTCCGGACCGGGCCCACGGTCTCCCGGGGGCCCTGTCATGCCGTACGCGGGGCCTGACAGAACCCTCACCATGCCGCACCGGGCACTGTCGACGCAATTCCCCGTTGCGTGGCGCATCTCACATTCACCGCACCGGAGTTCTCCGGACAGAAAGCACTCGATGTGATGAAAGGGACGGGGGCCCGCCCCGTCAGGAGCGGGCCCCACGCCCGGAGTTGACCGTATTGTCCGACTATGCCCCTATTGCTGGCGGATCACGGGTTGATGTCCTCCAGCATCTCCGTGACCAGCGCGGCGATCGGGGAGCGCTCGGAGCGGGTGAGGGTGATGTGGGCGAACAGCGGATGCCCCTTCAGCTTCTCCACCACCGCGACCACGCCGTCGTAGCGGCCGACCCGCAGGTTGTCCCGCTGCGCGACGTCGTGGGTCAGCACCACCCGCGAGCCCTGGCCGATCCGGGAGAG
>NZ_JBSFNM010000009.1:0-230645 GCF_053587085.1 Kitasatospora sp. NPDC003701
CGTCGCCGGTGCCGCGCCGCTTCCGCGTCGCCGGTGCCGCGCCGCTTCCGCGTCGCCGGTGCCGCGCCGCTTCCGCGTCGCCGGTGCCGCGCCGCGCCGCTACCGCGTCGCCGGTGCCGCGCCGCGCCGCTACCGCGTCGCCGCTACTGGGTCACGCGCAGCAGCAGGTTCGGGCTGCCGCTGCCGATCGAGGTGAGCAGGCCGCTGGTGGCGGCCGAGGTGAGGGCGCCGGCGACGCCCGCCGGGTCGGCCCCGGGGTGGTACGAGAGGTAGACCGCCGCCGCGCCGGCCACGTGCGGACTGGCCATCGAGGTGCCGGAGATGGTGTTGGTGGCGGTGTCGCTCGTGCCCCAGGCCGAGGTGATGGAGGTGCCGGGGGCGAAGATGTCGACCCGGCTGCCGTAGTTGGAGTACGTGGCCCGGGCGTCGGTGTTGGTGGTCGCGCCGACGGTGATCGCGGTCGCCACCCTGGCCGGCGAGTAGTTCTGCGCCGGGGCGTTGTAGTTGCCGGCGGCTATCGCGTAGGTGACGCCGGAGGCGATCGAGCCGGCCACGGCGTTGTCCAGCGTGGTGCTGGCCGAGCCGCCGAGACTGAGGTTGGCGACGGCGGGCTTCTTCGCGTTCTGGGTGACCCAGTTGACGCCGGCGATGACGCCCGCGGTGGTGCCGGAGCCGTTGTTGTCGAGCACCCGGACCCCGACCACCTTGGCGGCCTTGGCGACCCCGTGGGCGCTGCCCGCGATGGTCGCCGCGACGTGGGTGCCGTGGCCGTTGCCGTCCTGGGCGACGGCGTCGTTGTCGACGAAGTCGTAGCCGTTGGCGGCCCGGCCGCCGAAGTCGGTGTGCGAGGTCCGCACCCCGGTGTCGATGACGTAGGCCGTCACCCCGGCGCCGGCGGTGTCGGGGTAGGTGTAGCGGGAGTCGAGCGGGAGGGCGGCCTGGTCGATCCGGTCCAGGCCCCAGGAGGGCGGGTTCACCTGGGTGGTGGTCACGGTGAAGACCTGGTTGGCCTCGACCGACGCGACCGCGGGGTCGGCGGCCAGCCGGCGGGCCTGCTTGGCCGTCAGGGCGACCTCGTAGCCGTTCACCACCCCGTTCCAGGTCTGCTGGATCCGGCCGCCGTGCCGGGCCACCAGGTGCCGGCCCTGCTCGGATTCGGCCCGGACCCCCGAGCCCGTCCGAAGGGTGACGATGTAGCTGCCCGGGACGGCGGTCGGCGAGTCGGCCTGCTGGACGACGCCCTCGGGGAGCTCGGCCGCGCCGGCGGGCAGGGTGGCGGCGCCGCACAGGACGGCGGTGGCGATCGCGGTGGTCAGGGCGGCCGCGGCTCGGCGGCGGGTGATGCGCTGCACTGCCATGAGAGGTGTTCCTCCTCGTCGGTGGTGCGGAGCTGGGTACCGGGCGGTGCTTCGGCCCGGGGGATCAGCATTCGGCCACTGGCAGGGACGCGACAAGGAGACTTTCAGGTCGTCATACCGGCGCTACACCAAGGACATCCGGCGACGGGGTCGAGCCGGGGTGAACCGGGCGGAACGAGCGGTGCCGGCCGGCCCGCGGGGCCCGGCCGCCATCGGGGCGTCACCCGGGGACACCGGCCGACACCCTTCCTCAACGCCCTCGCGGCGGGGCGCGCCGCACGGGCGGCCGGAAACGCACCGAAGCCCCGGCGCGACGGGCGTCGGGGCTTCGGTGCTTCGGCGAGAGGTGGGCTTCGAGGAGGGCTCAGCTCTCCAGGCGGATCGAGGAGCGCGCCGAGACCTGGCCCCCGGAGAGGCCGGTGAGGTCGGCGACCACCAGGTAGGTGCCGGCGGGTGCGGCGGCCGGGTCGGCGCTGGCGCACTGCGGCTTGCTGCGGCCGCGGTCCCAGGTGAAGGTCTCGGTCAGACCGCCGTTCGCCGGGATCTGCGCCCAGTTGCCGCCCCGGTCGGCCGGGCAGTCGCCGGAGGACCAGATGCGGTCGCCGTTGCTGGCCGTCACCGTGATGGCGGAGGCCGTCCGGCCCAGGTCCACCCGGCAGTTGGCGCCGGAGGAGTTGTGGACGGTCAGCGTCAGCTTCGGCTTGTCCTTGGGCTGGTAGGAGTTCTGGGCACTGGCCAGCTCCAGCGTCACCTGGGAGGAGGCGCAGACGGGCAGTGCCATGACCTCGGAGGTGTTCACCGGGGGAGTGCCGCCGCCGTTGGTGCCGCCGGCCGCGCCGCCGCCCGCACCGCCCGTGGTGGACCCGCCGGCGGCCGAGCCGCCCGTGGTCGATCCGCCGGTGGCGGGGGCCGGGTTGGGCGCGCCGCCCGTGCCACCGGTGCTGAGGGTGACGTCACCGCCGCCGGATCCGGAGACCGCGCCCCCGCTCGGGTTGGTGCCGCCCGTCCCGCCGCTGCCGGGGCGCGAGTTGTTCGCGGGGCCGCTCGGGGACGCCCCGGGCGTGATCGCCTGGACCGGGGTCTGGGACTGGGAGGGTGCGGCCTGCGCGGCCTTGCCCGCCGGTCCGTCACCACCACCGCCCTGATCGGACATCAGCCAGACGAGCAGGGCGACGACCGCGGCGACGGCGACGAGCACGACGAGGCGCCGTCGCCAGTAGATCGAGGCCGGCAACGGTCCCACGGGTTGACGCAGAGAGGGCACGCCCAAACTCTACGAGACACTGTGTGCCCTTTGACTCACCAACACCGCACACTCGCCCCTTCCTTCACATGATCCGCCATATGCGCCGTTCGGGGGAGGCCCGACGGGGGCCTTTCGGGGGAATCCGGACTTCGCTCCTCCGCTTCGGGTGACGGCGCGGCCGTGGGAGGATCGAAGGGCCATGGCTGCCATCACCGTCACCCCCGCCGTCCCCGCCCCCGCGTCCGCAGCGGCCGCCCCGCCGGCGCTGCCGCTGCCGCTGCCGGTGCTGCACTCGACCGTCCTCGGCTGGTACGACGCCCATGCGCGCGATCTCCCCTGGCGGACTCCGGAGGCCTCGCCCTGGGCGGTGATGGTCAGCGAGTTCATGCTTCAGCAGACTCCGGTGAAGCGGGTGCTGCCGGCCTACGAGGCCTGGCTGGAGCGCTGGCCGACACCGGCCGACCTGGCGGCCGACGCGCCCGGCGAGGCGGTCCGGATGTGGGGCCGGCTGGGCTACCCCCGGCGGGCGCTGCGCCTGCACGGCGCGGCGGTGGCGATCACGGAGAAGCACGGCGGCGTCGTCCCGGACGACCACGCGACGCTGCTCTCGCTGCCCGGCGTCGGGGAGTACACGGCGGCCGCGGTGGCCTCGTTCGCCTTCCGCCAGCGGCACGTGGTGCTGGACACCAACGTCCGGCGGGTGTTCGCCCGCGCGGTGACGGGGGTGGAGTACCCGGCCCAGGCCACCACGGCGGCCGAGCGGCGGACGGCCGCCGCGCTGCTGCCCGACGACGCCGGGACGGCGGCGACCTGGGCGGTCGGCGTGATGGAGCTGGGGGCGCTGGTCTGCACGGCGCGCGGCCCGGAGTGCGGCGGCTGCCCGCTGTTCAGCCACTGCGCCTGGCAGCGGGCCGGCTGCCCGCCGTACGAGGGTCCGGCCCGGCGCGGCCAGTCCTACGAGGGGACGGACCGGCAGGTCCGCGGGAAGCTCCTGGCGGTGCTGCGGGACGCGCACGGCGCGGTCGAGCAGGCGCGGCTGGACGCGGTCTGGCCGGACGCGGTGCAGCGGGCCCGGGCGCTGGACGGGCTGGTCGCCGACGGTCTGGTGGAGCCGGTCGAGCAGGGCGTCTACCGGCTGCCGCAGTAGCACCGGGAGAGCGCCGCGCACGCTGCCGGGCCCGGAAACGCGGAATCCCCCCTCCCGCAGCGGGAGGGGGGACGTCCGGGCGTCAGATCGCGACGGCCTCGATGTTGGGCTCGGTGCCCTTGTCGTCGCCCTTCGCGGGCGAGCCGGCGCCGCGCAGCGGCACCTCGCGCATGAACACCGCGGCGGCGATCGAGATCACCGCGGCGGCGGCGCCCCAGAGGAAGACGGTGTGCATGCCGTTGGCCACGGCGTGGTGGTACGCGTCCTGGACCGGGGCGGGCAGCTCCCGCAGCGCGGCCGGGCTCAGGGAGCTCGGGTCGCCCTTGCCGCCGCCGTTGGCGGCCGCGTCGCCGAGCCGCTCCTTCATGGTCTCGGTGACCCGGTTGTTGAACAGGGCACCGAACAGCGCCACACCGAAGGAGCCGCCGATGGTGCGGAACAGGGTGGCGGTGGAGCTGGCCACGCCCATGTCCTTGAGCTCGACGCTGTTCTGCGCGACCAGCATGGTGATCTGCATCAGGAAGCCCATGCCGGCGCCCAGCACCACCATCCAGCAGGCCGAGGCGAAGCTGCTGGTGTCGGTGGAGAGCGTGGACAGCAGCAGCATGCCGCCGGTCATCACGATCGTGCCGATGATCGGGTAGATCCGGTACTTGCCGGTCTTGGTGACCGCCTGGCCGACCACCAGCGAGATGACCAGCATGCCGAACATCATCGGCATCAGCAGCAGGCCGGAGTTGGTGGCCGAGGCGCCCTGCACGGTCTGCTGGTAGAGCGGCAGGAAGACGGTCGAGCCGAACATCACGAAGCCGACGATGAAGCCGATCAGCGAGACCAGGGTGAAGTTCAGGTTCTTGAACAGGTCGAGCGGGAGCATCGGCTCCTCGACCCGCTGCTCGACGTAACAGAAGGCGATCAGCGTGGCGGCGGCGAGCGCGGCCAGGCCCAGGATCTGCTTGGAGCCCCAGGCGTACTCCTGGCCGCCCCAGGTGGTGATCAGGGTGAGCGCGGTGATGCCGGTGGTGAGCAGGATCGCGCCGAGGTAGTCGATGCGGGCCTTGTTGCGGACCTTCGGAAGCTTCAGGGTGACCACGACGACGGCGAGTGCGATCACGCCGAGCGGCAGGTTGATGTAGAAGGTCCAGTGCCAGCTCAGGTGGTCGGTGATGAAGCCGCCGACCAGCGGGCCGCCGATGGTGGCGAGCGCCATCACGGCGGCGAACATGCCCTGGTACTTGCCGCGGTCACGCGGCGGGACCAGCGCGCCCATGATCGACATCACGCCGACCATCAGACCGCCGGCGCCCAGGCCCTGGAGGGCGCGGAAGCCGATCAGCTCGTTCATGTTCTGCGAGAGGCCGGAGAGGGCCGACCCCACGAGGAAGATCACGATCGAGGTGAGGAAGGTGCCCTTGCGGCCGTAGAGGTCGCCGAGCTTGCCCCAGATCGGGGTGGAGGCGGCGGTGGCCAGGGTGTACGAGGTCACCACCCAGGACAGGTGCTCGGCGCCGCCGAGGTCGCCGACGATCGTCGGCATCGCGGTGCCGACGATCAGGTTGTCGAGCATGGCCAGCAGCATGGTGACGACCAGGCCGATCATGACCAGGCGGATCTCACGGGGGGAGCGCTGCGGCTCCTCCTCGGTCGTCTTCGTTTCCGGTGCCGGGGTGTCGGCCTTGGGTTGTGACATGGGGTGGTGTCTCCCGGACTGGAGGCGGACGACCGATCTGGCCTGCGAAAGGCTTACTTACTTGTCGCCCGGCTAGTTTGTGGACCGTCGGCACGGTAGGTTGTCCACTAGCCGGTCGTCAAGCCAGTTTCTCGGCCGGCCCTCCGGGCGGGGAGAATGAGTTCGGACAGGCGTTGGACCGGCGCCCGCCGAACGCAGCCGCAGTAGTCACCGACGCAGTCAACGAGGCAGGCCATGGGTACGACGCACAGCCCCCGCAGTGACACCCGGGCCCGTATTGTCGCGGTCGCACTGGAACTCTTCTCCGAACAGGGCTACGAGCAGACCTCGCTGCGCGAGATCGCCGACCGCCTCGGCGTCACCAAGGCCGCGCTCTACTACCACTTCAAGACCAAGGACGACATCGTCCACGGCATCGTGCAGAGCATGGCCGCGCCGATCGACGAGACCATCGCCTGGGGCGGGGAGCAGGAGTGGACGCCCGCGCTGCGGGACGAGCTGATCCGGCGGTTCGCGGCGGGCATGTCGGAGCGGGCCCCGCTGCTGCGCTTCTTCCACGAGAACCAGCCCGCGCTGCGCGACTCGCCGGCCGGGGTGGAGTTCAAGGAGCGCATGATCGCGATGGTCCGGCTGGTGCACGGCCCGGACGCCACCTTCGAGGACCGGCTGCGCGCCGCGATGTCGCTGTTCACCATCAACTCGGCCCTGTTCCTGATCAAGCAGGACGCCTCCGAGTGCCGGAAGCCCGGGCACATCCCGCAGGACGCGGTGCCGGCGGCCACCGTGGAGGAGGCGATGGCGGCCGCGCAGCGGGTCGCGCTGGAGATCGGTGCCCTGATCAGCCCCCCGGCGCGGGTCTGACCGGTCCGTCGGGCGGGCGTCCGGCCGGCCTCCGGGCCCGGACCGCCCACGACGCCCGAGGGGCGGGCCGGTCACCGACCGGTCCGCCCCTCGTCGTTCGCCGCCGCCTCAGAAGCCGGTGACCCCGTGCCCGGAGAGGTAGGCGATCGGGTTGACCACCGCGCCGTAGTGGTTGCTGGAGCGGATCTCGAAGTGCAGGTGGGGACCGGTCGAGTTGCCGGTGTTCCCGGACTTGCCGATCTGCTCGGCGGCCGACACCCGGTCGCCCGCCGACACCGAGATCGCCGACATGTGCGCGTACTGCGCGTAGCGCCCGTCGGCCAGCCGCAGCACGACCTCCTTGCCGTAGGCGCCGTCCCAGCCGGCCGACACGACGGTGGCGTTGCCGACCGCGAGCAGCGGGGTGCCCGGCTTCACCGCGAAGTCCACCCCGGTGTGGTAGCCGGCGGCGTACTCCGGGTTGGCCACGCCGTACGGGTTGCTGGTCGGCGCGCCCGGCACCGGCGCGGACCACTCCGGTGCCGGAGCGGGTGCCGGGGCGGGGGCGGGAACGGGTGCGGGGGCCGGCTCCGGGGCCGGCTCGGGCGCCGGGGCCTGGTCGGCGGACGGCGCGGGCGCGGCCGGCGGCTCCGGGGGCAGCAGGTTGGCGGCCACCGCCACGTACTCCTGGGCCGAGCCGTGTGCGTGCGGCAGCTGGTACGAGCTCGGGCCGGCGACCTGCACCGGCGCGGGTGCGGGCACCGCGTCCGGCGAGGCGGTGAAGGCCGAGCTGCCGGGGGTGGTGGGTATGACCGTCTGCGCCGAGGCGCTGCCCGGGGCGGCGACCAGCAGGGCGCCGGACAGTATCACCGCACTCGCGCCGACCGCGGTGACGGTGCGGTGGCGGTCGGTCCGGAGCGGGCCGCCGGGCAGGGTGTGGCGGGGCGCGGTGAGCGTGCGCAGCGGGGCGGCGTGGGTGCGGACGGCCTGGCCGAGCCGGGGCTGCCAGGCCGCCGCCTGGGTCGCCGCGCGGGCGGCGAGGCGGCGGAGGGCCGGCCCCATGGGCGGGACGGAAGACATCGGGTAGCTCAACCTCACGGACGTACGGGGGCAGCACAACGAGCCCGTTCGGGCGTGCTGAGCGGGGGACCACTCAGGTGTAACCGTCACCGAGCGGACTCCCAAACGGTGTGACGTACTACGGCGTGTAGTCAGCGTTGCGCCGGAGATTCAAGCCGACGGAGTAACGATCATGAAATCCGACAGTCCGTTCATGGCCCGTGCGCCGTCGGGGTGCGCCGCACCGCGCTACTACCGCCGCTCGTACCACGGCGGGGGCTTGTGACCAGTGCCACCCGGCACCGGGGTTTGGGAGACCTCGGGCGTTCCCGTCGTGTCCGCACCGCTGACCCGGCGCGCTCCCTGCGGGACCATCGACGCATGTATCCCAACAGGAGCGAAGAGACCGACGGCAGCCGCGGGCCGGGCGTCCAGGAGCGCCGGTACGCCGCGCTGCGTGCCAGCGAGCGGCTGCTGTCCGGCACCCGGCCGCGAAGCCTGCGCGAGCGCCTCGCCGCCCTGGCCGAGGAGGGCGAGCACGCGTACGACCTCGACCGGCGGCCGGACATGTACGGCGACGGCGTGGTGCGGGCCCTGGAACAGCGGGTGGCCGAGCTGCTCGGGACCGAGGACGCGGCGTTCTTCCCCACCGGCACGATGGCCCAGCAGGTCGCGCTGCGGATCCACGCCGAGGCCGCCGGCCTGCCGACGGTGGCCACGCACCCGCTCGGCCACACCGAGCTGCACGAGCGGCACGCGTTGGTGCAGCTCAGCGGTCTGCGCAGCGTCTGGCCGACGATCGCGCCGCGGATGCCGACGGTGGCCGAGCTGCGGGCCTTCGACGAGCCGTACGCCGCGCTGATCCTGGAGCTGCCGCTGCGCGAAGCCGGGTTCGTCCTGCCGTCCTGGGCGGACCTGCTGGCCGTGGCCGGGGTGGTCCGGGAGGAGCACGGCGCCGCGCTGCACCTGGACGGGGCCCGGATCTGGGAGTCGGCGGTCCACTTCGACCGCCCGCTGCCGGAGATCGCCGCGCAGGCCGACTCGGTCTACGTGTCCTTCTACAAGACCCTCGGCGGGATCAGCGGCGCCGCGCTGGCCGGCCGGGGCGCCTTCGTCCGGACGGCCAGGGCCTGGCGGCACCGCTACGGCGGCCAGCTCTTCCAGCAGTGGCCGGCCGCACTGGCCGCGCTGGCCGGGCTGGACCGCGAACTGCCGCGCCTGGGCGAGTACGTCGGGCATGCCGGGACCGTCGCGGCGGCGCTCGCCGAGGGGTTCTCGGACGTCCCGGGAGCCAGGGTCCACCCGGCCCCGCCGCACACCCACCAGTTCCAGCTCTGGCTCCCGTACACCCCCGGGGAGCTGGACCTCGCCGGACTGCGGCTGGCGGAGGAGTCGGGGACGGCCCTGTTCGGCGGCTGGCGCGAGCAGGGCCTGCCGGGGCTGTCGATGACGGAGGTCACGGTGGCCGCGGACGCCCTGGAGTGGACCGGGAAGGACGTCGTGGAGGCGGTGGACGCCTTCCGCGCGCTGCTGCCCGAGCGGCCGGCCTGAGCGGGCTCCGGGCGGCACCCGGCGGACTCGGGTGGCACCGGCCGGCCCGAGCGGCACCGGGCGGGGCCCGGAGGCGCCGCGGACAAGCATCCGGCCCGCCCCCGCAGGTGCGGGGACGGGCCGGACGGTGAATCAGGTGTGCCTGGTCAGAGGCTGATCGTCACTGCTCGTTTCGATCAGTTGTCGACCGGGCGGACGCGGATCCAGGTCTCGAGGTAGTTCGAGGACTCGTTCTCGACCTCGATGCTGGTGCCGGTCTTCGGGACGATGACGCTGCTGTACGGGTTGTCCTTCGTCCAGTACGACTTGAGGTCGCTGAACTCGTCGACGCCCTTGGCCTTCGGGACGACCGTCTCGACGCCGGCCTTGTGCAGGGACAGGCCGTCGACCTTGCGCGAACCGAAGGTCGAGTCGTAGCCCTGGATGCGCGGGCGCATCAGGGTGCCGTCCGTCCACTTGATCGGGGTCGGGTGCGAGTCGATCGGGAGGATCAGGCCCGAGCCCGGGTGGTTGGTGACGTTGTTGTCACTCTGGGAGGTGTCCCACAGCCAGATCAGCAGACCCTGCTGGTAGGGGTAGTGCTCCACCCAGTTCGGCTTGGTGTTGGAGAAGCCGAAGTTGTACGGGCCGGTCTTCAGGGTCCGGTCGTACGAGATGTGCTGGCGGTTCTCGGCGATGTAGTACTGCGCGTAGTCGTTCGAGAACGAGCCGGTGATCCGGGAGAAGCCGTTGGCGGTCCAGCCGTTGTCGCCGTTCTCGGCACCGTCGGTGAAGACGGTGGCGCCGTTGGCGGCGATGGCGATGTCGTCCAGGGCCAGGCCCTTGAGGTGCAGACCGCCGTCGGTGGTGTAGTGGAAGCGGACCTTGACGGCCTTACCCGCGTAGGCGTCCAGCGAGAACGACAGGTCGCCCCACTTGTTGCCCGAGTTGCCGGTCAGGCCGGCCTTGTCGGCGGCGTTCTTCGGGATCGCGACCCCGTTGAAGGTGCCGTTCAGGGCGGTCCAGTTGGCGCCACCGTCGGTGGAGACCTCGGCGTAGCCGTAGTCGAAGTCCTGCTCGATGTCGTACCAGGCCTTGGCCGTCAGCGTGGCGCTGGTCTTGCCGGTCAGGTCGACGTCACGGGTCAGCGACACGTTCAGGTCGTCTGCGCTGCCGCTCCACCACTCGTTGGCACCCGCGAACGGGGTGTTGATGGTGGTGGTGACCTTCTTCTTCGGAAGGTCGACGACCAGGGCCTGCGGCAGGGCGGTGTTGAACTCGACCGGGCCGATGTGGTGGGTCGACTCGGTGCCGGCCTTGGCCTTGTCGTACTTCAGCCAGCCGAGCTGGAGCTTGCTCCAGGCGTCGAGGTCGTTCGGCATGTCGCCGATCGAGTTCTTGCCCTCGCCGAGCCAGGAGCCGGAGGACATCAGCGACCAGAAGCCGACCGAGTTGTCGATCCCGCTGCCCGAGGTGTCGTACAGGTCCGGCAGGCCGAGGTCGTGGCCGTACTCGTGGGCGAAGACACCGAGGCCGCCGTTCTCCGGCTGCATGGTGTAGTCACCGATCCAGATGCCGGTGGAGCCGACCGGGGTGCCGCCGAGCAGGTTGTTGGCGGGGCCGGTGGAGCCGGCCGCGGTGCCGTAGACGTACGAGCGGTGGGCCCACAGCGCGTTGTCGCCCTGCTTGCCGCCGCCCGCCGACTGGTCCTCGCCGGCGTGCACGATCTGGAAGTGGTCGATGTAACCGTCGGGCTCGTTGAAGTTGCCGTCGTGGTCGAAGTCGTACCGGTCCCACTGGTCGTACTGCGCGATGGTGGCCTTGATCTGAGCGTCCGTCTGGCCCTTGGCCTTCTGGTCGGCGACCCAGGCGTTGATGCCGTCGCGGATCAGGTCCTGCGCGTTGTTGCAGACGTGCTGGCCGCAGTAGTCCGAGCCGTAACGGGCCTCGTTCCACGGGACCTTCACCCAGTCGGTGACCTGGCCGTCGACGGAGTAGCGGCCCGAGGACTGCTTCTCGTAGAAGGTCTTCAGCGAGTCCTGGGTCTTGCTGAAGTACATGTCCTGGTAGTGCTGCTGGTTGTAGTCAGCCTGCCAGAGCGTCGAGTTGTTGGTCGCCGCGTCGGGCTTCTCGATCTGGTTGTGCTGGGGACCGGGGTCCCCACCGAACTTGATCTTGCCGTCCGGCGTCTTCGTGGTGTTGTCCACCTGGTCGCTGAAGTCGACCAGGATGGTGAAGATCTTGTCCGTGCGCTCACGGGCGAGCTCGACGTACTTGTCCTTGCCCAGCTTGATGCTGGTGCTGCCGCCGTGCTCCTCGACCTTCGCGGTGCCGGCGAGCAGCTGCTCGGTGGCGGCCTTCTGCTCGGCCTCGACCTTCTCGGTCAGCGGGCCCGGCAGGTTGTGGTCGGTCTTGACCGACTGGACGGCGTCAGCAGGGTCGTGCGGGACGGGTGCCGAGCCGGCCGCGGTGGCCACGCTCGGGAACAGACCCGCGCCGAGAGCGGCTATGACCGCCCCGGCCGTGGCGGCCGCGGCGGCTTTCCTGGTCATCTTCAACGTTGTGACGTCCTCCCCAAACCGGTCCGGCTCTTGGCCTTCCGGTAAACCAATGAAAGACAGGTGGACGACATTTGATCCAAGCGTGGACGGAAAAGATAGACCTTGACCGTGACATGGCCACAGCGCTATGCTCCGCGACTCACTATCAACTGACGAACCGTCAAGAGCATTGGCATTAAAGATGCCTGCATATTCGATCGCACCCGGACCGCCGCCCCACCAGGCCTCCCGCCTGCGAGTTCGTGGGGTGGATCACAGCTTTTGTCACGGCACGCAAAACGGTCTGAGCCCCCGACGCGAACGTCGGGGGCTCAGACCGTGTGCTGTTATCTGTTAACTGTTACTACTTCGTCAGGTCCGGACCGGGCGAGGCCACCGCGGCCGGAGTGTCGGCGACCGCGGACTTCTCCTCGCCGCGGAAGGTGAACTTCGCTTCCTTGCCCTCGCCCTCGACACCGACGACCACGATGTGGCCGGCCCGCAGCTCGCCGAAGAGGATCTTCTCGGAGAGGTGGTCCTCGATCTCGCGCTGGATGGTGCGGCGCAGCGGACGGGCGCCGAGCAGCGGGTCGTAGCCGCGCTTGGCGAGCAGCTTCTTGGCCTCGATGCTGAGCTCCAGGCCCATGTCGCGGTCCCGCAGCCGGCCGTCCACCTTGTCGATCATCAGGTCGACGATCTGGATGATGTCTTCCTCGGACAGCTGGTGGAAGACCACGATGTCGTCGACGCGGTTCAGGAACTCGGGGCGGAAGTGCTGCTTGAGCTCCTCGCCGACCTTCGCCTTCATCCGCTCGTACCCGGTGGTGGAGTCGCCCGTGGCCGCGAAGCCCAGGTTGAACCCCTTGGAGATGTCCCGGGTGCCGAGGTTGGTCGTCATGATGATGACGGTGTTCTTGAAGTCGACCACGCGGCCCTGGGAGTCGGTCAGGCGACCGTCCTCCAGGATCTGCAGCAGCGAGTTGAAGATGTCCGGGTGGGCCTTCTCGACCTCGTCGAAGAGCACGACGGAGAACGGCTTGCGGCGGACCTTCTCGGTCAGCTGGCCGCCCTCCTCGTAGCCCACGTAGCCGGGGGGCGAACCGAAGAGCCGGGAGACGGTGTGCTTCTCCGAGAACTCGGACATGTCGAGCGAGATGAGCGCGTCCTCGTCGCCGAAGAGGAACTCGGCGAGCGTCTTGGAGAGCTCGGTCTTACCGACGCCGGACGGGCCGGCGAAGATGAACGAGCCGCCGGGGCGCTTCGGGTCCTTGAGGCCCGCACGGGTGCGCCGGATGGCCTGGGAGAGCGCCTTGATGGCGTCCTTCTGGCCGATGACGCGCTTGTGCAGCTCGTCCTCCATGCGCAGCAGGCGGGAGGACTCCTCCTCGGTCAGCTTGAAGACCGGGATGCCGGTGGCGGTGGCCAGGACCTCGGCGATGAGCTCCTCGTCGACCTCCGCGACGACATCCATGTCGCCGGCCTTCCACTCCTTCTCGCGCTTGGCCTTGGCCTGCAGGAGCTGCTTCTCGTCGTCGCGCAGGGACGCGGCCTTCTCGAAGTCCTGCGCGTCGATCGCGCTCTCCTTCTCGCGGCGCACGTCGGCGATCTTCTCGTCGAACTCGCGCAGGTCCGGCGGCGCGGTCATCCGGCGGATGCGCATCCGGGAGCCGGCCTCGTCGATCAGGTCGATGGCCTTGTCCGGCAGGAAGCGGTCCGAGATGTACCGGTCGGCCAGGGTGGCGGCGGCGACCAGGGCGGCGTCCGTGATGGAGACCCGGTGGTGGGCCTCGTAGCGGTCGCGCAGGCCCTTGAGGATCTCGATGGTGTGCGGCAGCGACGGCTCGGCGACCTGGATCGGCTGGAAGCGGCGCTCCAGCGCGGCGTCCTTCTCCAGGTGCTTGCGGTACTCGTCGAGCGTGGTGGCACCGATGGTCTGCAGCTCACCACGGGCCAGCATCGGCTTGAGGATGCTGGCGGCGTCGATGGCGCCCTCGGCGGCGCCCGCGCCGACCAGGGTGTGCAGCTCGTCGATGAACAGGATGATGTCGCCGCGGGTGCGGATCTCCTTGAGCACCTTCTTCAGGCGCTCCTCGAAGTCACCGCGGTAGCGCGAGCCGGCCACCAGGGCGCCCAGGTCCAGCGTGTAGAGCTGCTTGTCCTTGAGCGTCTCCGGGACCTCGCCCTTGACGATCGCCTGGGCCAGGCCCTCGACCACGGCCGTCTTGCCGACGCCGGGCTCACCGATCAGCACGGGGTTGTTCTTGGTGCGGCGGGACAGCACCTGCATGACCCGCTCGATCTCCTTCTCGCGCCCGATCACCGGGTCGAGCTTGGCCTCGCGGGCGGCCTGGGTGAGGTTGCGGCCGAACTGGTCCAGGACCAGCGAGGTCGACGGGGTGCCCTCGGCGGGCCCGCCGGCCGTGGCCGACTCCTTGCCGCCGCCGGTCTGGTAACCGGAGAGCAGCTGGATGACCTGCTGGCGCACCCGGTTGAGGTCGGCGCCGAGCTTCACCAGGACCTGGGCGGCGACGCCCTCGCCCTCGCGGATCAGGCCGAGCAGGATGTGCTCGGTGCCGATGTAGTTGTGGCCGAGCTGCAGGGCCTCCCGGAGCGACAGCTCCAGGACCTTCTTCGCCCGGGGGGTGAAGGGAATGTGACCGGACGGGGCCTGCTGGCCCTGGCCGATGATCTCCTCGACCTGCTGGCGAACGGCCTCAAGAGAAATCCCGAGGCTCTCCAGGGCCTTAGCGGCGACACCCTCACCCTCGTGGATCAGACCCAGGAGGATGTGCTCGGTGCCGATGTAGTTGTGGTTGAGCATCCGGGCTTCTTCCTGAGCCAGGACGACAACCCGCCGCGCGCGGTCGGTGAACCTCTCGAACATCGTTTATCGCTCCTCAGAGCGGTCGGGCAGTTCGGGGTCGGTCCCCGCCCTGTCCTTCCGCATGCTAGTCCCGCTCAGCGGCGCGGCCCACGGATTCACTCCCCGGTACGGGAGCGACATGCTGCGCGACCAGCCGACACCAATCCCAACCTGATGCTGGGAGACGGTGTTCCCACAGGTGGGCCGGATGCACCAGATACCGCTACGCCATCGGCGAACAACACCGGCCTGGGCGGATCCGGACGGTCTCCGGCGGGTCGCACGTACTGCCCCGGACGGTGCCCGGGGCGCCGTCCACCTGCATTCATACCCGGTATCGGCGCGGTTCTCGCGCAGTTTCCGCGGTGGCGGTGTTCGCCTGGCGAGAAGTCGGCCGGCGGTGACGGTGGGTCAGCTCCGACCGTCGGGGTCGGTAGGCCATCCCGGTGGTGTCGGCGTTACCGCTTCGCCCCTACAGCGTTGCACAGCTCGTGATTGTTCCGCCGCCCGATCCGGTGCTGCCCGGGCGGGTGCCCGAAGGGGCGCCCGTGCCCCGGCCCGCCGCCGTGCCCACGGGGGCGGGCGGCCGGTCCGGACGGGCACGCACCGCAGGGCGCGGAGAAGGTTCCTCCGCGCCCCGCGCATGTGCCAGGTGTGCCTCGGACGGCCACCGGAGCCCCGCACCCGCTCCGGCGGTCCGGCACTGCCGGAGTCAGGCCGCGTTGGCCTTGTCGTAGGCCTCGCGGACGGTGCTCGGCACCCGACCGCGGTCGTTGACGTCCAGACCCTGCTCCTTGGCCCACGCGCGGATCTTGGCGGTGTCCGGCGCGCTGCCGGACGGGCGCGGAGCAGTGCCGCGGCCCGGGCGCCGGGCGCCGGCGAGCCGGCCGCTCTGCTTGCGGCCCTTGTCCACGTACGGCGCCAGCAGACCGCGCAGCTTGTCCGCGTTGGCGCTCTTCAGATCGATCTCGTAGGCAACGCCGTCGAGCGCGAACGTCACCGTCTCGTCCGCCGAACCGCCGTCGAGATCGTCTTCAAGAATGACCTGCACCCTCTGTGCCACGGGCTTCCCTTTCCGCTAAACGACCCATTGCCTAAGGAAAGGAAAGCGCCTTTCTCCGGAAAACACAAACCCCTGCCCGGGTCGGGAGCCGCTCACAGGTGCAGCAGCATGCGCGAGTTGCCCAGTGTGTTGGGCTTCACCCGCTCCAGGTCCAGGAACTCCGCGACACCTTCATCGTACGAGCGGAGAAGTTCTTCATAGACATCCGTAGCGATCGCCGCCGGGTCTGTCGTACCATCATCGGTTTCCTGGACCTCGCCGATCTCGACGAAACCGTGTTTCGCGAAGAAGGGCACCTCGAACGTCAAGCAGAAAATCCGACGGACGCCGAGCCAGCGCGCGGTCTGCAGCAGCTTCTCCAGCAGCAGGTGTCCGACGCCGTGGCCGCGGCAGGACGGGTCGACCGCGAGCGTGCGCACCTCGGCGAGGTCCTCCCACATGACGTGCAGCGCGCCGCAGGCCACCACCGCCCCGGTGTCGTCGCGTTCCGCGACCCAGAACTCCTGCACGGATTCGAACAGGGTGACGGTGGGCTTGTCGAGCAGAATGCCGTCGCGGGAGTAGGCGTCGATGAGCCCGCGCACTGCCCGCACGTCCGTGGTCCGCGCCCGGCGGATGGTGACCTCCATGGCGGGACGTTATCGTGCCGGCCCCGGCCGGGTCTCGTCGGTATCCGGCCCGCCCCCCTCGGAATCCGGCCCGGCCGGATCGGGCGGGAACAGAGCGGCCACCCGCAACGCGTCGCGCAGCGCCTCGCGTTGCTCGGGCGACATCAGGCCGAAGAAGTGCACCAGGGCGGCCGCGGGATTGTCGCCGGTGGCCCAGGCGTCGTTCATCAGAGCCGCCGTGTACGCCTCGCGGGACGAGACCGGTTCATATCGATAGGCCCGCCCGACGCGGTCCCGGCGCAGCCAGCCCTTTCTGTGGAGCTTGTCCAGGACGGTCATCACCGTGGTGTACGCGATTTCGCGTTCCGACCGCAGATCCAGGAGAACCTCGCGAACCGTGACCGGTCGGTTCCACTGCCACACCCGGGTCATGATGGCGTTCTCAAGTTCGCCGAGTTGCCGGACCATAGTGCGGCCAGGATAGGGAGTGAAAGGGGCAAATCTTGTGAAGTGCGGCAAACCGGCGCGCCGCCACCCCCGGAATCGGGAATGACGGCGCGCCGGTGCTCGGGGGCCGGGCCGGGGTCAGTCGACCGCGTCCTCCTTGGCCTTCTGGGCCCCGCCCTGGCTGCGGATGATGGCCCGCACCAGGAAGCCGAAGCCGATCGCCATGACCAGCGGCGGGACGATCGCGCTGACGTAGTCCATCAGGTCACTCCTCCTCGGTCTTGTCCGCCGCGGTGGCGGCGGACGCCTTGGGCTCCGGCTTCACGAGCGGGAAGAGCACGGTCTCCCGGATGTTCTTGCCGGTGAGCAGCATGATCAGGCGGTCCACCCCGAGGCCGAGGCCGCCGGTGGGCGGCATCGCGTACTCCAGGGCCCGCAGGAAGTCCTCGTCGACCTGCATCGCCTCGACGTCGCCGCCGGCCGCCAGCAGGGACTGCGCGGTCAGCCGGGCGCGCTGCTCGACCGGGTCGACCAGCTCGGAGTAGGCGGTGCCGATCTCGGTGCCGAAGATCACCAGGTCCCACTTCTCGGCCACGCCCGCGATCGAGCGGTGCTGGCGGGTCAGCGGGGAGACCTCGGTCGGGTAGTCCTTGATGAAGGTCGGCGCGACGGCGTTCTCCTCCAGCAGGCGCTCGACCATCTCCAGCACGATCTGGCCGTGGCCCCAGTCCTTCTCGAACGGGATGCCGTGCTCGGTGGCCAGCCTGCGCAGCTCCTCCACGCCGGTCTCCGGGGTGACCTCGGTGCCCAGGTGCTCCGAGATGCCCGGGTAGACGCCGATCTCGGCCCACGGCTCGGCCAGGTCGATCTCGTGCTCCACGCCGTGCGGGTCCAGGCCCCGGATCACCGTGGTGCCCAGCGCGTCCCGGGCGGCGTTGATGATCGTCGCCCGGATCAGCTCGGCCTGGGTGTCGTAGTCGCCGTAGGCCTCGTAGGACTCCAGCGAGGTGAACTCGGGGTTGTGGGTGGAGTCCGCGCCCTCGTTGCGGAAGTTGCGGTTGATCTCGAAGACCTTCTCCGCGCCGCCGACCACCAGCCGCTTGAGGTACAGCTCGGGGGCGATGCGCATGAACAGGTCGATGTCGTACGCGTTGATGTGGGTCTTGAACGGCCGCGCGTTGGCGCCGCCGTGCACCGGCTGCAGCATCGGGGTCTCGACTTCGATGTAGCCGCGCTCCTCGTAGGTGCGGCGGATCGAGCGGACCACCTTGCTGCGCAGGTGCAGGATCTCGCGGGCCTCGGGGTTGACGATCAGGTCCACGTACCGCTGGCGGACCCGGGCCTCCGGGTCGGTCAGGCCCTTGTGCTTGTCCGGCAGCGGGCGCAGGCACTTGGCGGTGAGCGCCCACGCGTCCACCATCACCGACAGCTCGCCGCGGCGGGAGGTGATCACCTCGCCCTCGACGCCGACCTGGTCGCCGAGGTCGATGTCGGCCTTCCAGGCCGCCAGCCGCTCCTCGCCCAGCTTGTCCAGGGAGAACATCACCTGGAGGTCGCCGCTGCCGTCGCGCAGGGTGGCGAAGCAGAGCTTGCCGCCGGTGCGGGAGAGGATCACCCGGCCGGTGATGCCGACCCGCTCGCCGGTCGCGGTGTCCGGTGCGAGGTCCGGGTGCTTGGCCCGGAGGTCGGCGATGGTGCTGGTCCGGGGGAAGCCGACCGGGTACGGGTCGACGCCGGCCGCCCGGAGCCGGTCCAGCTTCTCGCGCCGGACGCGCATCTGCTCGGGGAGGTCGTCGGTCGCGGGGATGGGGCTCTGATCGCTCACCCCACCAGGGTAGCCAGCCCCGGACCGCCGATCCGCCACGGGTTGGCCGTGCCGCGCGGGGCGGTGCCCGCGCGCCGGAGGGGGGACCGCCGAGGCGGTCCCCCCTCCGTGGGCGGGTCGGTCAGCCGGTGCCGGTGGCCAGTTCCAGCTCCTCGGGGGCGGTGGGCGGCGCGGGCCGGGCCGGGGGCTTGGGGCGGCGGCCGAAGAGCTCGGCGGGGGTCGGCATCCGGTGCGGGCGGGGCTGGGGCCGGGGGGCGTCGGGCTGCTCTGCGCCGGGCTCGGTGCTGCTCATCGGGATCCGTCCTCCAACAGGGGTGGGGAGACTGCTCGGGGGTGCGGCGGGGCTCGGTACGGCGACGAGGTGGCGCTGGCCGGTGGTGAGGGCGAGCCGCTCGCGGACGGCCGCCTCGGCCAGCGCGTGGCAGCGCCCGGCCAGTCGCGAGCGGCGGGACCGCTCGGTCTGGCCGCACGGTTGTCGGGTCAGCCCGCGCAGCGCGGTGAGGTCCTCGGGCCCGGGGAGGTAGCCGTCGGTCACCGCCTCCTCCAGGCGTTCCAGGTAGCCGGCGGCGCTGCCCGGCAGCGCCGCCCGGTAGCGGCCGAGGTCGGCGAGCAGGAAGGCGCGCAGCCGGCCGCCCTCCTGGACGGCTTCGTCGATCGCCTCGGTCAGGCGCAGGGCGTCCTGGACGTCCTCCGCCCACAGCTCGGCGCCCGCGCCGGCGAACGGCAGCCGGTCGGGGCCCTGGAGATGGAAGGGGACGGCGGGGTGCAGTGCTTGGGCGAGGGCGCGGCGCAGCACGCGGACTTCGTCGGCGCTGAAGGCCATGCCGCCGCGCGATCCGTGTGGCGTAGGCATGGGCTGACACTACGTGAGGAATATCCGATTTGTCGGTAACGTCGCGCCGATCCCCCACGTTTGGCCCGGTGAATGTCCTGTGGACGAAGGACCGCCCGCTCAGCGCCGCAGCGCCTCGGCCGGCTGGATGCGGGCCGCGCGCCACGCCGGGTAGGCGCCGGCCAGCAGACCGGTGACCAGCCCGACGGCCGGGGCGGCGGCCACCGTCACCGGGGCCACCACCGGGGTCCAGTCCCGGGCCAGCGCCACGCCGAGCACCGTCAGCACCCCCAGCGAGCTGCCGACCAGGCCGCCGAGCAGCCCCAGGGACGCCGACTCGCAGAGGAACTGGCCGGTGATGTGGCGGCCCCGGGCCCCCAGCGCCCGGCGCAGCCCGATCTCGCCGGTCCGCTCCAGCACCGCGACCAGGGTGGTGTTGGCGATCCCGACGGCCCCGATCACCAGGCAGATCCCGGCGAGCAGCAGGAAGAGCCGGTCGAGGTCGGAGGTGACGGCCGTGCGCAGGGTGCGCGGGTCCGGGGGCGGCAGCGCGGTGAAGTTCTCCGGGTGGGTCGGGTCCAGCGCGAGCGCGGCCTCGCCGGCGATCTGCCGGGCGGCGCCGATCCTGGTGGCGACGATCATCTTCGCCCGGTCCTGGGTGGGCCCGCCCCAGAGCCGGAGGGCGGTCCCGCGCGGCACCACGACGGAGAGCAGCAGGTCGGGCCCCCGCCGGACGTCGTCGACGATGCCGATGACGGTGAACGGCCGGCCGGCCAGGAAGACGGCGGGCTGGGTGTCGAGCGTGCCGATCCCGAGCCGGGCGGCGAGGGCGGAGCCGAGCACCGCCACCTGCCGGCCGGTGGTGTCGTGCCAGGTGTCGAAGGTCCGGCCCTGGAGCAGGTGCGGCTCGGCCGCCGTGAGCAGGCCGGCCGAGGCGGCGACCACCGGGACCTGCTCGCCGCCGGACGGGCGGCCCACCGGCGCGGCCCGGACCGATCCGGCGGGCAGCTGGACCGGCCAGTAGACGCCGGCCGCCTCGACCCCGTTCAACCGCCCGATCCGGGCGTCGGCGTCGGCGGGGAAGGAGAGCCCCGCGGGATCCGGGCGCGGCCCCCCGGTGTCCTCGACGCGCACCTCGGTCGCGGTCAGCACGCTGAAGCGGGAGTCGATCTGGGAGGAGGCGGTGGCGGTCAGCCCGAGGACGGCGACGAAGGCGCCGACCCCGAGGACGGTGCCGAGGCCGGTCAGCGCCGAGCGGGCGGGCCGCTGGAGCAGCCCGGCGAGGGCCTCGGCGAGCAGCTCCCGCAGCGGCAGCCGGGAGGGCTCGACGACGCGGGCGCGGGTGCGCGGCCTCATGGCGCGCCCACCTCCCGCAGCACCCCGTCGCGGATCGTCACCGTCCGCCGGCCGCGGGCGGCCACCTGCGGGTCGTGGGTGATCAGCAGGACGGTCAGGCCCTGCGCGTGCAGGTCGTCCAGCAGGGCGAGGACGGACTGCGCGGTGGCGGTGTCCAGATTGCCGGTCGGCTCGTCGCAGAGCAGCAGGGCGGGCCGCCCGACCAGTGCGCGGGCGATCGCGACCCGCTGCCGCTCGCCGCCGGAGAGCCGGGTGGCCACGGCGTCCGCCCGGTGGCCGAGGCCCACCCGGACCAGGGCCTCGTGGGCCCGCTCCCGCCGCTCGGCCGCCGCCCGGCGGCCCCGCGCGGCGGTGTACAGCAGGGCGAGCGCGACGTTCTCCGCCGCCGAGCGGTGCGCCAGCAGGTGGAAGGACTGGAAGACGAAGCCGATCCGGCGTCCGCGCAGCGCGGTGCGGTCGCCGTCGCGGAGCGGGCCGGTGTCGATGCCGTCCAGCAGGTAGCGGCCGGTGGTGGGGGTGTCCAGCAGGCCGGCGATGTTGAGGAAGGTGGACTTGCCGGAGCCGGACGGGCCGGTCACCGTGACGTACTCGCCCGGGGCGACGGCCAGGTCGCAGGGGGTCAGGGCGGTGACCGGGGGCGGCCCGGGGTACGTCAGGCCGACCCGGCGGAACTCGACGACGGGGGTGCTCACCGGGCGCCCGCCCGGGCCGCCGGGTCCTGCACCCCGACGATCACCTGGTCGCCGGGCCCGAGCGCGCCCCCGGTCAGCGGGCGCACCTCGGTGCTGCCGCCGCCGACCATGCCCGGGGCCACCTCGACCCGGCGGCGCTGCCCGTTCTCGTACACCGTCACCACCGTCCTGCCGTCCGCCGTGGCGGAGACGGCGGAGAGCGGGACGACCAGCACCGGGCCGGCCGAGGAGGCGGCCCGGACGGTGAGGCGGACGTCCTGGCCGGCCAGCCGCGGGTCGAGCGGGGCGTCCGGCTCGACCACCAGCGGGTAGCCGGTCCGGTCGGTGCCGGGCTGCTGGGCGCCGGCGGGCCCGGTGCCCGCGCCCGCCGGGGGCCCGCCGCCGGGGGTGTCGGCCACCGCGGTCACCTTGGCGGCCGCGGTGGTCCCGGTGACCTCGGAGAGGATCTCCACCGCCTGGCCCGGGCGGACCAGGCCCTTGTCGGCGACCGTCAGACTGCCCCTGACGACCAGCGCCCCGGCCGAGACGGTCAGCACCGTGCCGGTGACCTCACCGCCGACCCGGCCGGTGACGGTGTCCACCCGGGCCGGGAAGCCGGAGAGGAAGAGCAGCTCGCCGGCGGGGACCATCGGGCCGACGGCGGCCCGGACGTCGGCGGCCTTCCCGCGGAGCCTGGCGAGGTCCTCGCCGGCGCGGGTCACCTGTTTGCGGGCCGTCTCGACGGCGGTGCGGGCCGCGTCCACCGGGCTCTCGCCGGCCGGTGCGGCGGCGCTCGCGGCGGGCGGCACGGGCGGCACGGGCGGTGCCGGGGAGGCGGGCGGGGAGGCGCTCGCGGCGGCCCGGTCCTGGGCGGCTTGGGCGGCTTGGGCGGCCTGTTGGGCCTGTTGGGCGGCCACGGCGTCGTCGAGCCGCTTCTGCGCGGCCTTCAGCGCGTCCTTGCCGTCCGCCAGGGCCCGCTCGCCGCCGGTCACCGCGTCCTGGGCGGCCGACACCTGGGCGTCCCCGTCCGGCGAGGCCGGCAGCGGGTCGTAGCCGCGTGCGGCGTAGAAGGCCGTCACCGCCGCCCCGGTGGCCGCGCCGTAGCGCCCGGCGGGATCGCCCTGCGAGTCGAAACCGAGGGCCTTCAGGGCCTGTTGGAGCTGTTCGACGTCCTGCCCGGTGGCTCCCGGCCGGAGGTCCCGGTACACCGGGAGCTCGCCCCGGAGGGCGAACACCGGCCGCCCGGCCACCTCCAGCACCGACTGCCCGGCCGCGACCTGGTCGCCGGCCCGGACCGGCAGCTTGGTCACCACCGGTTTCGCCCCGGCCGGCCCACCGCTCCCGGCCGGTGCTACCTCGACCGTCTGGCCGGCGCCGACCTGGCCGCGGAGCACCACCGAGTCGGTCAGCACGCGCTGCTCCACGGCGGCCGTCAGGACGTCCGCCGGCGGTGGTCTGTGCTCCGCCGCGGCCTGCGCGGGCGACTTGACCACCAGTGAAGCGGCCAGCCCGGCGCCCGAGACGGCCGACGCCGTCACCACGACCGCCAGCAGCAGCCGTCTGCGGCGCCGCAGGCCGGGCCCGCCGGGGCCCGTCCGCGGCGGCTCGGATCCTGCGGCCGGGCGGTCGTCCTGCGCCGCCCCGGACCCCTCGACGTTCGACACGCCCCACCCTCGATCCGGCTTCCGGGCCGCCCGACCGAGTGGCCCCGTACGGTTCGCCCGCCCCGTACCCGACGGGGCGTCAGCGCCTGCGGCCGGATGGGCGGGCCCGTCGGGCGGGCGGGCAGGGCCGCGCCCGCACCCCCCGGTGCCCACCGGCCTCCCCGGCCGCGGGGCCGGCGCGCTGCCCGGTCCCGGGGCGTGAAACTAACACAGCGCGGGGGCGCGTCGGCCGGGATCGCGAGGAACCGTGGGGCGGGTGCCGGGGAGCGGGCGCGAATGTCCCGTTCGGGTGGGTTCGGGGCGGGCGGGTGCGGTGAAGTCCCGCCTCAGCTGGGCCGGTTGCGTTCGTACACCAGGCGCAGGCCGATCAGGGTCAGCCAGGGCTCGTGGACGTCGATGGTGCCGGCCTCGCCGAGGACGAGCGGGGCCAGCCCGCCGGTGGCGATGACCTGGACGTCGTCCGGGTCCTTGGAGAGCTCCTTGGCCATCCGGTCGACCAGGCCGTCGACCTGGCCGGCGAAGCCGTAGAGGATGCCGGACTGCATGCCCTCGACGGTGTTCTTGCCGATCACGTTGCGCGGGCGGGCCAGCTCGATCTTGCGCAGCTGGGCGCCGCGCGCGCCGAGCGCCTCCACCGAGATCTCGATGCCGGGGGCGATCGCGCCGCCGACGTAGTCGCCGCGGGCGTTGATCGCGTCGAAGGTGGTCGCGGTGCCGAAGTCGACCACGATGCACGGTCCGCCGTACAGGTGGTTGGCGGCCAGCGCGTTGACGATCCGGTCGGCGCCGACCTCCTTGGGGTGGTCCATCAGGACGTGCACGCCCGTCTTCACCCCCGGCTCCACGATCACCGCGGGGACGTCGCCGTAGTAGCGGCGCGTCACCTCGCGGAACTCGTGGAGCACGGAGGGGACGGACGAGCAGATCGCCAGGCCCTCCACCGCGGCCTCGTTGACCGCGGTGTGCGAGCCCATCAGGCCCTGCAGGAGCACCGCCAGCTCGTCGGCCGTGCGGCGCGGATCGGTGGAGATCCGCCAGTGCTCGACCACGTCCTCGCCGTCGAACAGGCCGAGCGTGGTCTGGGTGTTGCCGACGTCGATGGTGAGCAGCATGGGGTGCCTTCTGCGTGAGGGGTGATCAGAGGTGATCAGGCGCGCAGGTCGAGGCCGATGTCCAGGATCGGCGAGGAGTGCGTGAGCGCGCCCACGGCCAGGTAGTCGACCCCAGTCTGGGCGACCTCGCGCGCGCTGGCCAGGGTCAGTCCGCCGGACGCCTCCAGCCGGGCGCGGCCGGCCACCAGCTCGACGGCCTCCTTCAGCTGCGGCACGGTGAAGTTGTCCAGCAGGACGAGGTCGGCCCCGGCCTCCAGCACCGGCGGGATCTGCTCCAGGGTGTCGACCTCGATCTCGACCGGCAGGTCGGGGTAGGCGGCCCGGACGGCCCGGAACGCCTCGGCGACGCCGCCGGCCGCGATCACGTGGTTGTCCTTGACCAGGGCCGCGTCGGAGAGCGCCATCCGGTGGTTGGCGCCGCCGCCGCAGCGGACCGCGTACTTCTGCAGCGCCCGCAGGCCCGGGGTGGTCTTGCGGGTGTCGCGGACCACCGCGCCGGTGCCCTCCAGGGCGTCGGCCCAGGCGCGGGTCGCGGTGGCGATGCCGGAGAGGTGGCAGAGCAGGTTGAGCGCGCTGCGCTCGGCGGTCAGCAGGTCGCGGGTGCGGCTGCGGACGGAGAGCAGCACCTGGCCGGCCTCGACCCGGTCGCCGTCCTGGACGTGCCGCTCGACCTCGAACTCCTCCTCGCAGACCAGCGAGACGACCGCCTCGGCGATCCGCAGACCGGCCACCACGCCGGCCTCGCGGGCGGTGAAGTCGGCGGTGGCGACGGCGTCGGCGGGCACGGTGGCGACCGAGGTGACGTCCTCGCCGCCGGCCAGGTCCTCGGCCAGCGCCAGGGTGGCGATGTCCTCGACCTCGATCGGGTCGAGGCCGGCCTCCTCCAGCAGCTCGGCGAGCTGCGGGTCCAGGCCGGTCTCGTAGCCCTCGCCGTCGCCGCACGCGCAGCCGTCGCCGCAGCCTCCGGCCATCGGGAGTTCCTCGTGGGAGTGGGTCATGGTTCTACTGCTCCTCAGGGGTGCTGACAAGATCGCCGGAGGCGGTGAGGGTGGTGATCAGGTGGCGCTGCCAGTGGGCGTCGTCCCGCTCGGGGAAGTCCTCGCGCCAGTGGCAGCCGCGGGTCTCCGCACGCCGGTCGGCGGCCGTCACCAGGGCGGTGGCGACCAGCAGCAGGTTGGCGGCCTCCCAGGTCTCCACCCGGGGGTCGGCCGGCTTCTCCTCGGCGACGTGCGCGTAGGCCTGCTCGGCGAGCAGGGTGAGCCCGGCGGCCGTGCCGGCCATCGACGCGGCCGAGCGCAGCACGCCGGCCCCGCGCGACATCAGCCGCTGGATCTCGGCGCGCGCCTCGGGCGCGGGCAGCGGCACCGGGTGCGCGGCGCGCGCGGCGGCGACGTCCACCGAGCGCTCGGGCAGCTCGTCGGCGCGGTGCCGTGCGGTCAGGTCGGCGGCGATCCGCTCGGCGAAGACCAGGCCCTCCAGCAGCGAGTTGGAGGCCAGCCGGTTGGCGCCGTGCACCCCGGTGCAGGCCACCTCGCCGCAGGCGTACAGGCCGGGGACGGTGGTGCGGCCGTGCAGGTCGGTCCGGACGCCGCCGGAGGCGTAGTGCGCGGCCGGGGCGACCGGGATCGGCTCGGTGACCGGGTCGATGCCGTGCGACCGGCAGGACGCGAGGATGGTCGGGAACCGCTGCTCCCACATCTCGGCGCCGAAGTGCCGCCCGTCCAGGTACATGTGCTCGGCGCCCTGGAGCTGCATCTGCCGGGTGATGGCCTTGGCGACGATGTCGCGCGGGGCCAGCTCGGCCAGCTCGTGCTGCCCGAGCATGAAGCGGGTGCCCGCCGCGTCGACCAGGTACGCGCCCTCGCCGCGGACCGCCTCGGAGACCAGCGGCTGCTGGCCCTCGGCCTCCGGGCCGAGCCAGAGCACGGTCGGGTGGAACTGGACGAACTCCAGGTCGGTGACCTCGGCGCCGGCCCGCAGCGCGAGCGCCACGCCGTCGCCGGTGGAGACCGCCGGATTGGTGGTGGCGGAGAAGACCTGGCCCATGCCGCCGGTGGCGAGGACCACCGCGCGGGCCCGGATGGCGCCGACGCCGTCCCGCTGGCCCTCGCCCATCACGTGCAGGGTGAGGCCGGCGGCGTGCCCGTCGGCGTCGGTGAGCAGGTCAAGGACGAGGGCGTGCTCGATCAGCTCCAGGCCCGGGTCGGACCGGACGGCGGTGACCAGGGCGCGCGATATCTCGGCGCCGGTGGCGTCCCCGCCGGCGTGCGCGATCCGGCGGCGGTGGTGGCCGCCCTCGCGGGTCAGCAGGATCTCGCCGTCCGCGCCGCGGTCGAAGGCGGCGCCGGTGGCGATCAGGTGGCGGACGGCCTCCGGGCCCTCGGTGACGAGGGTGCGCACGGCCGCCTCGTCGCAGAGCCCGGCACCGGCCACCAGGGTGTCGTCCAGGTGCTGCTCGGGGGTGTCGCCCTCGCCCAGGGCGGCGGCGATGCCGCCCTGGGCCCAGCGGGTGGAGCCGTCGTCGAGCATCGCCTTGGTGACCACCACGGCCCGCAGGCCGGCCTTGCGGACGTTGAGGGCGACGGTGAGCCCGGCCACGCCGGAGCCGACCACGACGACGTCGGTGGTGGTCGTCCAGCCGGGGGCGGGGGCGGTGAGGCGGTGCGTGACGGACATGGCGTTCAGTGGCTCCTTCAGCGCGCGGCGGTCGGGGCCGCGCCGTTGCCGTCACGGTACGCCGCGTCGCCGCGGAGCAGGCCGGTGCCCTCCCCGGCCTCGGCGGGGTCGCCGCCCAGGCCGGTGATCCGGTTGTCGGCGTCCACGAAGACCACCTTCGGCAGGTAGCCCTTGGCCTCGGCGGTGTCCATCTGCCCGTAGGCGATGAGTATGACGAGGTCGCCGGGGTGGACCAGGCGGGCGGCGGCGCCGTTGATGCCGATCACGCCGGTGCCGCGCGGGCCGGCGATGGTGTACGTCTCCAGCCGGGCGCCGTTGTTGATGTCGACGATGTGGACCAGCTCGCCGGGGAGCAGGTCGGCGGCGTCGAGCAGGTCCTCGTCCACCGTGACGGAGCCGACGTAGTGCAGGTCGGCCTGGGTCACGGTGGCCCGGTGGATCTTGGACTTGAGCATGGTGCGGAGCAAGGGGGTCACGCCTCCTGTGAGTGCATGCCTGAAAGGGGGACTGCTACCGGTTGCCGAACGGTTCCGTGCTGGTCGTTCCTCTGCCTGGCGGCAGATTCCGTGCCGGTCGGTTCTCTGCCTAGCGGCAGATGAGGTGAACGTTGTCGATCAGGCGGGTGGAGCCCACCTTCGCGGCGACGGCCAGCACCGCCTCGCCCTGGAAGTCGTCCGCCGCCTCCGTGAAGTCGTGCGGGTCGATCAGGGCGAGGTAGTCGAGGGTGACACCTTCGGAGGTGTCCAGGGCGGCAGCGGCGGCCTCGCGCACGGCCTTCGGGCCCTGCGCGGCCACGTCGCGGCCGGCGAACAGCGCCCGGGACAGGGCGAGCGCGTGCTCGCGGTCCTCGGCGGAGAGGAAGCGGTTGCGGGAGGAGAGCGCCAGCCCGTCCTCCTCGCGGACGGTCGGCACGCCGATGATCTCGACGTCGAAGTCCAGGTCGGCCACCATCCGCTGGATGACCGCCAGCTGCTGGGCGTCCTTCTCGCCGAAGAAGGCGAAGTCCGGGTCGGTGATGTGCAGCAGCTTGGCCACCACGGTCAGCACCCCGTCGAAGTGGCCGGGCCGGGTGGTGCCCTCGAACCGCTCGCCCATCGGGCCGGCCGCCAGGCGCACCTGCGGCTCGCCGTTCGGGTAGACCTCCTCGACGGACGGCGCGAAGACGACGTCGGCGCCGTTCTGCTCGGCCAGCTGCACGTCCGCGTCCAGGTCGCGCGGGTAGCGCTCCAGGTCCTCGCCGGCGCCGAACTGCAGGGGGTTGACGAAGACGGTGACGGCGACCCGGCCGTCCCGGCCGACCTGCTTGCGGGCGGCCCGGATCAGCGCGGCGTGGCCCTCGTGCAGCGCGCCCATGGTCATCACGACCGCGTTGTCCACCGGCTGCTCGTCCGGCCAGAAGGCCGCCTCGAAGTCGGTGACGGTCCGGGTGACGACGGCCCGGTGGACCTTCGGGGCCTGCTTGGCCTTGCCGGGCTGCTTGCCGCGTGCCATCAGTGGTTCTCCTCGTTCAGTACGTCGAGCAGCGCCGCCGCCGACGCTTCGTCGATCGTTCCGCGGGCGAGCGCCCGCTGGGCGGTGGCGCGGGCCATCGCCCGGTAGGCGGCCGGGATGTCCGGGGACACCGTACTGAGCTGCGCCAGGTGGCGCCGAACGGTGCCCGCGTCGCCCCGCGCGACGGGGCCGGTGAGGGCCGCGTCGCCGGAGCGCAGGCTGTTGTCCAGGGCGGCCCCCAGCAGCGGGCCGAGCAGCCGGCCGGGCTCGGCGACGCCGGCCGTGCGCAGCAGCTCCAGCGCCTGGGAGACCAGGGTGACCAGGTGGTTGGCGCCGTGCGCGAGGGCCGTGTGGTAGAGCGGGCGGACGCCCTCCGGCACCCACTCGGGATCGCCGCCCATCTCCACCACCAGGGCCTCGGCGACCGGGCGCAGCTCGTCCGGGGCGGTGACCCCGAACGGGCAGCCGGCCAGCCGGGCGAGGTCCACCGAGGTGCCGGTGAAGGTCATCGCGGGGTGCAGCGCCAGCGGCAGCGCCCCGGCCCGGGTGGCGGGCTCCAGGACGGCGACGCCGTGCGCGCCGGAGGTGTGCACCACCAGCTGGCCTGGGCGCACCGAGCCGGTCGCGACGAGGCCGGCGACCAGGTCGGCCAGCGCGTCGTCGGGGACGGTGAGCAGCACCAGGTCGGCGGCGGCGAGCACCTGCGGCGGGGAGACGATCCGGACGCCCGGCAGCAGCTGCTCGGCGCGGCGGCGGGAGGCGGCGGACACCCCGGAGGCGGCGACCACCCGGTGTCCGGCGAGCTGAAGGGCGGCGCCCAGCGCCGGGCCGACCCGGCCGGTGCCGACCACGCCGACGGCGAGGCGGGCCGGGCGGTTGCCGGGGTCGGCCGGGTCGCCGAAGCCGTCGGCGAGCGGGGAGGGGTCGGCGTGGTCGGAGGTGCTCACGCGCCCACCTCCGCGCCGTTCCCGGGCCGGGGCCGGCGGCCCCGGCGCTCGGCGGGGGCAATCGCCATGGCGCACCTCTCGACGGTGAGCCCGGTTCGCTCGCTCACAGCTCGGCCCTGGTCCTCACTCTTACCGTTCCGGTCCTCGGCGGGTACCGGACGCACCGGCCCATTCTACGGCCGGCGCCGGCCGCGGCTTAATCCCCGGCGCCGGCCCGGATCAGGCCCGCCTCGTAGGCGAGGACGACGGCCTGGACCCGGTCGCGCAGGCCGAGCTTGGCCAGGATCCGGCCGACGTGGGTCTTCACGGTGGCCTCGGAGAGGACCAGCCGGGCGGCGATCTCGCCGTTCGACAGGCCCTGGGCGACCAGCAGGAACACCTCGCGCTCGCGCTCGGTGAGCGGGCCCAGGGTGTCCGGGCCGGGCGTGCTCGCCGCGGTGGGCAGCACCTCGGCGAACCGGTCGATCATGCGGCGGGTGGTGGTCGGCGCGACCACCGCGTCGCCGCCGTGCACCGCGCGGATCGCGGCCACCAGTTCGGTCGGCGGCACGTCCTTGAGCAGGAAGCCGCTGGCGCCGGCCTTGAGCGCGGCGAAGGCGTACTCGTCCAGGTCGAAGGTGGTGAGGATGAGGACGTGCGGGGCGTTCGGCACCGGCCTGCCGTCCTCGGCGAGGCAGATCCGACGGGTGGTCTGCACCCCGTCCAGGCGGGGCATCCGGACGTCCATCAGGATCACGTCCACCTGCGTGTGCCGCAGCCGCTCCAGGGCCTGCGCACCGTCGCCGGCCTCGGCGACGATCTCGATGTCGCCCTGGGACTGCAGGATCATCCGGAAGCCGGTGCGCAGCAGCTCCTGGTCGTCGACGAGCATCACGCGGATGGTCAAGGTGGCTCCTAGTTCGTGGGCGGCAACGTGGTCAGTGTGCTGCCTTGAGCGGCAGGACGGCGCGGATCCGGAAGCCGCCGCCGGGGCGCGGCCCGACGTCGAGGCTGCCGCTGACCATGCCGACCCGCTCGCGCATGCCGATCAGGCCGTGGCCCTGGCCGTCCGTCCCGCCGGAGGCCAGCTGCTCGTCGGTCGAGCCCCGGCCGTCGTCCTCGATCAGGACGGCCAGCTCGCGCTCGCCGAAGTCGACCGCGACCCGGGCGTGCACATCGGGGCCGCCGTGCTTGCGGACGTTGGTGAGCGCCTCCTGGACGATCCGGTAGACCGTCAGCTCGACGCCGCGCGGCAGCTCGCGCGGGTCGCCCGAGGTGGCGAAGTCCACCTGGAGGCCGGCGGTGCGGACCTGGTCCAGCAGCTCGGGCAGCTCCTCGACGCCGGGCTGCGGCACGTACTCCTCGGCGGTGTCGGCGGTGCGCAGCACGCCCAGCAGCCGGCGCATCTCGACGAGGGCCTGGCGCCCGGTGGAGGCGATCGTGCTCAGCGCCTCCTTGGCCTGCTGGGGCGAGTTGTCCAGCACGTAGGCGGCGCCGTCGGCCTGGACGATCATGACGGAGACGTTGTGCGCGACCACGTCGTGCAGCTCGCGGGCGATCCGGGCCCGCTCGGCGGCGACCGCCACCTTGGCCTGGGCGTCGCGCTCGCGCTCCAGCCGGGCGGCGCGGTCCTCCAGCTCGACCAGGTAGGCGCGGCGCACCCGGGTGAGCCGGCCCCACGCCCAGCAGAGGATGAAGGGGCTGGTCATCAGCCCCATGATCAGGAGCGTCTCGCCGACCCCGTAGGGGTGGAAGGTGGTCGTGCTGGTCTCCGGGTGGTACTGGCTCTTGAGCAGCCCCTGCTGCCAGAAGACCAGCGGCCCCGCGGCCAGGCCGCCGGCGAGCGCCAACCGGGAGATCCACGTGGAGCCGAAGGCGGCCCCGGTGTACGCGAAGACCAGGTAGGCGATGCTGGAGGCGCCCGGGTCGATGTCGAGCGCGACCTGGGCGAGTCCGACCGCGAGGGCGGCGGCCACCGTGAGGTCGGGCCGGCGCCGCCGGAAGACCATCAGCAGCGGCAGGACGACCGCGATCGCGAGCTGGACGCCCCCGTGCCACCCGACCTCGCCGGCGTCGTTGGGGAGCACCCCGAAGAACAGCACGATCGCCGCCCAGGCGGAGTCGACCACCATGGGGTGACGGCGGAGCCAGGCGTTGAGTCGTTGCACGTCTCAAGCCTAGGCAGTCGCGGAGCGTGGTCGGGTCCGCCGGGAGGGCGATCCGTCCTACTCCCTAGGTCGGAGAAGCCCCGGCTCCGGTTGGGAGGGGTGCCCCGCCCCGGGTAGCGTCCCGCCGCATGACTTGGATGCGGTGGCGGCCCGCCATGGAACAGGCCCTCTACGCCCCGGAGGGCGGCTTCTACCGCAGGCCGGAGGGGCCGGCCGGGCACTTCCGCACCTCGGTGCACGCCTCCCCGCTGTTCGCCCGCGCGGCCGCCCGGCTGCTGCTGGAGGTGGACGCGGCCCTCGGCCGTCCGGAGGAGCTGGCCTTCGTGGACGTCGGGGCGGGCCGCGGCGAGCTGCTGGCCGGCGTGCTGGCCGAGCTGCCGGACGCGGTGCGGGCCCGGCTGCGGCCGTACGGCGTGGAGATCGCGGCGGAGCGCCCGGCGGGACTGCCGTCCACAGCCCTGTGGACGGACGAGGTGCCGCGCGGCGTCAGCGGCCTGCTGTTCGCGAACGAGTGGCTCGACAACGTGCCGCTGGACTTCGGCGAGGTGGACGAGGAGGGGGTGCTGCGCTACGTCGAGGTGGACACCGCGACCGGCGACGAGCGCCTCGGCGGCGCGGTGGACGCGGCCGACGCCGCCTGGGCCGCCCGCTGGTGGCCGGCCGCGGCGCCGGGCGACCTGGTGGAGTTCGGCGCACCGCGCGACGCGCGCTGGGCCTCGGCCGTGGCGGGGCTGGAGCGCGGCCTCGCGGTCGCGGTGGACTACGGGCACACCGCCGGGCACCGCCCGCCCTTCACCACCCTGACCGGCTTCCGGGCCGGCCGCGAGGTGCGCCCGGTGCCGGACGGCTCCTGCGACCTCACCGCGCACGTGGCGCTGGACGCCGTGGCCGCGCCCGCCCTCCACAGCCTGTGGACAACCCAGCGGGAGGCGCTGCGGGCGCTCGGCGTGAGCGGCGCCCGCCCGCCGCTGGCGCTGGCCTCCACCGACCCGGCGGGTTACCTGCGGGCGCTCGGCGGCGCCGGGGAGGCCGCCGAGCTGACCGACCGGGCGGGCCTGGGCGCGTTCGGCTGGCTCGCGCAGGCCGTCCGCATGCCGGTACCGGAGACCCTCGCCGGCCTCGGGGGATGGCAGACTCTCGGGTCATGAGGGAGACCACGGTCGGCATCGGGGCGGGAGCCGAGAACTTCACCGGCGGGGCGGACAGCACCGACATGGTGCTCAACATCGGCCCGCAGCACCCGGCGACCCACGGCGTGCTGCGGCTGAAGCTGGTGCTGGACGGCGAGCGGATCGTCACCGCCGAGCCGGTGATCGGCTACATGCACCGCGGCGCGGAGAAGCTCTTCGAGGCCCGCGACTACCGGCAGATCATCATGCTGGCCAACCGGCACGACTGGCTCTCCGCGTTCGCCAACGAGCTGGGCGTGGTGCTCGGGGTCGAGCGGATGCTCGGCATGGAGGTGCCCGAGCGCGCGGTCTGGATCCGCACCATGCTCGCGGAGCTGAACCGCGTCCTCAACCACCTGATGTTCCTCGGCTCCTACCCGCTGGAGCTGGGCGGCATCACCCCGATCTTCCACGCCTTCTCCGGCCGCGAGGACCTCCAGCACGTGCTGGAGGAGGCCTCCGGCGGCCGGATGCACTACATGTTCAACCGGGTCGGCGGCCTCAAGGAGGACCTGCCGGCCGGCTGGCTCGGCCGGGTCCGGGCGGCGGTCGCCACCGTCCGCTCGCAGCTGCCGGTCTTCGAGGAGCTCGTCCTCGGCAACGAGATCTTCCGGGCCCGCACCGCCGGCGTCGGCATCCTCAGCAGGGCGCACGCCGAGGCGTACGGGGTCAGCGGCCCGATCGCGCGGGCCAGCGGGCTCGACTTCGACCTGCGCCGCGACGAGCCCTACCTGGCGTACGGCTCGGACGAGCTGCGCGAGGTGCTGACCGTGGTCACCCGCGAGGAGGGCGACTGCCTGGCCCGGTTCGAGTGCCTGCTGGAGCAGACGGTCAACTCGCTGGACCTCGCGGACGCCTGCCTGGACAAGCTGGCCACGCTGGCGCCCGGCCCGGTCAACCTGCGGCTGCCCAAGGTGCTCAAGGCCCCCGAGGGCAGCACCTACGCCTGGACGGAGAACCCGCTCGGCGTCAACGGCTACTACCTGGTCTCGCGCGGGGACAAGACGCCGTGGCGGCTGAAGCTGCGCTCGGCGTCCTTCAACAACATCCAGGCGCTCACCGAGCTGCTGCCCGGCACCCTGGTCGCCGACATGGTGGCCATCCTGGGCTCGATGTTCTTCGTCGTCGGCGACATCGACAAGTAGCGCGGGACAGCGACGGCGCCGGGGTGGCGCCGGCGCCGGAGCGGCGGCGGGCTACTTCTTGCCGGCCTTCTTCACCGGGTCGGCCGGGTGCGGCGCCACCTTGCGGTCGCCCTTGGTGGCGATCCGCTGCTCGCAGAGGCCGGCCAGCACCGCGTACCCGGCCTTGCCCATCAGCTCGGTGAGTTCGGGGCGGTAGCTGATGTAGACCGGGTCCGGACCGGTGTGCGCGTCCGGGCTGCCGGTGCACCACCAGTGCAGGTCGTGGCCGCCCGGGCCCCAGCCCCGGCGGTCGTACTCGCCGATGGTGACCTGGAGGTAGCGGGTGTCGTCCGGGCGGTCGATCCAGTCGTAGGTGCGGCGCACCGGGAGCTGCCAGCAGACGTCCGGCTTGGTCTCCAGCGGCTCCTTGCCCTCCTTGAGGGCGAGGGTGTGCAGGGCGCAGCCGGCGCCGCCGGGGAAGCCGGGGCTGTTGAGGAAGAGGCAGGCGCCGTCGACCCGGCGGGTCTGCCGGTCGCCGTCCTCGTCGAACATGGTGATGCCGCCGTCGAGCCTGATCCGCCCCTTGGCGTCGGTGCCGTGCGCGAAGTTCTCCCAGATCTCGGGCGTCAGCCGGGCCGCGTGGCCGGCCACGCGCTTCTCGTCGTCCTCGTCCGAGTAGTGCGCGCCGAGCGTGCAGCAGCCGTCCGACTCGCCCCGGCCCTCGCGGATGCCCTGGCAGCCGCGGCCGAAGATGCAGGTCCAGCGGGAGGTCAGCCAGGTGAGGTCGCAGCGGAAGACCTGCTCCTCGTCGTCGGGGTCGGCGAACTCGACCCAGGCCCGCGGGAAGTCGAGCCCGACCTCGGGGCGCGGGAAGTCGAGCGGGACCTCGGCGCGCAGGGTCGGCATCGCCAGGTCGACCGGGGTCGCGCCGGCCTTGGACTTCTTCTTGGACGTCTCTGCTGCTGCCACCCGGCAAGGGTAGAGCCTTCACGGCGGTGCGAACCGCCTGTGGCCGGGGCATTTGCGGTGATTTCACCGGGCGGCCGCCGCCGGAGCCGTCGTCGGGCGCGGTGAAGGCGGGGTGAAGAGGTCTTCGGCGCGCTGCGGCCCGGCCCGGCGGCACCCCTAGGATGGCGGCCGGTCCGCTACGGGGAGGTACGGGGATGGCCAGCGGCAGCAGCAGCGGCGACGCCGGAAGCGGCAGGTTCGCCATCAAGCCGTGGGAAGTGCACGGCGAGGGGCGGGAGTTCGAGAAGATCTCGGAGGACTTCGGGAAGGCCGCCGCCACCCTGGAGCAGTCGCTCACCGCGCTCGGCAGCCCGTGGGGGCTGGACAAGCCGGGCAGCGGGTTCGCCGCCGTCTACAAGGACGCGCGCGGCGGGCTGCTCGGCGGCCTGCGCGGTCTGGCCGGGCAGCTCGGGCAGGTCGGCTCCGGGCTGCACACCATGGCCGAGCGGACCGTCGACGCGGAGACGACGGCCGCCGCCGGCTTCGGCGGCACCGCGGCACCGGGCGGGCCCGGCGCCCCGGCACCGGGCGGGAGGCCCGGGAAACCGGCAACCCCGGTGGCCGCGGCGAGCGTCCCCAAGGACAGATCGGCCTGACGGCCCGGCCGCCCGCGCCGCCGGACCCGGCGGCGGGGTCCGCGCGGTGACGCCGCGGTCGGCGCGGGCGGCGCGCCGGATGCCGGGGCCCGCTCGCCGTCGTCCGCATGCCGAAGTCCGCATGCCGAAGTCCGTACGTCGAAGTCCGTACGTCGAAGGGGGAAGCGCATGTCCCGGAAGCTGCCCGAGGAGCTGGCACCGGTGCTGGCCAGGACCGGCCACCAGTGGCCGCAGGCCGACGAGGACGGGCTGCGCAGGGCGGCCGGCCTCTGGCGCGAGTTCGGCACCGAGGCCGAGCGGCTCGGCAAGCGCGGCGGGGACTCCGCCAAGCGCGTCACCGAGGAGAACTCCGGCCGCGCGGTGGAGGCCTTCGGCGAGTACTGGCGGGCGTTCAGCGGCGGCGGTACGGGCCACCTGGACGACGCGCACGCCGCCACCGCCCTGGTGGCCGGCGCCTTCGACAAGGCCGCCCGGGCCGTCGACAGCTGCAAGGCCGACCTGGTGGCCACCCTCACCGAGCTGGCCGCCGAACTGAAGAAGGCCGAGGAGCAGGCCGCCGAGGCCAAGGCCGCCGCGACCGAGGTCGCCGCCGCCACCCGCAGCGACGGGGCGGCGCCCGGCGGGGTCTTCGGCGGGCTGCGGCAGGGCGTCGCCGCGGTGGCGGGCGGCGTGCGGAACGCCGCCACCGGGCAGGTCGCCGAGGCGATGGCGGCCATCGCCGTCGAGACCGCCGGGCTGAAGATCGGCGGCCTGCTGGACGAGCTCGGCCGGGCCATGAAGGACGCGCTGAACGGCACGCTCAAGGAGCCCGCCGTGGTCGCGCTGCTGCGCCTCGCGCCGGGCGGCGGCCCGGGCGTGCGTCCGGCGTCGTACCCCGGCGGCGTCTTCGACCCGGTCGCCGCCGGGCTGCCCGCGGCGCTCGGCGAGCCGGGCGTGCTGGGGGCGGACGGCGCCGGCCTGGCCGTGGTGCTCGGCCCGGACGGCAAGCCCGTGGTCGGGGTGCCGGGGCTGACGGTCAAGCTCGACGAGGCCGGCCGGCCGGTGCTGGACGAGCACGGCGACCCGGTCATCGTCCGGGCCGACGGCACACCGGTGGCGGACGCCGACGGGCTGGTCGTCGTCCGGGGCCCGGACGGCAAGCCCCTGGTCGGGGTCGAGGACCTCGCGGTGAAGCTGGACGAGCAGGGGCGGCCGGTGCTCGGCAAGGACGGGCTGCCGGTGCTGACCGACAAGGACGGCAAGGAGGTCCGCGGCGTACCGCTGACCGACCTCGCGGCGGGCGCCGGCCGGAACGGCCACGGGCTGGACGGCAAGCCGGGCGGTCCGCTCGCCGACGGTCCGGGCGCCGTGCTGCCGGGGACGCCCGGGGCGCCCGGTGTGCCCGGGGCCGGTACCCCCGGGGTCGGGCCGGACAGCGTGGTCGTGATGGCCGGGCCGGACTCCGGCGGACACCCCGGTGCGGGCGGTCCGGCGGGGCGCCCGGACGCGGACGGCGGCGGCGCGGGGCCGGTGCGGACCGGTTCGGCGGGCGGCGGTGACGGGGACCGGACGCCGTCCGGACGCCCGGACGGCGCGGGCCGTCCGGCGGGCGCGGCCGCCCCGGCGCACGACAACGGCGGCGGTGGCGGCTCGGCCGGCTACGGCGGCCCGGCGGACGGCGACTACCACCTGCCGCCCGCGCACCCCGGCGGTGGCGGCGGCGAGCCCGTGACCGTGCGGACCGACTCGGTGCTCGCCCCGCCCGCACCGTCGGCCCCCGCCGCGCCCGCGCACCACGCGACGGTGCCCGACGGCCCGACCGGCGGCGGATCCGCCCAGGGCAACCCGTACGGCAGCTCCTACGGGAGCCCGTTCACCGTGCCGGTGGGCGCCGGGCCGACCGGCCCCGGCCCGCTCGCGGGCCCGCCCGGCAGCGCCTACGGCGGTCCGGTGGCGGTCGGGCACGGTCCGGCGCCGTTCGGCAGCGGGGTGGGCGCCGGGCCCGCCGGAGGTGGCGCCGGGCCCGTCGGCCCGGTCGCCGTCCCCGGCCCGGGCACCCCGGCGGCCGGTGCGCCGGGCACCCCGGGCGCGCCGGGTGCGCCCGGCAGCGCCGCCCCCGGACAGCAGGCCCCGGCCGAGGCCCGGCCGGGCGCCGGTGCGGGCCTCGGCGCGGGCGGGCCACGGGCGGCCACCGGCACCCCGCACCCCGTCACCGCACCCGTCCCGCTGCCCGTCGCGCCGCCGTCGGCCCCGCCGGTCGCCGGTCCCGGCAGCGGCCGCCCCGAATCCCACCCGGACGACCACCGGCGCCGCCCCGACGGCCCCCCGGCCGAGCGCGAGAACGGCCTCGCCTGGGCCGCCGTCCCGGTCGCCACCGCGCACGCCATGGCGCTCCAGCTCGCCCGGCGCGCCCTGCGCGGCAGCGCCCCCGAGGAGCACCTCGTCCGGCTGCGGACCATCGCGGACAGCCGCCCGTACGGCCTGCCCGGCGGGCTGGCCCCGGTCGACCCCGAGCACCAGCGCGAGGTCGAACGCCGGACCCCCCGGGACGCCGACGGCCTGCCCGTGCGCCACCCCGACCCGGCGGCCGGCGGCTGGGCGGAGGTCGTCAACGCCGACGGCCCGCACGCGCCGGGCCGGGCCAACAACAGCCTGGAGATCGCGCTCTCCGCCGTCGACACCTTCACCGGCCGCCCGACCTGCGCCGCGCCCCGCATCCCCACCGAGGGCGACGCCGGGGAGCGCGGCGGCCGCGACCGCGCCGAGCGCGAGCTCGGCGCCCCGTTCCGCGACCTCGGCGACGGCGGGCCGGCCTTCGGCCGCCTGGCCGGCGAACTGCGGCGGGCCGGCCACGGCTCCCAGGCCGTGCTGCTCACCCTGGACGGCTTCGGCCGCCCGCACGCCTGGAACGCCGTCAACCACCGGGACACCGTGACCTACCTGGACCACCAGGTCGGCCGCCGGGGGGACGACCCGCTGCACGACGCCGCCCGCGGCCTCTGGGCCATCGCCCTCGACCCGGACGGGCGGCCGCTCGACCTCGCCGCCCGCCGCCCCGAGCCCGCCGCGAGCGGCGCCCGGTGACACCCCGCCCGCCCGCGCGGCCCGCCGCCGCGCCCTCCACCGCCGGCCCGCCCCGCCGCGCCCGCGCCCATGCAAGGAGCACCACCCCGTGACCACCCGCGCCCAGGCGATCGAGGCCGCCCACCGCTGGATCAACGGCGAGCTGCCGAGGGCCTCGGCCGACGGCTCGACCGGGAGCCGGCGGGTGCACTCGCACGAGTTCGACCTCGGGTGGGTGGTCTGGGCGGAGCCCTCGCCGGTGGGGGTGGACCCGCTGACGGGGGAGCGGCGCGCGCCCGAGGAGGTGGGGGCGGCCTGCGCCGTGGTGGACCGGGCGACCGGGCGGTTCACCGTCTGGCCGTCCGTGCCGGTGGACGAAGTGACCGTGCTCTACCGGGACTTCCTCGGCGCCGGCGCCCACGACCCCGCCCTGCCGCCGGCCACCGGGCGGGGCACCCGGGCCGAGCTGAGCTACCGCGACGACCTCGGCGAGGTGCGGTCGCTGGCGCTGCGCTCGGCGCCCGGTCTGCCGCACCCGGCGCTGCGCGGCTGGTGGTGGCTGCGCGAGCGGGGCGTCCGGGCGGAGGACGTGCTGGCCGTCCGCACCGATCTGCGGCTGAGCGCGCTGCCCGGCGGGTACTGGGCGTACGCGCTGGCCGCCGAGCTGCCGGGCGCCCGGGTGGACGCCGACCTGCCGTACGGGCCGCGCTTCGACCACCGGGCGGCGGCCGTCCGCGCGCTGCCGGTCGAGCCGGGCGACCCGGCCCGCAACCGGGTGCCCTTCCCGCGCGCCGTCCCGGCCCCGGCCGCCGAGCCGGACGGGGAGCTGCCGGCCCTGCTGGTGGAGCGCTTCGGCACCGGCGGCGTCCAGCGCTTCGACCCGGCCGACGTCGCCCGGGCCGACCTGCCGGAGGCCACCGCCCGGGTGCTGCTGGCGGCCGGCGTACCGGTCGCGGTCGAGGGGTTCTTCGCGCTGCACCACCCGCGGCCGGACGCCATCGCCGACGGCACCCGGCCCGGTACGGTGCTGCCGCCGCTCGCCGCCCACCTGGCGGAGACCGGCCGCGGCACCCGGGTCGCCGAGCGGGAGCGCCTGGCGCTGGCCCCGCAACTGCTGCTCGGCACCGACGGCTGGGCGCTGATCACCCTGGACACCGCCTGCGGCGCCGTCCGCGCCGTCGACCCGGACTACGCCACGGCCCGGCACTGCAACGCCGGGCCGGAGGCCTTCGTCCGCAGCCTGGCCCTGTTCGCCCGGTGGCTGCCGGGCCTGCCGGGGCTCGACCAGCGGGCCGCCGGCGCCGCCGTCGCCGAGCTGCAGCGCGGCCTGGCGGCGCTCGACCCGACGGTCTTCGACGACCCGGAGAACTGGTGGGCCGTCATCGTCGAGCAACTGTGGGACGGTCTGCTGTGACGGCGGGCCGGCCGCGCGCGGCGGGCGTCCGGGTGACCCGCGGTGCGCCGCGGCCGGGACGCGCCGGGCGGCGGGGGCACGCTGAGGGGAACCGACGCCACGGTCGGGTTGGCGGATCAGTGCGGTGATCCTTCACCGCCCCGTCGACGATTTCCCGGGCGCCCGCACCCTGCCGGGCGCCCCCCGTGCCCTCCCGGCGTCCGAACCAGAGCTGGAGCCCGAGCCGTGACCGCCTCGCCCCGCGCCGCCCGCGCCGCCGCCCTCGCCGCCCTCGCGGTCCTGGCCGCCGGCTGCGCCTCCGCACCCGGACTCCGCGCCGACCCGGTCGCGGCCCAGCGGGTCTGCGCCGCACCGACGGTGATCGGCCACCGGGGCTCGCCGCTGGACGCCCCCGAGAACACCATGGCCTCCTTCGAGAAGGCCCTGGCGCAGGGCGCCGACTGGCTGGAGACCGACGTCCAGACCAGCCGGGACGGCGTCCCGGTGCTGATGCACGACGCCACCGTGGACCGCACCACCGACGGCAAGGGCGCCGTCGCCGACCTGACCGCCGCTCAGCTCGCGGCCCTGCGGGTGACCGTCGGCCCCGGGCCGGCCGAACCCGTGCCGACGCTGGACCAGTTGCTGAAGCGGCTCGCCGGCAGCGGCGTCACGCTGCTGATGGAGATCAAGTGGCAGCGCGCCGAGGACGTCGCCCGGATCGCCCGGGCCGCGGCCGGCAGCGGCGCCCGGGTCTTCCTCTACTCGTTCTCCGCCGAGCACCTGCGCCAGGCCCACGCGGCCGCCCCCGCCCTGCCGGTCGTCCTCATCCAGGGCGCCTCGCTCGCCGACGACCCCGGTGACCTGCCGCTGTACGGCGTCGCGCTGGACGCGACCTTGGCCACCGCCGCCCGGATCACCGCCGAGCGCTCGGCCGGCCGCGAGGTCTACGTCTGGACGCTGGACGACGAGGAGTCCTGGCAGCTGATGACCGACCGGGCGGCCGACGGCCTGATCACCGACGCCCCGGGCCGGGCCCGCCGCTGGGCCGACGCCGCCTGCCGCCCCGCCCGCCCGGCCGCTCCGGACACCGTCCGCGGGGACTGAGCCGCCGGCGGTCCGGTCCGACCCGCCGGACCAGCGGGAATCCGGGCCGGCACGAATACCGACGCGCCAGGTCTGCCGCGAGGCGGGATCGCGTAGCGTGGAGAGTTATGCGACTCGGTGTTCTCGACGTAGGTTCCAACACGGTCCACTTCCTCGTGGTGGACGCCCACCCCGGGGCCGCCCCGGTGCCCGCCTACTCCCACAAGGCCGAACTGCGGCTCGCCGAACTCCTCGACGACCGGGGCGCGATAAGCGAGCCCGGTGTGGCGAAGCTGGTCGGCATGGTCGCCTCCTCGCTGCGGGTCGCCGAGGACAAGGGCGTGCTCGACATCCTGCCGTTCGCCACCTCCGCCGTCCGGGAGGCCGCCAACGGCGAGGAGGTGCTGCGCCGGGTCGCCGCGGAGACGGGCGTCGAACTGCGGGTGCTCTCCGGGCAGGACGAGGCGCGGCTCACCTTCCTCGCCGTCCGCCGCTGGTTCGGCTGGTCCTCCGGGCGGCTGCTCAACCTGGACATCGGCGGCGGCTCGCTGGAGATCGCCTGCGGCCTGGACGAGCAGCCCGACGTCGCCTGCTCGCTGCCGCTCGGCGCCGGCCGGCTCACCGGCCGCTGGCTGCCCGGGGACGTGGCCGACCCGGACGGCCTGCGCGAGCTCAGACGCCACATCCGGGCCGAGATGGCCACCGTCGTCGGCGAGATCGCCCGGCTCGGCACCCCCGACCACGCGGTCGCCACCTCCAAGACCTTCAAGCAGCTGGCCCGGATGACCGGCGCGGCCCCCGCCGACGCCGGCCCGTACGCCGACCGCCGGCTCACCCGCAGCAACCTCTCCGCCTGGCTGCCCCGGCTCTCCGCGATGACCGTCGCCGAACGGGCGCAGATCCCCGGCGTCTCCGAGGGGCGCGCCAAGCAGCTGCTGGCCGGCGCCCTGGTCGCCGACGCCGCGATGGACCTCTTCGGCCTGGACGAGCTCGACGTCTGTCCGTGGGCGCTGCGCGAGGGCATCATCCTGCGCCGGCTGGACACCATGGACGGCGCGGTCGACCGCCGCCGACCGGCGGCTCTCGCCACCTGAGGCGCGACCGGCCGGACCGGACCCGACCGCCCCGGGGCGCTCCGGCCCGGGCGCGACCGGCCGGACCGGACCCGAGGGCGGTCCGGCCGCACCGGGAGGGCCGCTCCCCGTTCCGGGCGCGGTCCGCTTACGCTGTCTCCCGTGGCGCAACCAGCGGGCGAGGACGGGACGCAGGAGGGCCGCGCTCCCGGGGACGGGCAGCCGCGGCCGGACGCCCCGCGCGGCACGGACCGCCCGCCCGCCGTCGCCGGTGACGAGACGGCCGAGGCCACCGGGACGGGTCGCGCCCGCAAGCTCGGCAAGGCCGTCAAGGGTGTGAAGAGCGCCAAGGCGGCCGAGGCGGTCAAGGCGGCGACCGCCGCGAAGGCCCCCCGGACGGCCCGGAACACCACCGGCGGCGCGGTGAGGAAAGCCGCGAAGAAGGTCGCGAAGAAGGCCGCGAAGAAGGCAGAGAAGACTCCCGGGAAGACGGCCGCGAGGACGGCGGAGAAGCCGGCGGGGAAGCCGGTGGGGAAGAAGGCCGCCGGGAAGGCCCCCACCAGCGGGAGCACCGCCGGGAGCACGACCGGCCGGCGCACCGCCGCCGGGGCGGCGCCCCGCGAGACCCGGACGGCCCGCGCGGCCGGCGCCGCCAAGGCCGCGGTCCAGTCGGTGAAGTCCGTCAAGGCCGCCCGGCAGGCCGCCGCCCGCCCGGCCCCGCTGCTGCGCACCACCGACCGCCTGGTCCTGCCCCCGCACCCCGGCCTGCACATCCCCGACACCAAGGTCGCCCTCTCCACGGCCTCGGTCTACCCGGCCAACACCGCGATCGCCTTCGAGCTGGCCGAGCGGCTCGGCTACGACGGCGTGGAGGTGATGGTCTGGAACGACCCGGTCAGCCAGGACATCGAGGCGCTGCGCCGGCTCTCCGACGCCCACCGGATGCCGATCCTGGCCGTGCACGCGCCCTGCCTGCTGATCACCCAGCGGGTCTGGACCAGCGACCCGTGGACCAAGCTCGTCCGGGCCCGCGCGGCGGCCGAGAAGCTCGGCGCGAGCGCCGTCGTCGTCCACCCGCCGTTCCGCTGGCAGCGCCAGTACGCGCGCGAGTTCGTCGAGGGCATCAACCGGATGGCGGGCGAGACCGACGTCCGCTTCGCGGTCGAGAACATGTACCCCTGGCGCTACCGGGACCGCGAGATGCTGGCCTACGCGCCCGGCTGGGACGTCACCGAGGAGGAGTACCGGCACTTCACCATCGACCTCTCGCACGCCGCGACCTCCCGGATCGACGCCCTCGCCATGGTCGACCGGATGGGCGACCGGCTCGCCCACATCCACCTGGCCGACGGCAGCGGCTCCGGCAAGGACGAGCACCTGATCCCGGGCCGGGGCAAGCAGCCCTGCGCCGAACTGCTGGAGCACCTCGCCCGGACCGGCTTCGACGGCCACGTGGTGCTGGAGGTCAACACCCGGCGCTCCGCGTCCCCCGCCGAACGCGAGGCCGATCTCGCCGAGGCGCTCGCCTTCACCCGTCTTCACCTGGCCACTCCCGCCCGCGTACGCTGATCTTGTACCGAGCGTGATCTGCCGTACCGAGGGGGAGAGATGAAGGACTACCGGGAGCTCGCAGGATCGTTCGGCGGGGTGGCCGCGGAGTACGACCGGGCCCGTCCCTCCTACCCCGACGAGCTCTTCGACGAGCTGGAGCGGCTGGCCGGCCGCACCCTCAAGGGCGCCCGGGTGCTGGACGTCGGCGCCGGCACCGGCATCGCCACCCGGCTGCTGGCCGCCCGCGGCGCGGACGTCGTCGCCGTCGAGCCCACCCCCGGCATGGGCGCCCAGTTCCTGGCCTCCTCGCCGGGCCTGCCGCTGGTCAGGGGCACCGGCGACGAGCTGCCCTTCCACGACCGCTCGGCCGACTTCGTCACCTACGCCCAGGCCTTCCACTGGACCCGTCCCGAGCGGTCCGTCCCCGAGGCGATGCGCGTGCTGCGCCCCGGCGGCGCGCTCGCCACCTGGTGGAACGTGAAGGACAGCAGCGTCGGCTGGGTGCGCGCGATGGGTGAGCGGCTCGCGGCCGCGCTGGCGGACGGCTGCCACGGCTACGGCGCGGTCAACGAGATCACCGGCCACCTCGCCCCCTACGACCTGCGCACCGGCACCGCCGTGCTGCGCTGGGAGCGCCGGGTCACCGTCGACCACGTGATCACCGACCTCACCTCCCGGTCGTACTTCGCCGCGCTCACCCCCGAGGAGCGGGCGCCGCTGCTGGCCGTCGAGCGCGAGGCGCTGCTGGCCGAGTTCCCGGACGGCTGGGTGATCGAGCCCTACGTGCTGGACCTCACCGTCGCGATCACCCCGGGCGGCGCGGCCTGACCGCATGGCGGACGCGGTGTCCGCCCGCCGGACGGCGGGCGTAGTCTCGGAAGACACAGCGTCCGCCGCACCCTCCCTACCGGCGGCGCCGCCACAGCCTCCGAAGGAGTGGAGCACAGTGCCCGAGCTGAAGTCCCGTACGGTCACCCACGGTCGCAACATGGCAGGCGCCCGGGCGCTTCTCCGGGCCGCCGGCGTAGCCCGCGAGGACTTCGGCAAGCCGATCATCGCGGTCGCCAACTCCTTCACCGAGTTCGTCCCCGGGCACACCCACCTCCAGCCGGTCGGCCGGATCGTCTCCGAGGCGATCCAGGCGGCCGGCGGCATCCCGCGCGAGTTCAACACCATCGCGGTGGACGACGGCATCGCGATGGGCCACGCGGGCATGCTCTACTCCCTCCCCTCGCGCGACCTGATCGCCGACTCGGTCGAGTACATGGTCAACGCGCACTGCGCGGACGCGCTGATCTGCATCTCCAACTGCGACAAGATCACCCCCGGCATGCTGATGGCCGCCCTGCGCCTCAACATCCCCACCGTGTTCGTCTCCGGCGGCCCGATGGAGGCCGGCCAGGCCGTGCTGGTGGACGGCACCGTCCGCAAGCTCGACCTGGTCAACGCGATCTCCGACGCCGTCAACGAGAACGTCTCGGACGAGGACATCGCGATCATCGAGGAGAACGCCTGTCCGACCTGCGGGTCCTGCTCGGGCATGTTCACCGCCAACTCGATGAACTGCCTCACCGAGGCGATCGGCCTCTCGCTGCCCGCCAACGGCTCGGTGCTCGCCACCCACACCGCCCGCAAGGCCCTCTACGAGGACGCCGGCCGGAACATCGTGGAGATCACCAAGCGGTACTACCACCAGGACGACGACTCGGTCCTGCCGCGCAACATCGCCACCCGCGCCGCGTTCGAGAACGCGATGGCGCTGGACATCGCGATGGGCGGCTCCACCAACACGATCCTGCACCTGCTGGCCGCCGCCCAGGAGGCCGAGGTGGACTTCGACATGCGGGCCATCGACGCCATCTCGCGCCGTGTCCCGTGCCTGTCCAAGGTCGCGCCCAACGGCAAGTACTACATGGAGGACGTCCACCGGGCCGGCGGCGTCCCCGCCATCCTCGGTGAGCTCTACCGCGGCGGGCTGCTGAACGAGGACGTGCACACCGTGCACTCCGACTCGCTCGCCGAGTGGCTGAAGACCTGGGACATCCGGGGCGGCTCCCCGTCCCCCGAGGCCGTCGAGCTGTTTCACGCGGCCCCCGGCTGCGTCCGCTCCGCGACCGCCTTCTCGCAGTCCGAGCGCTGGGACACCCTGGACACCGACGCCGCCGGCGGCTGCATCCGCAGCGTCGAGCACGCCTACTCGGTCGAGGGCGGGCTGGCGGTGCTCTACGGCAACCTGGCCGAGGACGGCTGCATCGTGAAGACGGCCGGCGTCGACGAGTCGATCTGGACCTTCAGCGGACCCGCCGTGGTGCTGGAGTCCCAGGAGGACGCGGTCGACGCGATCCTCACCAAGCGGGTCAAGGAGGGCGACGTCGTCGTCATCCGCTACGAGGGCCCCAAGGGCGGCCCCGGCATGCAGGAGATGCTCTACCCGACCTCGTTCCTCAAGGGCCGGGGCCTCGGCAAGGCCTGCGCCCTGATCACCGACGGCCGCTTCTCCGGCGGCACCTCGGGCCTCTCGATCGGCCACGCCTCCCCGGAGGCCGCCTCCGGCGGCACGATCGCCCTGGTCGAGGACGGCGACATCATCGCCATCGACATCCCCGGCCGGACGATCTCGCTCGAGGTCTCCTTCGAGGAGCTGCACGAGCGCCGGCTGAAGCTGGAGTCCGAGGGCGGCTACCGCCCGAAGAACCGCGTCCGCGAGGTCAGCCAGGCGCTGCGCGCCTACGCCGCGATGGCCACCTCCGCCGACAAGGGCGCCGTCCGGGACGTCTCCAAGCTCGGCTGACACCCCCGCGCACCACGAGGAGCCGTCCCGCCCGGTGGGACGGCTCCTCCGCGTTCGGGCGTCGCCGGGTGATAATCGGCCGTGTGACCGAGGACCCCACCCCCGCCCCCAAGCCCGCCGGCGCCCCCGAGCCGGAACCGATCCGCTGGTTCGGCACCAGCTGGGTCGGCCGCGGCACCGACTACCGGCTGCGCCGGGTCGTGGTGCCGATCGGCGCCCTGCTCGCGGCCGCGGCCGGGGCGTTCGTGCTGCGCTTCGCCGTCGAGGGGGTCCGGCTCTCCGACAACGGCGGCTTCGTCAACGGCCTGCTGGTCGCCGCCGTGGCGATCTGCTCCTGCCTGGCCGGGCTGCGCAACTGGAAGCTGCTCAGCGAGGGCAAGGACCGGCTGACCGGCTGGATGGCCGAGGACAAGTCGCTCGGCGTGGTCTGGATCATCGGCGGGGTCGGCGCGCTGTTCGCCTACTTCCTGCGGGGCCTGGTCGAGGCGCCCGGCGAGGCCGTCAAGCGCGCCCGGTACGAGCGGGCCACCGCCCAGTACGGGCGGCGCCAGGCCGGTCGCACCGGCCGGCCCGACGCCAGGGCGCCGGGCCGGGGCAAGCGCAGGCGCTGAGCCGCCGCGGGGCGGTCAGCTGCGGCTGACCGTGCCGCACTCCTCGGAGTCCGTCAGGCCCTTGGAGCGGTCGTACGGGTCGGTGGTCGGCCCGCTCTGCTCCGGGTTCGGCCGGGCGAACTGGTCGAACTGCGGGTGGTAGTAGCCGTCGTAGACGTCGCAGGCGGAGTTGCCGGACTCCGAGCTGCGCTTGCCGAAGTTGATCTTCTTCGGGCTGTTCTGGTACCTGGCCGGGTCGTAGAAGCGGAAGTCGTCGATCCTGCGCACCACGGTGCGGGTGGTCCAGGTGTCCCCGGGGGCGTCGGCCACCGGCACCACCAGGCCCACCGGCTTGGCCGTCCCGTCCTTGGGCGCCGGCGCGGCCGACTTCGGCGGGGCGCTCGCCGCCGGGGGCCGGGTGAAGGCCCGCTGAGCGGCCTCCGGGCCCGGGCGCAGGGCGTAGACGTAGGTGAAGTCGGTGTGCACCACGACGCCCCGCTCCCCGTCCCCCTCGACGCTGATCCGGCCCTGGAGCTTGACCGTGTCGGTGACCTGGATCGCCTCGCGCGGATCGAAGCGGCTGAACGAGGTGAGCGGGTCGTCCTTCTCCGACGGGTGGGCCAGCGCGGCCTCCAGGCGGTCCCTGGTCTCCCGCTCCAGCATCGCGAGCGCGGTGTCCGGCCGCCCGCCGGCGATCACCTTCGGGTCCAGGTTGGCGGCCGCCAGGTACTCCTTGACCAGCTTGACCTGGGCGGCGACCTGCTCGGCGCCGAACACCCCGATCGCGCCCGGGGCCTGCGGCAGGTCGAAGGCGTCCATCGTGGTCGGCCAGCCCTCGGCGGGGGAGCCGGCCCACGGGTGGTCGACGGTCGGCTGCTTCTCGTCGACCGGCGGCGGGGCGGTGGTCGGACGGGCCGTCTCCGGGGCGACCGGCGCGGCGGAGTGCGTGCCGCCGGGCCCGTCGGCGCCGTCGCCGAACCGCGTGGAGTACCAGGAGCGCAGGCCGTCGATGTTGAGCGCGGCGAGCAGCACCGCGACGGTCAGGACGACGTACAGCGGCGTGCGCCACTCGGGCCGGCGGCGCGGGCGGGAGTTGCCCCAGGGGTCGACCGGCTTCGGCTTGCGGCCGAACCGCCCGGCCTTCTTCGGGCCGTCGTTCACCGACCGCCGCCCGCCCGGGTCGACCGGCGGGGTGTGCTGCCACCGGGCGCTGAGCATCCGGGTGCGGCCCGACTGCTCCTTCACGGCGGCGCCGCGAACGAACTCCTCGTCCAGGACGAGGTCGGCGAACGGGTCCTTCCCGTCCGCGCCGGACGGGTCCGCCCCGTCCGGGGCCCGGTCCTCGGACGGGCGCGGTTCTGGATCTTCGGCTATCGGCATCGCGCCAGTATGCCGACGGGGTGTGACGTTTCATTGATCGGGGGCACACCGCGTGATGAACTCGTGTGCGATGTGCGGCGATCAGCCCTTTTTGTCCGGAGGGACGGGCCGTCATCCCCTCGCGGACGGGCCGTCACCCCTTGCCGCGCGCCTGCTTCACCGAGCCGACCACGCCCGCGACGGCCAGCAGGATGCCGGCCGGCAGCAGCGAGAGGAAGAACGCGCCGAACAGGCCCGCGTCGCCGAGGATCGTCTGCGCCAGCATGTTCAGCACCAGCAGCCCGCCCGCCGCCGGCAGCGCCGACCTCCACGGGTGCGCGTCCGCCCACCGGCGCAGCCGCCGGTCGGCGGTGTCCCTGCGCAGTTGGCCGCCCACCGTGCCGACCAGGAAGAAGAAGAACAGGGCCCAGCCGGCCGGACCGGCCAGCATGCTCAGCGACCAGTCGCCGGTGATCGCGTCGATCCCCAGGGCGGTCGCCCCCACCACCGCACCGACTCCCGCGGCCGTCCGCCACGGTCCCACCGTCGCGGCGGCGACGGCGGCTTGCCGGTTCTCACGTCGGGACATCTCTCCGTGTGCCATGCCTCCACGGTGCGCCCGCGCACAGCCCGGGGCCATAGGGGAGAACCCCGAGTTTCTCCCTAGGGCCCGCCGCTCTCCCGTCGCCCGTCCCGTCGCCCGTCCCGCCGCCGGCCCGCCTCGGCCGACGACCGGCCGGTCCGGGGCCTTCCGCAGGGTGGACGCTCCCGCTGCGGGCGGGGGAGCGGTGCGAGGATGGCGGCAGGAACGGATGCAAGGAGCGGGCATGGGCAGCGGCGCGGCGCACGGGCAGAAGATCGCCTTCCTCGGGACGGGCAAGATCGGGGAGGCCCTGCTCTCCGGTCTGCTGCGGGCCGGGAAGGACCCGGCGGACGTCCTGGTGACCGCCCGCCGGCCGGAGCGGGCCGCCGAACTGGCCGCGAAGTACGGCGTCGGCGTGGTGGGCAACCACGAGGCCGCCAAGCTCGCCGACACCCTGATCCTCGCGGTGAAGCCGCAGGACATGGGCACCCTGCTGGACGAACTGGCCCCGCACGTGGGCGCGGACCGGCTGGTGATCTCGGCCGCGGCCGGCATCCCCACCGCGTGGTTCGAGGCACGGCTGGCGGCCGGCACCCCGGTGGTCCGGGTGATGCCCAACACGCCCGTCCTGGTGGACGAGGGCATGAGCGTGATCTCCGGCGGCTCGCACGCCACCGAGGCGCACCTGGAGCGGGCCGAGGAGATCTTCCGCTCGGTCGGCAAGGCGCTGCGGCTGCCCGAGTCCCAGCAGGACGCGGCGACCGCGCTCTCCGGCTCGGGCCCGGCCTACTTCTACTTCCTGGTCGAGGCGATGACGGACGCCGGCATCCTGCTCGGCCTGCCCCGGCACGTGGCGCACGACCTGATCGTGCAGTCGGCGATCGGCGCCTCGGTGATGCTGCGGGACTCCGGCGAGCACCCGGTGAAGCTGCGCGAGGCGGTCACCTCGCCGGCCGGCACCACCATCGCGGCCATCCGCGAGCTGGAGAACCACGGGGTGCGGGCCGCGCTGCTGGGCGCCCTGGAGGCGGCCCGGGACCGCTCGCGGGAGCTGGCCTCCGGCGGCAAGTAGGCCGCCCAGTAGGCTCGACCGCATGGCCTACGACCTGGTGATCTTCGACAACGACGGCGTGCTGGTGGACAGCGAGCCGCTCTCCAACCGGCTGCTCGCCGAGTACCTGACCGAACTCGGCTACCCGACCACGATCGAGGACTCCTACCGGGACTTCATGGGCACCGCGGCCCACCGGATCCACGACGTGATCGCCGAGCGGTACGACGGCGCCAGGCTGCCGGAGGGCTTCGACGAGCTGTTCCACGCCCGGGTGTTCGCCGCGTTCGGGGCCGAACTCACCGCCGTGCGGGGCGCGGAGACGCTGCTGAAGGAGCTCGGGCAGCGCTCCGTGCCGTTCTGCCTGGCCTCCTCGGCGCACCACGAGTGGATCCGCACCGCCCTCGACGTCACCGGTCTGCGCGGGTACTTCGCCGAGGAGCGGATCTTCAGCGCCCAGGACGTCGGCATCGGCAAGCCCGCCCCCGACCTCTTCCTGCACGCCGCCCGCACCCTGGGCGTCGACCCGGCCCGCTGCCTGGTGCTGGAGGACAGCGTCAACGGCGTGCTGGCCGCCCGGGCCGCCGGGATGGACGTGTACGGCTACACCGCGCTCACCGACCCGGCGAAGCTGACGGCCGCGGGTGCCACCGGCCTGATCGGGGACCTCGCCGAGGCCGTCGCGCTGATCGGCTAGGCCCGGCCGGAGCTTCCCCGCTGCGCACCCCCTCCCCAAAAGCCGCGCCACCCCCTACGCTCTCGCCAACATCGTCGTACCGGCCAGTAGCGGGGTGTGCGTGAAGATCGGGACAGCGCCGGGCACCGGGGCACCGCCACGGCTGCGGGCGGCCAGGGCCGCGCTCGCCGCGGGCTTCCTGCTCCAGGGCGTCACCTTCGCGCTGCTGGTCACCTGCATCCCCGAGATCCAGGACCGGTACGGGCTGAGCGACGCGCTGCTGCCGGTCTTCCTGGCCGCCGTGCCGATCCTGGCCGGGGTGGGGTCGATCGTCTCCGAGCAGCTGGTGCGGCGGACCGGCGCGCGGGCGGTGCTGCGGGTCGTCCAGCCCGCCGTCTGCCTCAGCCTGGCGGGCGCCGGGTTCGGCCGCACGCTCTGGCAACTCGCCCTCGCGCTCGGCGCGTTCGGCCTGCTGGTCGGGGCGCTGGACGCCAGTATGAACATGCTCGGGGTCGGTCTGCAGCGCCGCTACGGCCGCTCGATCATGCTCGGTTTCCACGCCGCGTTCAGCCTCGGCGGCATCCTCGGCACGGTCGTCACCGGCCTCGGTTCGCACTACCACCTCGGCCTGCCGGTGCTGTTCGGGACGGCCGCCGCGGTGATCGCCCCGCTCGCGGTGCTGGCCGGCCGCTGGTTCGCCGGGCCCGCCGAACTCGGCGACGCCGTCCGGGAGGCCGCCGAGGCCGCGGCCCGGGCCGTCCCGTGGCGGCCGCTGCTGCCGCTCTGCCTGGCGATGGCCTTCGCGTACATCGCGGACGCCTCGGTCTCCAACTACAGCGTCAAGTACCTCACCGACGGGCTCGGCAGCCCCGAGGACGTCGCCAAGCTCTCCTACCTCGGCTACATGGTGGCGATGCTGCTCGGCCGTGCGCTGGGGGACCGCGCGGTGCAGCGCTGGGGCGCCGTCCCGGTGGTCCGCGGCGGCGCCGCGCTGGCCGCGCTGGGCTTCGCGATCGCGGCCGCGGCGCCCGCCGCCTGGGCCGGGATCGCCGGGTTCACCGTGCTGGGCTTCGGGATCTGCGCGATCATCCCGCAGGTCTTCGCGGCCGGCGGGCGGCTCTTCCCGGCGGACTCGGACGCCGCCGTGGCCCGGCTCAACCTCTTCAACTACGTGGGTTTCCTGATCGGTTCGCCGCTGGTGGGCGCGATCGCCGACGCGAGCTCGTACCGCTGGGCGCTGCTCGCCCCGATGCTCCTGGTGCTCGCCGTCCTCCCGTTGGCCGACCGCTTCGCCCCGGTCCCGGCGCTCGTCCCGGCGCGGGCCTGACGGCCGGCCTCACGGCGGACCCGGGTGCTCAGCCTTCGCGGATCTCGTCCAGGGACTCCCGCATCAGGGCCTTCGCGCGGGTGAACCAGTCGGCCAGGACGGCGATCTCGTCCGGGGAGTAGTCGGCGAACAGGCGGCCGAGCCGCTCGTACATCGGGCCGTAGACCTGGAGGATGCGCGCCTGCGCGGAGTCCTCCATCACCACCCGCACCCGGCGCCGGTCGGCCGGGTCGGCCTCGCGGCGGGCGTACCCGGCCTTCTCCAGTCGGTTGAGCACGCCCGTCACCGCGCCGGTGGTCAGCTGCGCCCGCTCGGCGAGGTCGCCGGCGGCGAGCGGCTCCCCGGCCATGGCCGCCTCGATGACGAAGCCGAGGCAGGTGAGGTCGGTGACGTTGAGCCCGAGCCGTGCGGCGATGTCCTGCTGTCCGAACTGGGCGAGCGCGATCATCCGGTCCATCGCGTACTGCGCCTGTTCGGCCGTCGCCTGTGGGCGCGGCTTGCCCTCCACGGGAAATCTCCTTAGCATCTAAGTTACTTAGCTCGTGAGATAAAGCACCGGCGCGACCGCCCCGTCACGGGGCCGGCCGTTCGCCAACCCCATCACAGCCGAGTCCCGTCACACCTGAGCCCCATCACACCAAAGAGGGAGACATGGGCGCACACGACGAGCACGACATGGGCCACACCGTCGCCGGCTGGACGGGTGCGGCGCTCGCGATCGCCGGCAGCGCGGTCGCCGGCGTGGCCTTCGCGGCGGGCTCGGCCGCCGCCTTCTGGGCCGGCCTCGCCGTCGCCGCCTCGGGGGCGCCCGCCGCCTGGCTGCTGCACCTCGCGGGCCGGGGCAAGGCCACCGGGCCCCGTCCGGTCGGCCGCCGGCACTGGCGCACCCGCGACACCGCCGCCCGGGGCGGCCACCCCGACTGCCTCGGCTGCCGCCTGGCGGGCCGTACCGGGGCCGCGCCGGCCCCCGCGCCCCGCCCCGCCGCCCGGCTCTCCCGGGGGTAGCGCCGGGCCGCCCCGGGGTGCGACCTGGCGGCCGGCGGGCCGCGCGCACGCACTACCGTGGACGCCATGCCCGAAGCCGAGCGTGACACCCCCTGCGGCCTGCACCTCTTCTGGGACGAGGCGGTCACCGCCTACGACTTTGGTCCCGGCCACCCGATGGACCCGGACCGGCTGGCGCTCACCATGCGCCTGGTGGAGTCCCTCGGGCTGAACACCGGACCGGGCGTCACCGTCCGGTCCGCACCGCCCGCCGGTGACTCCACCCTGCGGCTGGTGCACACCCGCGCGTACGTCGAGGCGGTCAAGCACGCCGCCGCCCACCCCGACGAGGTGGACCAGCGGCACGGGCTCGGCACCGACGACAACTGGGCCTTCCCGGCCGTGCACTCCGCCTCCGCGCTGATCGCCGGGCAGTCGGTCGCCGCCGCCGAGGCCGTCTGGCGCGGCGAGACCCCGCACGCCGTCAACTTCGCGGGCGGGCTGCACCACGCGATGCCCGGCCGGGCGTCCGGCTTCTGCATCTACAACGACCCCGCGCTCGCCATCGCCCGGCTGCTCGAACTCGGCGCCGAGCGGGTCGCCTACGTCGATGTGGACGTCCACCACGGCGACGGCGTCCAGCAGGCGTTCTGGGACGACCCCCGGGTGCTCACCGTCTCGCTGCACGAGCACCCCGCCACGCTCTTCCCGCAGACCGGCTGGGCCACCGAGACCGGGGGCCCGGCCGCGCCCGGTTCCGCCGCCAACCTGCCGCTGCCCGCCGGCACCGGCGACTCCGGCTGGCTGCGCGCCTTCCACGCCCTGGTGCCCGAACTGCTGGCCGCCTTCCGCCCGCAGGTCCTGGTCACCCAGCACGGCGCGGACACCCACCTGGAGGACCCGCTCGCCCACCTCGCCGTCACCGTGGACGCCCAGCGGCTGATCGCCGAGGAGCTGCACGCGCTGGCCCACGAGCACGCCGACGGCCGCTGGATCGCCCTGGGCGGGGGCGGCTACGCCGTCGTGGACGTCGTCCCGAGGACCTGGACCCACCTGGTCGCCACCGCCGCCGGGCGGCCCGTCGACCCGGCCACCGAGACGCCGGAGGCCTGGCGCGCCGAGGTCTACCGCCGCACCCGCCGCCCGGCGCCGCTGCGGATGACCGACGGCGCCCGGCCGGCCTGGCGGGACTTCGACGCGGGATACGATCCGGCCGACCGCCTCGACCAGGCGATCCTGGCCAGCCGCCGCGCCGTCCTGCCGCACCACGGCCTGCTGCCCTGAATCCCGGCCCCCGGTTGTGGAGGCGCGCGGCGGTGCGCACGCCCACTGCGACAGATCGCGGATCGACTACGTACTGCAACAGGACTATCTCTCACCGTACGAGGACTGGGCTTCCCCCTCTTCCCACTGGTACCACCCATAACTACTCTGGGGATACACGTGTGCCGGTGGAGTCACCGGAGGGGAAGCCGGTGCCTTGCACACGGGTAAGGGTCGGGTGATGGTCATGAGTTCCGGCGAACGCCCCCTGCAGGAAGTCGTCTTCCTGACCGTGGCCGAGGTGGCTGCGGTCATGCGGGTGTCCAAGATGACGGTGTACCGCCTGGTGCACAGCGGAGAGCTGCCGGCCATCCGGGTCGGTCGGTCCTTCCGGGTGCCCCAGCAGGCGGTGCACGAGTACCTCAAGGAGTCCTACGTGCGGCTCGAGAGCGCGTAGGGCGGGCTGACGGGGGCGGGGTCCACAGCCGGTGGACCCCGCACCCGTTTGCCGCAGATTTCCCGCGAGTTTCCCGGTCCGGGGAGCACGATTACGGCCCTGGCCGCGCGGACGGTAGGCTAGGCCCTCCGTCAGTCGTATGGACTCCGTCTCTCACGGACGGGAGTCTCAGTGAGCGAGGGTTGTTCCGTGGGCTCTGTCATCAAGAAGCGTCGCAAGCGTATGGCCAAGAAGAAGCACCGCAAGCTTCTGAAGCGCACCCGCGTGCAGCGTCGCAACAAGAAGTAAGCGCCCGCCGCGCAGCTGCGCGCCCGGCGCTTCCACCGCCCGTCCAGGCCCTCGTGGCCTGGGCGGGCGGTGTCGTTTCACGGCCCGATGTGGCGGCGCGGTACGGTGCACGCAGGGCCGCTTCAGGCCGAGGAATGGGGTGCAGCACTGTGGGCATGGTCGTGCTCGTCACCGGCGTGGCCCGCCACCTCGGTGCCCGGTTCGTCGCGGAGATCCGCCGCCGGCCCGGCGTCGACCTGGTGGTCGGCGTGGACGTGCAGCCGCCCCGGCACCCCGTCGAGGAACCGGACGGGCCCGCCGCCCCCTACCGCTTCCAGCAGCTGGACCTGCGCCGCCCGGCGGTCGCCCGGGTGATCGCCGAGCACCGGGTCGACACCGTCGTCCACCTCGCCGTCAGCGCCACCGGACTGGGCTCCACGAACCGCTCCTCGGTCAAGGAGTCCAACGTCATCGGCACCATGCAGCTGCTCGGCGCCTGCCAGAAGGCGCCCGGCGTGCGCCGGCTGGTGGTGAAGTCGACCACCGGTGTGTACGGCTCGGCACCGCGCGACCCGGCCGTGTTCACCGAGCGGACCCAGCCCAAGAACCTGCCGGGCGGCGGCTTCGCCAAGGACGCGGTGGAGGTCGAGGGCTACGTCCGCGGCTTCGCCCGGCGCCGCCCCGACGTCGCGGTGACGGTGCTGCGGTTCGCCAACATCGTCGGCCCCGGCGCGGACACCCCGCTCGGCGAGTACTTCGCGCTGCCGGTGCTGCCCACCGTCCTCGGGTACGACCCCCGGCTGCAGTTCGCCCACGAGGACGACGTCGTCGCGGTGCTCTGCCGGGCGGCGCGGCCCCCGGAGCCGGACACCGTCAACACCGGCACCTTCAACGTGGCGGGGGAGGGCGTCCTGCTGCTCTCCCAGTGCGCCCGCCGGCTCGGCCGGCCGACCCTGCCGCTGCTGCTGCCCGCGATCAGCTGGATGGCGGCGGTGGCCCGGCAGACCAGGATGGTCGACTTCTCGCCCGAGCAGCTGCGGCTGCTGACCCACGGCCGGGTCGTGGACACCACCCGGCTGCGCGAGACCTTCGGGTACCGGCCGCGGTTCACCACCCCGGAGGCCTTCGCCGACTTCGCCGCCGCCCAGTCCGCCGGCCTGCTGCCGCCCGCGCGGCTGACCGCCGTCACCGACGGGCTGGCCGCGCTGCTCGGGCCGGAGTACGCGCCGGCCGCCCGTTCGCACCCAAGCCGACCCAGGAGCTGAACCCGCGATGAGTGCCGCTGCCGAGAACGCGCCGGGCGAGGCCAAGGTCATCCCGATCGAGTCCGCGCCGAGCTGGAGCGAGCCCGACCGGCCCGCCGGCCTGGCCGACCAGCTCGCCGACGCCGTCGGCGGGGCGCTGGCCGGGCGGCTCGGCCCGACCGCCACCCGGCTCTTCGGCAAGGGCTGGGAGGGCCGGGCCGCCGAGGGCCTCGCCTTCCTGCGCCGCCGGATCACCGGCGACTACGAGGTGGACGAGTTCGGCTTCGACCGCGAGCTCACCGACGAGGTGCTGCTCGCGCTGCTGCGCCCGCTCGCCGAGAAGTACTTCCGGGTCGAGGTGCGCGGGATCGAGAACATCCCGGCCGAGGGCGGCGCGCTGATCGTCGCCAACCACTCGGGGACGATCCCGCTGGACGCCCTGATGACCCAGGTCGCCATCCACGACCACCACCCGAGCCGGCGGCACCTGCGGATGCTCGCCGCCGACCTGGTGTTCGTCCTGCCCGGCATCAACGAGCTGGCCCGCAAGGCCGGCCACACGCTGGCCTGCAACGAGGACGCCCAGGCGCTGCTGGAGCGCGGCGAGCTGGTCGGGGTCTGGCCGGAGGGCTTCAAGGGCATCGGCAAGCCCTTCTCCGAGCGGTACAAGCTGCAGCGGTTCGGCCGCGGCGGCTTCGTCTCCTCGGCGCTGCGGGCCCGGGTGCCGATCGTGCCCTGCTCGATCGTCGGGGCGGAGGAGACCTACCCGATGATCGGCAACTTCCGGACGCTGGCCCGGCTGCTGGGGCTGCCGTACGTGCCGGTCACGCCGACCTTCCCGTGGCTCGGGCCGCTCGGCGCGGTGCCGCTGCCGACCAAGTGGACCATCCAGTTCGGCGAGCCGATCGCCACCGACGGGCACCCGGTGGAGGCGGCGGACGACCCGATGCTGGTCTTCGACCTCGCCGACGAGGTGCGGGAGACCATCCAGCACACCCTCTACAAGCTGCTGGTGCAGCGGCGTTCGGTGTTCTTCTGAGTCAGCCGCTTCTGCTGAGTCCGACCGAGCGGGTCCGTCCCGGCGGCTTCGTCCCGGCACGCTGAGGGGCCCCGGCGGATCCGCCGGGGCCCCTCAGCGTGCGACCGTCCCGGCCGGCTCAGCCGCCGAGGATCCGCAGGCCGGGCAGCAGCCCGGGGATCAGCGGCGGCACCTCGACGCCCTGCGGAGCGGCGCCGGGAGCCGTGCTCGGCGCACCGGACGGCCGCGGGGCCGCCTGGTCCGGCGCGGGGTCCGCGCTCGGCGAGGGCTTCGGGCCGGTCAGCCCGCTGGTGAGGTTGTCGACCAGCCCGCCGACCGCGCCCGCCGGGTTGCTCGGTGCGCTGCTGGGCGCGCCGCCGCTGCCGCCGGTGCCGGGCGTGCTCGCCCCGGCGGACGGCGCCCGCTCGGTGCTGCCGGGCCTGCCGCCGTTCGCACCGCCCGTGCCGCCGCCCTGGGCCGGTCCGGCACCCGGTGCGGCGTTCCCGCCGACGGCCGGAGTGTCGGCCGGGGAGGTGCCGTCGGCCGGGTTCGCCGCGCCGCCCGCCCCGCCGCCGGCCGGTCCACCGCTCTTGGCGGGGGGCTGGGCCAGCCGCAGGGGCGCGACGTCCTCGCTTATGTCGTCGAACAGCTGGTCCACCAGGTGCGCCTGGGAGGTCAGCTGGACGGGCAGCCGGCTCTGCAGCTCCGTCCAGTGGCCGTCCTCGTCCTGGGCGAAGCCGGCCAGGGCGCGCATCGGGTCCAGCGAGCCGTTGCTGCGGTAGACCGAGCGCAGCAGGTCGCGGCCCTTGAGGGCGTCGGCGTGCATGTCGTCGAGCGCCCTGCGGACCTGGTCGACGGTGCCCGGGCTGAGCGAGCCGGCCGCGTCCGTCCGGCCGACCAGGCTCTTCGCCTCGCCGAGCCGGGTGGCGGCGTTGTCCAGCAGCAGCGCGCCGCGCTCGCTGTCGGAGTCCGCGAGGTCCAGCCGGAGCCCTTCCAGGCCGCGCTTCATGCCGTACAGCGTGTCCCCGGGGAGGGCGTTGGCGCTGGCGGCGGCCGCGCCCGCGAGGCTGCCGACGGCGAGCCCGGCGACCAGGCCGCCGATCGCGAAGCGGCGGCTCCAGCGGCCGCGCGGAGCCGTCCGGATCGCCCGGTGCCCGCGCTGGCGGGGCACCGCAGCGCCCGGTCCGCCGGCGAAGGCCTGCTCGAACGCGGCCATCAGCTGGGCGCGTTGGACCGTTCGGACCTCCCGGTCCAGCGCCGGTCCGGGCAGCGCGCCGAGTGCGCCGACCATGCCGACCAGCTCCGCCATCGCGGCCGAACCGGCGCCGCTGGAAGCGGTGTTGGCCGCTCCGGCACTGGCGGCGCCGCGTTCCTCTGCCTGGTGGGCCTCCAGCGCCTCGGCGAAGGCCTTCGCCCGCCGGTGCTCCAGCACGTTTGCCGTCACGGGCCACACCTCCCTTCGTCGTTGTCGACACCCCGGCCTGCCGGACGGTTGCCTCGGCGGGCCAAAGCCACTCCATCGGGTGAGAGGTCGCAATTCGACTTGACCGTACGCCTGGTGGAGGCTTGCACGCTGGCCAACGAGCGGTGCGGGCGGTCGGTTACGCACGGCTGATCATCGGATCGACCGTTCACCCGGACGTGTCGGACCGCCGCCGTCGGTGACGGTCCACCGGATATCTCGCCGGTGCCGTCCGCACCGCCGCCCCCGGTCACCTGCCCGCTCACCGCGCGTCGGGCGGCAGCAGGCGGGCCAGCGTCCGCACCGCGCGGTACTGGAGGGTCTTGATGGCGCCCTCGTTCTTGCCCATGATCCGGGCCGTCTCGGCCACCGAGAGCCCCTGCAGGAAGCGGAGCGTGACGCACTCCTGCTGCTGCGGGTTGAGCCGCCGCACCGCGTCCAGCAGGGCCGCGTTGGAGAGCGACTCCAACACCGAGTCCTCGGGGCTGCGTTCGCACTCGTTGGAGTCGAGCATCTCCCCGGTGGTGACCTCCAGCCGGAACCGGCTGGACTTGAAGTGGTCGGCCACCAGGTTGCGGGCGATGGTCACCAGCCAGGCGCCGAAGTCGCGGCCCTGCCAGGTGAACGTGCCGATCCGGCGCAGCGCGCGCAGGAAGGTCTCGCTGGTGAGGTCCTCGGCGGTGGCCCGGCTGCCCACCCGGTAGTAGATGTAGCGGTAGACGGTGTCCGCGTAGTGGTCGTAGAGGCTGCCGAAGGCGTCGCTCTCGCCGGCCTGGGCCCGCTCGACCAGCTCCATGATCGGGTTGTGCTCGGTCTCGAAGCCGGGGGCCGGGGCCGTCCGCGCCCGGCTCCGGCCGGTGCTGCCGGTGGCTCCGGTCCGCCCGCGCGAGCCGGTTCCGGCGGAGCCGGCCGCGGTGGTGCGCAGGGCCAGGCCGGCCGGCTGCGGCTGGTGGCCGAGCGGGGCGCCGACGGGCACCAGTTGGGGTGAGGTGACGAGTTGGCTGCGGAGCAGGGTGCGCAACAGCTCCAGGCCGGTGGAGATCTGGCGGGCCGAGGCCGGGCGGCCGCGCAGGCTGGTGCGGGAGCGCAGGGGGGAGGGCGACGGGCGGGAGGGTGCAGGCGCGTCGTTCCGGACGGGTGGGTACACGGGACTCCCAGAGGCAGAACTGTGGACGGATCACCTCCGCCTGCGCGGAGAGCACGCCCGCGCCGCCCGTTCGAGCGGGGTGCGTGGGTGACGTGCATCCAGGAGAGAATAACGCTTTGTGCAATGACAGCTACACCGTGTGGTCGAAGTGGTCGTTTGGGATCCACATGGCGTGCATATTCGGCTGACACTGACCGAACGTGTCATCGTTCATCCGGCTCAACGTGATCGAACAGGTGCACCGGGTGACCAATTCGGCGGTCTGACGGCGGGTTTCCCCATGGTTGGCCTCGGTAACCCCTGACTTTCCCCGTCTGACGAACGATCAGAACCAGTCACCGGGTGACAGGTTCGGTCGGGCGCTCCGGACTCACCATCGGCGGAGGGCAGTTAGCCCGTACGGGCGCCCTGTTCGGTGTACGGATTGACGGTCGGTCACCCGCTCAGGGGGCGTCGGCCCGGGTGTGGCGCCGGGCGTGGCCTCAGGCGCGGTGGCGGCGGTGCAGGGCGATCCCGGCGGCCGTCGCCCCGGCGGCCACGCCGAGCGCGGCGGCGGCCGGCAGGCCCACCCGGGCCGCCTTCCGCCCGGTCCGGAAGTCCCGTACCCGCCAGCCCTGGGCCCGGGCGTGCCGGCGCAGCGCGCCGTCCGGGTTCACCACGTACGGGTGGCCGACCAGCGAGAGCATCGGGATGTCGTTGGCCGAGTCGCTGTACGCGGCGCAGCGGTCCAGGTCGAGCCGCTCGCGGCGGGCCAGCGAGCGGACGGCGGCCGCCTTGGCGGGCCCGTGCAGCAGTTCGCCGACCAGCCGGCCGGTGTACAGGCCGCCGCGGGCCTCGGCGACGGTGCCGAGCGCGCCGGTCATGCCGAGCCGCCGGGCGATGATCCGGGCCACCTCCAGCGGGGCGGCGGTGACGAGCCAGACCCGCTGGCCGGCCTCCAGGTGCATCTGGACCAGGGCGCGGGTGCCGGGCCAGATCTTCTCGGCGATGACCTCTTCGAAGACCTCCTCGCAGATGGCTTCGAGGTCGGCGGTGCGCTTCCCGGCGACCAGGCCGAGCGCGGTGTGCTGGGCGTCGGCCATGTGGTCCGGGTCCTCGGTGCCGTGCAGCCGGAACCAGGCCTGCTGCCAGGCGAACCGGGCGATGTCGCGGCGGGTGAGGAAGCCGCGGCGGTAGAGGCCGACCCCGAGGTAGAAGATCGCGGCGCCGCGCAGGATGGTGTTGTCGCAGTCGAAGAAGGCGGCGGCGCGCGGGTCGTCCCGCTCGGGGGTGTGGTTCTCGGCGGGCGCCTTGGGGGCCTTCGCGGCCCGGTCGGGCGCGGCGGCCGTCGCGGCCCGCCCGCCGGAGGCGTCCGGGTCGGCCGGGGTGCCCGCGGTGCCCGGGGTGTCCCGGTCGGCCGGAGCGCTCGGGGCGTCGGGGGTGCTCGGGGCGTCCGGCGCGGCCCGCAGGGCGGCCTCCGCGGCCTCGGCCGCAGCCTCGCCGGCCAGGGCGCTCCGCTCGGTGGTGGAACGCCTTGACTGGGTGAGCCTTCGGAGCACGGCCATGTCACCGAGCATAGCCAGCCGGGCCGGGAGGAGCCGTGACGGCGGCGTGCCCACGGGGTGAACAGCGCCTGCCCGGCGCCGGGGGCCGAACGGCCGCCCGCCGGCCCCGCGGCCGGACGGCGCCCCGCCGGGCCACCGGGGCGGGCCGGTGTGAGGCGGGCGCACAATGGCCGGGTGAGCCCACTGCTGCGACGTGACAAGAACCAGAGCCCGAAGCCGGCCGACCGCACCGTGACCCTGGTCGGCAAGCCGGGCTGCCACCTCTGCGACGACGCCCGGGAGGTGATCGTCCGGGTGACCGGCGAGCTGGGCGCGACCTTCGAGGAGAAGGACATCACGCAGGACGAGGAGCTGTACCGCACCTACTGGGAGCAGATTCCGGTCACCCTGATCGACGGCCGCCAGCACGACTTCTGGCGGGTCGACGAGCGCCGCCTGCGCACCGCCCTCGGGGCCTGAGGCCGCCGGGCCGGGCCGCGCGCCCCGGCGGACCGGCCCCGCCGACCGGCGGGGGCGGTTCGCCGAATCGTTGTGAAGAATCCCGGAGCGGGCCTGGGAGCGGCGCCGTTCGTCGGCTTACGATCGAACTCGTTTGCGCCCGTGGGGGGCTGAGCACACGAGGAGTGCCGCCATGCTTCCCGCCCCGACCCCAGGGACGCCCGCCGCCGCGCCGGCGGCCGGGGGCTTCGCGGTGGTGGACGTGGAGACGACCGGCCGCAGCCCGTGGCGCCACCGGGTGGTCGAGGTCGCGGTCGTGCTGCTGGACGAGGGGCTCCGCCCCGAGGCCGAGTTCTGCACCCTGCTGGACCCGGCGGGCCCGGTCGGCCCCACCCATGTGCACCGGATAGCCCAGGCCGACGTCGAGGGCGCCCCCCGGTTCCGCGAGATCGCGCCGCGGCTGCTGGAGCTGCTGGCCGGCCGGGTGCTGGTCGGCCACCACGTCACCTGCGACCACGCCTTCCTCGATCGCGAGTTCGCCCGGATCGGGGTGGTGCTGCCGTCCGTCCCGCTGCTCTGCACGATGCGGCTGGCCCGGGCGCACCTGTCGGAGGCGGGCGGCTTCGGCCTGGCGGCCTGTGCGGAGGCGGCCGGGCTCGGCCGGTTCCCGGCCCACACCGCGCTGGGGGACGCCCGGGCCACCGCCGGGCTGCTCCGGCACTGCCTGGGGGCGCCCTCCTGCCCGCCCGACGACTGGGCGGCGCCGCTGCGCGAGGCGGCCCGGGTGCCGTGGCCGAGGCTGGGCCGGGCCCGCTCGCGCACCTCGGGGACGGACGTCCCGGTGCTCCGCCGGGAGGCGCCGTACGGTCAGCGGCCACCCGGCGCACAGCCCCCGGCGGCGGTGCCGACGCGGGCCGGTGCTATGGACTCGTCGGCGTGATGCGCATCACTGTGCGGGGACAAAACGGACACCATCTTTGTGCACACGTTCACAAACGCATAGCCTGGCTGCCAAAGCCCAGCTTCACCCACAGGAGCACCGTGGCAATCGGCCGATCACCACAGAGCAGTTCGCAGACGCCCGACCAGGGCGCCGCGCGCCGACCCTCGCGTGCCCGGGGCATCCCGGAGGCGACCGTCGCCCGCCTTCCCCTCTACCTGCGGGCACTCACCGCGCTCTCCGAGCGTTCCGTGCCGACCGTCTCCTCGGAGGAGCTGGCGGCCGCCGCCGGCGTGAACTCCGCGAAGCTGCGCAAGGACTTCTCCTACCTGGGCTCGTACGGGACCCGCGGCGTCGGCTACGACGTCGAGTACCTCGTCTACCAGATCTCCCGCGAGCTCGGCCTGACCCAGGACTGGCCCGTCGTCATCGTCGGCATCGGGAACCTCGGCCACGCGCTCGCCAACTACGGCGGCTTCGCCTCCCGCGGATTCCGGGTGGCGGCCCTGCTGGACGCCGACCCGGCCGTGGTCGGCAGCAGCGCGGCCGGCCTGCCGGTGCGCCACATGGACGAACTGGAGTCCATCGTGGAGAACCAGCAGGTCTCCATCGGTGTGATCACCACCCCGCCCGGCGCCGCCCAGCAGGTCTGCGACCGCCTCGTCGAGGCCGGCGTGACCAGCATCCTGAACTTCGCCCCGACGGTGCTCACCGTCCCGGACGGCGTGGACGTGCGCAAGGTGGACCTCTCCATCGAGCTGCAGATCCTGGCCTTCCACGAGCAGCGCAAGGCGGGCGAGGAGCCGGACCGCACCGAGTCGGTGCTGGACCGCGCCCCCGGCCCGGTCCGCGCGGCCGCGGCCAAGCTGCGCCGCGCCGCCGCGGGCGGCAGCGGCAAGGCCCGTCCGGCCGCCGAGCCGGCCAAGGACGGCGAGGCGCCGGCCAAGGGCAAGACCGGCAAGGCCGGCGGCGAGGGCGAGCTCTCCGCGGTGATGCCGGCGTGAGCGAGCGAACCATCGGAAAGGCGCGCGTGGTGCGAAGCGGCCGTGCGGCGCAGCGGTCCGGGCGCACGAACCCCGGGATCCACGGCACCGGGGGGCGGGCATGAGCCTCCTCGTCGTAGGACTGAGCCATCGCACCGCCCCGGTCGGCGTGCTGGAGCGCGCCGCGCTGACCGGTGACGTCCCGACCCGGCTGCTGCACGACGCGGCGGCCACCGCGACCGTCGCCGAGGCCGCGCTGCTGAACACCTGCAACCGGATCGAGCTGTACGCGGACGTGGACAAGTTCCACGCCGGCGTCGCCGAGCTGTCGCTGCTGCTGGCCCACCACAGCGGCGTGGACCTGGAGGAGCTGACCTCCCACCTCTACGTCCACTACGAGGACCGCGCCGTCCACCACCTCTTCTCGGTGGCCTGCGGCCTGGACTCGATGGTGGTCGGTGAGGGGCAGATCCTCGGCCAGCTGCGCGACGCGCTGGCCAAGGCCCAGGAGGAGCACACCGCCGGGCGCGGTCTGAACGAGCTGTTCCAGCAGGCCCTGCGGGTCGGCAAGCGGGCGCACAGCGAGACCGGCATCGACAAGGCCGGCCAGTCGCTGGTGACCTTCGGCCTGGAGCAGGTCGCGGCCGGCGCGGGCGAGATCGCGGGCAAGCGGGCCCTGGTGGTCGGCGCCGGCTCGATGAGCTCGCTGGCCGCCGCCACGCTGGTCCGCTCCGGCGTCACCGATCTGCTGGTCGCCAACCGGACGCCCGAGCGCGCCGAGCGCCTGGTCGAGATCCTCGGCGCCGACGTGGCCCGGACGATCGAGCTGGCCAAGGTGCCCGAGGCGCTGGCCGACGTCGACCTGGTGATCTCCTGCACCGGCGCGGCCGGCGTGGTGATCGGGGCCGAGGACGTCGCCGCCGCCGTCACCGCACGGGCCGGCGCGACCCCGCTGGCGCTGCTCGACCTCGCCATGCCGCGCGACGTCGACCACGCCGTGCACGAGCTGCCCGGCGCGCTCCTGGTCGACCTGGAGAGCCTCTCGCACGCCCACGCCGCCACCCCCGGCGCCGGGGACGTCGACGCCGTCTCCGGCATCGTCGCCGACGAGGTCACCGCCTTCGCGGCCGCCCAGCGGGCCGCCCGGATCGCCCCGACCGTGGTGGCGCTGCGGGCGATGGCCTCCGACGTGGTCGCCGCCGAGCTGGGCCGCCTCGACTCGCGGCTGCCCGCCCTCGACGAGCGCTCCCGCGCCGAGATCACCCAGACCGTCCGCCGTGTCGTCGACAAGCTGCTGCACGCCCCGACCGTGCGGGTGAAGCAGCTTGCCGCCGAGCCGGGCGGCGCGTCCTACGCGGACGCGCTGCGCGAGCTGTTCGACCTCGACCCGGCGGCCGTGCACGCGGTCTCGGGCACCCCGATCGGCACCCAGCAGCCCTCGGGCGGGGGCGCCAGATGAACCGTCAGCCATCCCACGAGTACCACCGGGACGATCACCTCATGAATGGTCAACCGCTCACCGACCAGGCCCCGGCCGCCACCGCAGCACTGCGGCTCGGCACCCGGCGCAGCGCGCTCGCCATGGCCCAGTCGGGCATGGTCGCCCGCGAGGTGACCAGGGTCACCGGGCGCCCCGTCGAGCTGGTGGAGATCACCACCTACGGCGACACCTCCAAGGAGGCGCTGGCGCAGATCGGCGGCACCGGCGTGTTCGTCTCCGCCCTGCGCGACGCGCTGCTGGAGGGCCGGATCGACTTCGCCGTGCACTCGCTGAAGGACCTGCCCACCGCCGAGCCCGAGGGCCTGGTGCTGGCCGCCGTCCCCGCGCGCGAGGACGTCCGCGACGCCCTGGTGGCGAGCGAGGGCCTCGCCCTGGGCGAGCTGGTGGAGAAGCTGGCCGGCGCCGGCCGCGCCGCCCGGATCGGCACCGGCTCCCCGCGCCGCATGTCCCAGCTCAACGCCTGGGCCCGCGAGCGAGGGGCCCGGATCGAGACGGTCGCGATCCGCGGCAACGTCGACACCCGGATCGGCTTCGTGTCCTCCGGCGAGCTGGACGCGGTGGTGCTGGCCACCGCCGGTCTGAAACGGCTCGGCCGCGCCGCCGAGATCACCGAGCACCTCGACCCCGAGCTGATGATCCCGGCCCCCGGCCAGGGTGCGCTCGCCATCGAGTGCACCACCGCCGACGGTGAGCTGGCCGACGCGCTGTCGGCCCTCGACCACGCCCCCACCCGGGTCGCGGTGGCCGCCGAGCGTGCCCTGCTCGCCACCCTGGAGGCCGGCTGCTCCGCACCGGTCGCCGCGCTGGCCACCTGGGGCCACGAGTACGAACTGCAGCTGGAGGGCGTGGTCGGCACGGTCGACGGCGCCACCCTGCTGAAGATGTCCGCCAACGGTCCGATCGTCCTCGACGAGACCGCCGAGCAGCAGGCGGCGGCCCTCGGCCGCGCCCTGGCCGCCCGGCTGCTCGACGCGGGCGCGGCCGCCCTGATGGGGGAGCGAGCCCGATGAGCCCCACCGCCGCCACCGAGACGCCGTTCCCGGCCGACAGCCCCTTCCCGGGCGGGACGCCCGCCGCGGGCCGGTGCACCTTCCTGGGCGCGGGCCCCGGGGACCCGGGCCTGCTGACCCTGCGCGCGGTCGAGGTGCTGGCCTCGGCCGACATCCTGGTCGCCGACCCGCTCACCGCCGCCGCCGTGCGCAGCCACTGTCCGGCCGGTGTGCAGGTGCACACCCCGGGCGCCGAGGGCCCCGAGTTCGACCTGGCCGCGCTGGTCTCCGAGGCGGTCCGCTCGGGCAAGCACGTGGTCCGCACCGTCGACGGCGACCCCGGCCTGGACGGCTGCGCCGCCGAGGAGATGCTCGGCTGCGCCGGCCACGGCATCCACTTCGAGGTGATCCCGGGCGTCGCCCAGTCGGTCGGCGTCCCGGCCTACGCGGGTGTCCCGCTGCGCGGCGTGGGCGGCACCGACGTCCGCTTCGTGGACGGCGCGGCGCTGCTCGCCGGCAGCCCGGTGGACCTGGGCGCGCCGGAGACCACCCTGGTGGTGCGCACCACGCTGGGCCAGCTGCCGGCCACCGCCAACGCGCTGGTCTCCAACGGCCGCAAGCCGGAGTCGGCGCTCAGCGCGACGCTCTCCGGCACCACCACCCGCCAGCGCACCTTCACCGCCACCCTGGCCACCATCGCGGCGGACCTCAAGGTGGCCCGGGTGCTGCCCTCGCCGGTCTCCGCCCCGGTGGACCCGGCGACCTCGGTGATAGCCGTGGTGGGCGAGCAGGTCGCGCACCGCGCCTCGCACTCGTGGTTCGAGACCAAGCCGCTGTTCGGCTGGAACGTGCTGGTGCCGCGCACCAAGGAGCAGGCCACCGGCCTCTCCGAGCAGCTGCGCTCGTACGGCGCGGTGCCGCAGGAGGTGCCGACCATCGCGGTCGAGCCGCCGCGCACCCCGCAGCAGATGGAGCGGGCGATCAAGGGCCTGGTCACCGGCCGCTACGAGTGGATCGCCTTCACCTCGGTGAACGCGGTGCGCGCCGTCCGCGAGAAGTTCGAGGAGTACGGCCTGGACGCCCGGGCCTTCGCCGGGATCAAGGTCGCGGCGGTCGGCGAGACCACCGCGCAGGCCCTGGTGGACTTCGGCGTGAAGCCGGACCTCGTGCCGTCCGGCGAGCAGTCCGCCGCCGGGCTGCTGGAGGACTGGCCGCCGTACGACCCGGTGTTCGACCCGATCGACCGGGTGCTGCTGCCGCGCGCCGACATCGCCACCGAGACCCTGGTGGCCGGCCTGGTCGAGCTGGGCTGGGAGGTCGACGACGTGACGGCGTACCGGACGGTGCGCGCCTCGCCGCCGCCGGCCGAGACCCGCGAGGCGATCAAGGGCGGCGGCTTCGACGCGGTGCTGTTCACCTCGTCCTCGACCGTGCGGAACCTGGTCGGCATCGCCGGCAAGCCGCACAACGTCACGGTCATCGCCTGCATCGGCCCGGCCACCGCCAAGACCGCCGAGGAGCACGGCCTGCGGGTCGACGTGATGGCCCCGGCGCCGTCGGCGGCCGCGCTGGCCCAGGCCCTGGCAGACTTCGGGGCCAGGCGCCGCGACACTGCGACGGCGGCGGGCGAGCCGGTCTACCGGCCCAGCGAGCGCCGTCCCGGCTCGCGCCGCAAGGCCCGCTGAGCACCTTCCCGGACCGGGGGCGGCCGCACCGCCGCCCCCGGCACTGCACAACCGTTCGGAGAGAGAAGCCGTGTCCGCTGAATTCCCGTACGTTCGCCCCCGCCGGCTGCGCTCGACCCCGGCGATGCGCCGGCTGGTCGCGGAGACCAGGCTGCACCCGGCGGAGCTGATCCTGCCGCTGTTCGTCCGCGAGGGCGTCCGCGAGCCGGTCCCGGTGACGTCGATGCCGGGCGTCGTCCAGCACACCCGCGACACGCTGCGCAAGGCCGCGGTCGAGGCCGCCGAGGCGGGCCTGGGCGGGATCATGCTGTTCGGCGTGCCCGAGGTGCAGGACGCGACCGGCAGCGAGGGCACCAACCCGGACGGCATCCTGCAGCAGGCGATCCGGGACGTGGTCTCCGAGGTCGGCGACTCCCTGGTGGTCATGTCCGACCTCTGCCTGGACGAGTACACCGACCACGGCCACTGCGGCGTCCTGGCCGCCGACGGCAGCGTGGACAACGACGCGACGCTGGAGCGCTACGCCGAGATGGCCCGGGTGCAGGCGGACGCGGGCGTCCACCTGGTCGGCCCGTCCGGGATGATGGACGGCCAGATCGCCGTGGTCCGCAGGGCCCTGGACGAGGCCGGGCACCAGGACACCGGCATCCTCGCCTACACCGCCAAGTACGCCTCGGCGTTCTACGGCCCGTTCCGGGAGGCGGTCGGCTCCTCGCTGAAGGGCGACCGCAAGAGCTACCAGCAGGACCCGGCCAACGCCCGCGAGGCGCTGCGCGAGCTGGAGCTGGACGTCGCCGAGGGCGCCGACCTGGTGATGGTCAAGCCCGCGATGGCCTACCTGGACATCCTGCGCCAGGTGGCCGACGCGTCGCCGGTGCCGGTCGCCGCGTACCAGGTCTCCGGGGAGTACGCGATGGTCGAGGCCGCCGCGGCCAACGGCTGGATCGACCGGGAGCGGATGATCCTGGAGACGCTGACCTCGATCCGCCGGGCCGGCGCCGAGCAGATCCTCACCTACTGGGCGGTCGAGGCCGCCGCGATGATCAAGTAGCAGATCGACGCACGACGGAGGCCGGACCCCGAGCGGGGTCCGGCCTCCGTCGTGCTGCCCGGGCCTCAGCCGACGTGGGCGAAGCCCTCCAGGCCACCGAGCGCGTCGGTGGAGGTGGCGGCGCCCCAGCCGTGCGCGCCGCTGTGGATGTGCGAGGTGTGGGCGAGGCCCCACACCTCACCGGCGGCGAACACCGGGTGGGCCGAGGCGACGAACTCGCCGCCGCCGGCCAGGCCGACGTGCGCGAACGCCGGGGTGGCGACACCCGCGAGCGCCAGTGCGCCGAAGGCGGTCAGCGCGGCCTTGCCCAGCATGCTCTTCATGGGATCATCCCTCTCTTCCGGAGCGCCCGTCCGGGCGCCCTGCCACTGACACGTGAACACACGGTGCCGTCGGCCGCGGGCGCCCCACGCGCCGCACCGACGGCCTGTCACCCGGTCGGCCCGTCACCGGAGCACGGACCGTCCGGGCAGTCGAGCCACCGAAGCCCGGAGGGCCCGGGGACACGTCCCCGGGCCCTCCGTCGCTGCCCTGTTGCCGGGATCAGCCGATCAGGTGCGAGACACCCGCGTCGCCCGAGGACTGGGTGTTCTGGCCGACGTTGCAGATCTGCTTCGGGGTGCTGTTGAGGACCGGAACCTCGACCGGAACCGCGACACCGATGACGGCGACCGCGATGTTGTGGACCTCCGGCAGGCAGATGTTCGCGTTGTCCAGGGTGTGGAAGTTCGGCGAACCGTTGCCGTGGGTGCCGGTCTGGTTGGTGCCGCCGTTGCCCTGGGCGGAGACGGCCGAGCCGTCCGAGTCGGCGATGGCGGAGGCCGAGCCGGCGGACATCGCGATGGCGGCGGCGGCCAGGCCGGCGGCGGCGAGGGTCTTCTTGATCATTTCGGGTTTCCTCTCGGGAGGTGAATCGGGGAGCGATTCGAAGGGTGGTTCAGGGAGGTGACGCGGGACGGCAGGTCAGCCGATGAGGTGGGAGACGCCGGAGTCGCCCTTGCTCTGGGTGCCCTGGCCCTGGGTGCAGTACTGCTTGCCACCGCTGTTGGCGATCGGGACCTCGACCGGGACGGCCACACCGAGCACGCCGACGGCGATGTTGTGGATCTCGGGGAGGCAGACGTTCGCGTTGTCCAGGAAGTGGAAGTTCGGGCTGTTGTCACCGACGGTGCCGGTGAAGTTGGTCCCGCCGTTGCCCTGGAGGGACGCGGCGGAGCCGTCCGAGTCCGCGATGGCCGAGGCCGGCGCCGCGGCGGCGGCCAGCGCGGCGACGGCCAGGCCGGCGGCGGCGAAGGACTTCTGGATCATGGGGAGATCCCTCTCTGGAATGCTTTTGGTTTCCGTGCGTACAACGCGTAGAACGCTCAGGCCCGGTCTGCGGTCACTGACATTCAGATCAAAGAATGACGCCACGGAAGGTTACGGGGATTTTTGAAAAGAGTCCGGGAGGCGCGGCTTCCGAGGGTTTCCGGTCGGATTATTAGGCCGAACCGGTTAACCGCCGCAATCCGGGCTCCGGGTGTCTCGTTGAGACAGATTGCTTTCGGCTGCGCCCTGCGCAGCCGTCCCCCAGATCCCCAGTACGGACAGGTAGAACGGTGAAAAGCATGAAGTTCTCCAAGCGGGCCGGCGCGATGCTGCTGGCGGTCGGTGCGGGCATGCTCGCCTCCCCGGGGGCGGCCTCCGCCGCCGCGGTCAACCCCGACCAGGTCGGAGCCCTGGAGGACCGGCTGGCCACCCAGCAGGTCCCGGTGGACGTGCCGCTCGCGCCGCTGGACAGCCGGATCTCCGGCGGCATCCCGACCTCGCTGGTGATGCCGGCCGTGCCCGGCCGCACCACCGGCAACGACCTGCTCCCGGAGCAGATCGTGCCCGGGTTCGTCACCGGCAAGGTCGGCCCGTCGGCCAAGGCCGAGCTGCCGCTGCCGCTGGTCGACCGGGGCGCCGACCTCGGCGAGCTGCTGCTGGAGGCCCCGGCTGCCCCGCTGCACGCCGACACCCCCGGGATCGGCCTGGGCAAGCCGCTCGCCCTCGCCCAGGACGGCACCGGGCAGCTGGCCGACGGCACGCTCAAGGTCGACGAGATCGACCCGCGGCTGATCACCGGCGCGGTGCAGGCCGTCCCGGGCGCCAAGGCGACCCTCGGCAACGAGGACGAGCGGATCTCCGTCACCGACTCGGTGGGGAACCTGGCCGCGACCACCGCCGCGACCACCACCGGCGTCGTGGAGCAGACCGGCCTGGCCGGGCTCGCCCAGCTCTGAGCCGCTCCGGGACCGGGCCGCAGGGCCGCGGGCCGGGCAGCGCGGGAGCCCGGCGCCCCCTCCGTACGGACGGGGCGCCGGGCTCCCGGCCGTGCGGCGGCGGGCTCAGCCCGGCAGGGCGCCGAGCAGCTGGCCGACGACCGGGAGGTCGCGCGGGCCGCCGCCGGCGCTCAGCGGGCCGGTCAGCGTGCTGGTGCTGACCGGGGCCAGTCCGGTGTCCTCCGGCCGGACGGTCGCGCCGTTGTTCAGCACGTCGGCGGAGGAGTTGGCCCACGGGTCCACCCGCAGGTCCTTGATCGGCGCGATGCCGTAGCCGAGGCCGGCGGTGGTGCCGCCCAGCGCCTGGGCGAGGTCGGTCTTGGCCAGGTTGGCGCCGCCCTCGGCCGGCGCCGCGTACGCCGTGCCGGCACCGGCGCCGAGCAGCATCGCGGCGCCCAGGGCGGCGGCCAGGCCGGCCCCGCCCGTCATCGAGATCGTGCTCTTCGCGGCCGTGCTCTTCGCGGCCGTGCTCTTCGGAACCGCGCTCTTCGCTGCCATGCGAGTCACCCTTCGGGGGATCGGGGCCCCGGGCCGCCGGACTGCGCCCGGGTACGCCGAACTGCCCCCCGGCCGGCTGGGCGGGGGGCAGTTCGGCCGGTACGGGTGCCGATCGGGGATCAGCAGTCGTCCGCGTCGTGGTGCGGGTGCGCCTCCACGTTGGCGCAGGCGTTGCCGAACGCCGGGTTCAGCAGGCCGACCACGTTGACGGAGTTGCCGCACAGGTTCACCGGGATGTGCACCGGGACCTGGAGCTGGTTGCCGGAGAGCACGCCGGGGGAGCCGGCGGCGACGCCCTCGGCGCCGGAGCTGGCGGCGGCGGAGCCCGCCGCGCCCATCACCAGGCCGGCGGCGGCGGCGGAGAGGACGGCGGCCTTCTTCACGTTCTGCATGGGGGTTGATCTCCTCGATCACACACGGGTGGAGCGGGCCGCACCCCGCTGTGGGCGGGGTGCGGCACGGACTCGGTGAAGCAGCTGTCGCCGGTTCGGCGACCGCCGGATCAGCCGATGTTGGCGCAGTTGTTGCCGAACGCCGGGTTCAGGATGCTGATGACGCCGATGGAGTTGCCGCAGACGTTGACCGGGATGTGCACCGGGATCTGGATCTGGTTGCCGGAGAGCACACCGGGGGAGCCGGCGGCGACGCCCTCGGCACCGGAGCTGGCGAACGCGCCGCCGGCCGCGCCGACGACCAGGCCGGCGGCGGCGAGGGACAGGACGGCGGCCTTCTTGAGGTTGCGCATGTGGTTTCTTCCTCCGTTTTCTGCCCGACCGTAAAGGGAATTAGTCGGGAGCCGGGCGAAGGGAAATCATCGCCCGCTGGCTTCTGGGATTGCCGTGATTGTCACTCTGGCGGCCCAAGTGGCGCGTGTCGCCCGTGGCTTGGGCGATGGATCGGCCGCCGCTGCACCGCGCGTCGCGAGGAATTCCCGCACGGCCGGGAACAACTCGCGCAGACGCGCGACCAGGAGCAATTCCGGACGGGGTCGGACCGGCGGCGGATCTCCCGGAGTCGATGGACCGCCCGGCGTGCCGGGCGGCCGCTCCGCGCTGGGTCAGGCGTTCGCGCAGTGGTTGCCGAACGCCGGGTTGAGCAGGCCGACCACGTTGACGGAGTTGCCGCACAGGTTCACCGGGACGTGCACCGGGACCTCGATCTGGTTGCCCGAGGCCACCCCGGGCGAACCGGCCGCGACGCCCTCGGCGGACGCGCCGTGGGCGTGGTGGGCGGCGGCGACGCCGGCGCCGGCGGCCAGCAGGGCGGCGGTGGCCGCCGTGCCGATGGCGCCGTGGGCGAGCTTGCGCATGTGCGGTACTCGATTCGTCTAGTGGGCCTGTGCGGAGCGTGGTTCCGTCAGGGAGAACGAGGCAGCGTCCGGGGGGAAACGGTCGGGTCCGGTGATCACCCGAATGCCCGGGCCCGGACCCTGTTGGGCCACTCGGGTGACAAAGCGGGCGGCGTCGCAACCGGGTCGGACGGGTGTCGTTCTAGATGTCGCACTCCCCGTGCATCTCTGTCGATTAGTCAGGAGGCTCCTATGAGCATCAAGAAGACGGCCGCCGTCGGTGCCGCCGTGGTAGGCATCGTGGCGGCCGGTGCCGGCACCGCGGTGGCCAGCTCCGGCGCCGAGGGTGTCGCCGCGGGTTCCCCCGGCGTCATCTCCGGCAACCAGCTGCAGGTGCCGGTCCACGTCCCGATCAACCTGTGCGGCAACACGATCGACATCATCGGCCTGCTGAACCCCTCGTTCGGCAACCACTGCGTCAACGCTGGCTGATCTGCGCCCGGTTCGGCCGGCGCGAGCCGCCGTTCCGCGCTTCCCTCCTGGGGCGCGGAGCGGCGGCTCTCCGCGTTCCCGGCCGTGTTCGCGGTCGTGTTCGCGCCGGTGTCCCCGGCCGTGTTCGCGGCCCGGGTGGGGAACTGCGGCCGGTGCTGTCCGGAGCCTTGTTGCGTTACTTGTCAGTATCTAGAATGTGAGACCTGCTCACCTTTCTTTGCTCCGAGCCGTCCGGCGCCCCCGGTCGGGCGGTCCCCCACCCCGCAAGGAGTCACGTGTGATCAGGTCACGACTGTCAGGCGCGCGCAGACCCCGGTCGGTCGCGCGCCGCTCCCCGTACGGCGCGCTGCTCGCGACGGGCGCCCTCGTCGCCGCCCTCGGCCTGGCCGGCGCCCCCACCGCCCTCGCCGACACCGGCCCGGCCGCCGCCCCCGCCACCCGTCCGGCCGCGGTCGTCGCCCTCGGCGACAGCGCCATCTCCGGCGAGGGGGCCGGCACCGACACCGGTGACGGCTACTTCCCCGAGACCGACTCGCCCACCAACTACTGCCACCGGCACCCCAAGTCGGAGATCTTCGTCACCGGCATCCCGGACGTCACCCCGGTCGACCTGGCCTGCTCCGGCGCCCAGACCGGCGACCTGGTCAGCGACCCCGCGCTGGCCGCGATCACCGGCCCCGGCAGCGGGGACTTCGGCGAGCGCAAGCAGGACGTCCAACTCGCCGAGGTCGCGAGCACGTACGACGTCAAGCTGGTCGTCGTCACGATCGGCGCCAACGACGACTTCGACTTCAGCGGGATCATGATGCACTGCCTCGCGCAGTACTTCCCGATCCCCAAGGACCAGGGCTGCCGCGACACCCTCGGCAGCCAGGAGATCGCCGCACGGGCCGAGCGGGTCCGTCCCAAGGTCGTCGCGGCGCTGCAGAACATCCGTCAGACCATGCGGAAGGCCGGCTACGCCGACTCCGCCTACCAGCTGGTCTACCAGTCCTACTTCAACCCGATCACCCCGGACATCCGCCGCAACGACTACCTCGGCAAGATCGCCGACGGCTGCCCGGCGTTCCCCGAGGACCTCGCCTGGGGCCACAACTGGGTGGTGCCGCTCTTCAGCGACATGCTGCGCGGCGCGGCCGAGCAGGTGCCCGGCGTCCGGTACCTGGACCAGCGGCGGGTCGCCTTCGGCCACGAGGTCTGCGCCGAGTGGACCAGCTCCCCGTACGAGTACACCAACGGGGACGTCATCAACCTCTCCGAGTGGGTGCGCAACGGCTGCGACTCGCAGATCGGCATCCCCGGCCTCTGCATGAACATGGTCCGCCAGTCGTACCACCTGCGGGTGGCCGGCTACCGCGGCGAGGGCGTCTGCCTCGGCCAGTTCTACGCCCGGCCGGACCAGCAGCAGGCCTACTGCACCCTCAACCAGCAGAACACCACGTCCATCCAGCCGCTCACCCCCGGGAAGCCGTTCGCCGACGCACCCGAGGACGGCGCCTGGTACCAGCTCACCTCCGCCGCCGACGGCAAGGTGCTCGACCTCTCCGGCGGCGGCACCTACGGCGACTCCACCAACGGCCGCAGCGCCATCACCTACACCGCCACCGGCGGGCTGAACCAGTCCTTCGTCCTGGAGGCCAAGCAGGGCGGCAGCTACGAGCTGGACTTCAGCGGCAACCGGAACATGTGCCTGGACGCCAACGCGGGCTCCACCGCCCCCGGCACCCGGCTCCAGCAGTGGGGCTGCAACGGCGGCGGCAACCAGCACTGGGTCTTCGAGCCGGCCGGCGACGGCCGCTACAAGCTGGCCGACTCCCAGGACCGGAGCAAGGTCGCCACCGCGAGCGGCAGCCTCGACGCCAAGGGCAACACCCTGGTCGAACTCGCCACCGACACCGGCGCCGCCAACCAGCTCTGGCGGCTCACCAAGCTCGGCATCGTCTACCTGCACGGCTGACGGCACCCCACTACCCCGCCGCCGCCCCCAACCGGGCGGCGGCGGAGCCGTCCACCGGATACGCCGACTCGACCGGCAGCAGCGAGACGTCCCCACCGCGCCGGACGGCGTCGGCCAGCGGGGTGACGTCGGTGATCCGCGTGATCCACTCGTCCGCGTAGCGTCGCGCCGCCTCGCCGCGCAGGCCCACCTGGATCGCCCGCCGGGCCAGCGGCTGGAGCCCCGGGCCCCGGTCCGGATCCCACTGGACCCGGACCGGGCTCCGTCGCAGCTCCCGCTTCCAGTCGGCCTGCGACGCGTGCACCCGGCGGGTGTACGCGCTCAGCACCGCCTGCCCGAGCGCCCAGTCGAATCCGGCGCGACTGATCTCCAGGGCCAGCACCCGCTCCTGGCCCGGGCTGCGGGCCCAGTCGCTGCGGTGCATCAGCCAGAGGAAGGACGGCTTGATCCAGGTCATCCGGTCGCGGTCGAAGGCGGCCGGGAAGCGCCCGTCGGCCGCCGCCGGACCGGCGATCTCCGGAGCGAAGGCCTGGTAGACCGTGATCGTGTCGGCGGTGAAGGCCGCCCGGACCTGGCGCACGGGAGGGTGGTGGTCGGACATCCCGCGATCGTCCGGTGCGGGACCCGGTGGGCGCCACCCGTTTTCCCGCGAGGGTTCTCCTCCTCCGGGGGGTCCGGGACGGAAGGTTGGCGCGGGTCGTCGAACCCCAGTGCCGTAGGCTCGCTCGGCGGCGCGATCGTGGCCGCGCCGATCACGAGCGGGGGCGGGGAGTCCAGAGCTGATGAGCACGGCATCGAGTACATCGAGCACGGAACCGGCGAGCGCTGAGCCGCCCGGCGCCGGGGCGGCCCCGGGCGACGCCGAGCGGCAGGGGCGCTTCGCCGCCGCCGTGGACCGCTTCGCGCCCGCGCTCGGCGCGTACGCGGTGGTGAAGGCCACCGGCCTGACCGTCTTCCTGCTGCTGCTCTCGCACACCGGCGACTTCCTCAGGAAGGACCCGGGCCGCGGCGGCGGCGCCCAGCCCTGGGACGTGCTCGGCACCTGGGACGGCGTCTGGTACCAGCGGATCGCCGAGAACGGCTACGACCCGCAGCTGATCCCGCTGCACGGCTACCCGCTCGCCACCTACTACGAGAACTCGGCCGCCTTCTTCCCGCTCTACCCGTGGCTGATGCGCCTGGTCGGTGCCGTCACCGGCCTCGGCCCCTACGGCTCGGGCATCGCGGTCTCGGTGCTGGCCTCGTTCGTCGCGGCGGCCGGCATCTTCGCCGTCGCCGAGCGGCTCGGCGGTTTCCGGGCCGGTGTGACCGCCGCGGTGATCTGGGGCCTCTTCCCGGGCTCGGGGGCCGAGTGGGCGGTCTACTCGGACTCGCTGTTCGTCGCGATCTCCGCGTGGGCCTGCTACTGCGTGATGACGCACCGCTGGCTCGCCGCCGGACTGCTCGCCTTCGCGGCCGGTCTCAACCGGCCCACCGCCGCCGCCCTGATCGCGGCCGTCTCGATCTCCGCACTGGTGGCCCTGGTCCGGCGGACGGACGGCGTGGCGCGACCGCTGACCGCGATGCTGATCACCCCGTGGGGCCTGCTCTGGTACGTCGGCTGGGTCGGCTACCGGATGGACGACTGGGGCGGCTACTTCAAGCTGCAGCGCGGCGCCTGGAACCGCTACTTCGACTGGGGCGCCTCGACCTCCCGCACCTTCCTGGACGTGATCACCGGGCACTGGGACTTCTGGCAGTCGAACCCGGCGCCCGACCTCATCGCGGTGGCCCTGCTGATCGCCCTGCCCGGGCTGCTGGTGCTGCTGCTGCGCCTCCGGCCGCCGCTGGTGCTGGTGGTCTACACCCTGCTGACCGTCTTCACCGCGCTGAGCAGCAACCAGATCTTCGGCAACATCTCGCGCTACCTGCTGCCCGCCTTCCCGCTCTTCATCGGTCTGGCGATCGCGCTGCGCCGGGTGCGGGTGCCCACCCTGGTGGGCCTGTTCGCGATGCCGACCCTCGCGGCGGGCTGGTACGCGGGGTACGCGCTGTTCGAGCTCGGCATTCCGTAGACCGCGGCGGGGGTGCCGCCGGCCCCTCCGGAGGTCCGCGCCGCGCCCGGATTGGTTGCTCACGGGATCATCTGCCGGCAGACGGCCTTGCTACGCTCGGACGTATGACGACGAGCCCGGCCGTGCGCCAGATTCGAGACATCTCCGGTCTGCTGGACCACGCCAGCCACGTGCTGGCGACCCGGATGGCGGCCGCCTTCACCGAGCTGGGGATCACCCCCCGCGCCTACTGCGTGCTGTTCCACGCGCTGGAGTCCGAGCGCACCCAGATCCAGCTGGCCGAGCTGTCGGACCTGGACAAGACCACCATGGTCGTCACCGTGGACGAGCTGGAGAAGGCGGGCCTGGCGGAGCGCCGGCCGTCCGCCACCGACCGCCGGGCCCGGATCATCTCGGTGACCGAGGCGGGCGAGCGGGCCGTCGAGCAGGGCACCGCGATCGCCGACCGGGTCCACCGCGAGCTGCTGGAGTCGCTGCCCGAGCCCGACCGGACGATCTTCGTCTCGGCGCTGACCCGACTGGTGGGCGGGCATCTGGCGGAGCCGGTGGAGAGCGACCGGACGGTTCGGCGGGCCCGCCGCTCCCGGGGCTGAGCATCCCGAGAGGGACCATCCTGAGAAAGATAGTCCCGAACAAAACAATCTGTTAGTGTCATACCCGGTACTCGACGAACCGGGAGACCCGCCATGACCACGCATGCTCCGAGCGCCCCCGCCCCGCTCGCCCCCGCCCCCGCCCCGACCCGGGCCGCAGCGGCCCGATCCCGCGCCCTCGCCCTGGCGGTGCTCTGCGCGGGGATGCTGATGATCATCCTGGACGGCTCGATCGTCACCGTGGCCCTGCCGGCCATCCAGTCCGACCTCGGCTTCTCGTCCGCCGATCTGACCTGGACGGTCAACGCCTACCTGATCGCCTTCGGCGGTCTGCTCCTGCTGGCCGGCCGGCTCGGCGACCTGATCGGCCGCAAGCGGGTCTTCATCGCCGGGCTCGCCCTCTTCACCGCCGCCTCGCTGCTCTGCGCGGTCGCCACCGACCAGGGCATGCTGATCGCCGCCCGCTTCCTCCAGGGCGTCGGCGGCGCGATGGCCTCCGCGGTCAGCCTCGGCATGATCGTCACGCTCTTCCCCGAGCCGGGCGAGCGCGGCCGGGCGATCGGCGCCTTCAGCTTCGTCGGCGCGGCCGGCGCCTCGATCGGCCAGGTCCTCGGCGGCATCCTCACCCAGGCGCTCAACTGGCACTGGATCTTCCTGATCAACCTGCCGCTCGGCCTCGCCGCCGTCCTGCTCGCGGTGCGGGTGCTCGACGCCGACCGCGGCCCGGGTCTGCGGGCCGGTGCCGACGCCCTCGGCGCGGTGCTGATCACCGCGGCCCTGATGCTCGGCATCTACACCATCGTCGGTACCGGCGAGCACGGTTGGGCGTCCGCCCGCACCCTCGGCCTCGGCGCGCTCTCCGCCCTGCTGCTGGCCGGCTTCCTGCTGCGCCAGGCCCGCGCCGCCCACCCGCTGCTGCCGCTGCGGATGCTCCGCTCCCGGACCGTGGCCGGCGCCAACCTGGTCCAGGTCCTGGCGATCTCCGGGCTGTTCGGCTTCCAGATCCTGCTCGCGCTCTACCTGCAGAACGTCCTCGGCTACGGCGCGGCCGCGACCGGCCTCGCGATGCTCCCGGCGGCGCTCTCCATCGGGGCCGTGTCGCTGTTCCTCTCCGCCCGGCTGAACGCCCGCTTCGGCGAGCGCAACGTCCTGCTGGCCGGTCTGGCCCTGCTGGTCGCCGCGCTGGGGCTGCTCACCCGGCTGCCGGCCGACGCCGACTACCCCGTCCACCTGCTGCCGACCATGCTGCTGATCGGCGGTGGCGGCCTGGTGCTCTCCGGTCTGACCGCGCTGGGCATGTCGGGTGCGGGGGCGGCGGACGCGGGCGCCGCCTCCGGTCTCTTCAACACCACCCAGCAGGTCGGTGCGGCGCTCGGCGTCGCCGTCCTGACCACCCTCGCCGCCACCCGGACCGAGACGCTGACCGGCGCCGGGCACCCCGCCGCGGAGGCCCTGACCGGCGGGTTCCGGCTCGCGTTCACGGTCGCCGCCGCGCTGCTGGCGCTGGCCCTGCTGCTGACGGCCGTCGTCCTGAAGCCCGCGCGGTCCGCAGGGGCTCCGGGGTCCGCCGAGCAGCCCGTCGGGCCACTGCTCTGACTCTCCGTGATGACATTCGGGCCACCGGGGCGACCCCGGTGGCCCGCGGGGTTTTCAGGCCGCGACCGGGCCGCTTGTCAAGGATTCGGAGGGAATCCCGGGGCAATTTTCATGTGTGCTCAGGGGAATGTCGGCTATGCCTGCCTTCGTGGCGTTGCGACGCGCGCCGAAGCGGTCGGAGCTCCTCCGGATATGGGCATGAGGTGTGATCATCGCCAAATGCGGGACGGAATCCTCGGCGGCGCGAAAAGGGCGTTCGGCGGCGTGCTCGACTCCGTGCGGGGTGGGGCACGGAGGAGGCAGGACGATCCGGCCGACGGCGCTGGCGGCGGGGGGAGTTGCGCAGGCGGTGGGGGTGCGCGGCGGTGCGCGGGTGGCGGCGGCGCGCGGGTGGCGGCCGGCGGGGTCGGCACGGCGGTCACCGGGGCGGGGGCGCGGTCCGCGAGTGCTGAGCCGGGTTCTCCGGCCGGGGGCACTTCGCGTCGCGGCGTTCGAGCGGGGCCCGTTGCTCCGCCGGTGGGTCGGGATCGTTTACCGACGGTGACCGGAGGGCGGACCGGACCGGCTCAGGCGGGGCGTGCGGCCTGGGCCAGCGTGACGGCGAGGGAGCGCCAGACCTCGGAGGCGAGGTCGATGTTGGCCGCGTCCTGGGCCTGTTGGGCGAGTTGTTCCAGCTCCCGGATCGCGGCGTCGCGCTCACCGTTCAGGATGCGCAGCTGGTTGCGCAGCATGAGGTGCCGGACGCGGTCCCGAAAGGACAGGTGCTCGGGGTGGTCGCCGAGGCGTTCGCAGAGTTCCCGGGCGGCCGGGTGGTCGTCCTGGTGGAAGGCGAGGTGCGCCTGGAGGGTGAGGAACTCCTGCTGGTGGACCGGGAGGTTCAGCAGTTCGACGGCCGGGGCGGCCTCGCGGAGCCGGCGTTCGGCCTGGTCGGCGCGGCGCGGGTCCATCCGCAGGTAGAGCGAGGCGGCGGCGAGTCTCAGCCGCATCCAGAGCAGCAGTTCGTCGTTGCCGGCGCCCAGCAGGTCCATGGCCTGTTCCAGCAGGGCGGCGGCGTCGGCGTGTCTTCCCTGCCGGATGCGGATGCTGCCGGCCGTCCAGAAGGACTCGGCACGCAGGGCGACCGGGAGTTCGTCGGCCAGCCGGAGCACCTGGTCGGTGTGGTCCACGGCCTCGACCAGCCGGCCGGTCTCGGCCTCGACGGAGATCAGGACGAGCAGGGTGCGGGTCAGGTCGCTGCGGGAGAGCTGGTGCTCGGTCGCGAGGGCGTAGGCCTCGGTGGCGACCCGGTGGGCGGCGTGCGCGTCGCCGGTGGTCCTTTGACATCGCGCCAGCTGGACCCGGGCTCTGACCTGGAGGTGGGGGTGCTCGATCTGGTCGCTCAGCTCGGTGAGCGACTGCAGGGTGCTCTGCTGGTCCTGGCGGGCGCCGCTCTTGCGCTGGTTCTCGGCCAGCATCCAGAGGGACTGCCAGCGCAGTGCGGGGTGGGTGGGGGCGCCCTGCTGCACGGTGTCCAGCAGCAGTCGGGTGGCGTCCTCGGTGTCACACCCGGAGACCACCATGGCGAGCGTCTCGGCGGTACGGTCGGCCGGCTCGGCCTGGAACGAGGAGAGCGGCAGGTCCAGCTTGTCGCAGAGGTAGGCCACCGCGCGGTCGGTCGGCGGGCGGCTGCCCGACTCCAGACGTGAGAGGTAGGCGGCTGACATGCCGGGCCCTGTCAGCTGGGCCTGCGAGATGCCTCGGTTCTGCCGGATCGTCCGTAGCCGGATGCCGAAGTAGGGCTGTGGCAGGGTTTGGATGGACGTCTGGAGCATGGCGACGACACTGCCACAGCGCCACCGGCATTTGTCAAGCCCGCACCGGGGCCCCGGCAATTCTGTCAAACCGGGGCCCGGCGCGCGGCGGATCAGGGCTGGTCGGAGGGGCTCACGGCCACTCGATGTCGCCCTCCTTGCCATCGGGAACGACGATCGTGATGCCGGTTCCCGCCGTGGTCGTGGTGGCCGGGTGGCCCGACAGGGCATGGAGGTTCTGGGCCGCGCCGAATGCGAGGACCACCGCCAGACCGGTGAGCGCGAGAGAGCGGCGGAGTGTGTTCATCGTGCATTCCCTAGGGTTGTTCAGCAGTGAATCCTGGCGGCGGTACGGGCCGGCTTCCCCCCGATCACTCCGCAGCGGCAACGTAGCTCACCTCGGGTTCTTTGACAAGCATCTGCCAAAGAGATTGACAAACTTGGCAAGCAATCGAAGGGTGCTGTCTTATGAGGCGGTAGCGGAGAAGGGGGTGGTGGTGGTGACGGGGGCTGTCACGTCCGAAGTCAACAGCGTGCCGATCGCGGAGTTGAGGCCGGCCGACTCGCCGCGGCTCGCGGGCGAGGACAGCGGACATGTCGAGACGCTTGCCCAGAGCGGGACGGCCTTCGACCCGATCCTGGTGCACCGTGCCACCCGGCGGGTGGTCGACGGCATGCACCGGTTGCGCGCCGCCACCCTGCGGGGCGAGCGCCGGATCAGGGTGCGCTACCTGGACGGGCCGGAGGAGGAGATCTTCATCCGGTCGGTCGAGGCCAATGTGGCGCACGGCCTTCCGCTGACCCTGGGGGACCGCCGGGCGGCGGCCACCCGCATCCTCGGCTCCCATCCGGGCTGGTCGGACCGGGCGATCGCGCGCACCACCGGGCTGTCGCCGAAGACCGTGGGGGCGATCAGGCGCCGGTCGAGCGAGGAAAATCCTCAGTCGAGCGCCCGGGTCGGCCAGGACGGCCGGATCCGTCCGGTGGATCCCGTCGAGGGGCGCCGGGCCGCGGTCGCCCTGCTGACCGAACGGCCGGAGGCGACCCTGCGGGAGATCTCGCAGGCCGTCGGCATCTCGTCCAGCACCGCGCACGAGGTGCGCCGGCTGCTGCGGCAGGGGGAGGACCCGCTCCGGTTGGCCGGACGCGTCCCGAAGCAGGACCGCCGCGCCCTCCCGGCCCGCTCCGGCCAGGGTGCGCGGTCGCGGACCCCGGAGCCCGACCGGTCGGGCATCCTGGAGCGGCTCGCGAAGGACCCGTCGCTGCGGTTCACCGAGTCCGGGCGGCTGTTGCTGCGCTGGCTGGGCACCCATGACTTCGACGCGCGGACCGGCCAGGAGCTGATCGCCGCCGTGCCGCCGCACTGTGCCGCGGCCGTGGCCGACCTGGCGAGCAGTTTCGCGCGCGAGTGGAGCCGCTTCGCGGACGAGCTCGCCCAGCGGGCCGACGTCCCGGACGGTGGCCGCCCCAAGGCTTCTTGACGCTCGATCGGGAGCGTTGCGAGGATCGACGCGCTGCTGCCGTGAGTGCGACGAGAGCCACCGGCGTGGTGGCTCTCCGCGCGTTCGTCCCGCCTTCCTCCGTGCTCGGCGCCCGCAGCGCGTCGACACCGCGGGCCTCAGGTCCTGAGCCCGCGCCCTGGCCGGCCGGACCGCGCCCATCCCTGCTTCCGAACACCAAAGGAGACGGCCGTGGCGCCAGCCACCGAGTCCACTGTCGACATCGCCATCGTCGGAGCCGGCCCCGCGGGCCTGTACGGCGCGTACTACGCCGGGTTCCGCGGTCTGACCAGCGCGGTCATCGACGCGCTGGAGCAGCCGGGCGGCCAGGTGGCCGCGCTCTACCCCGAGAAGCGGCTGTACGACGTGGCCGGCCATGTCGCGGTCAAGGGGCGGGAGTTGATCGACAACCTGCTGGAGCAGGCCGCGACCTTCGAGCCGCGCTACCTGCTCGGCCAGACCGCGACGACCCTCGCGCCGCACGGCACCGGGTGGGAGATCACCACCGACGCGGGCAGCCGGGTGCTCGCCGGGGCGGTGGTGATCTCCGCCGGCATCGGCCGCGTGGTGCCCCGCACCCTGCCGTGCTCGCTGCCCTACGAGGGCCGGGGCGTCGCCTACCACGTGCCCCGGCTGGAGGAGCACCGCGACCGCGACGTGGTGATCGTCGGCGGCGGCGACAGCGCGGTGGACTGGGCGCTCGCGCTGGCCCCGATCGCCCGGTCGGTCACCGTCGTCCACCGGCGCGGCAGCTTCCGGGCCCACGAGCACAGCGTGAAGCAGCTGTACGCCGCGCCGGTGCGGGTCGTCACCGACGCCCAGGTCACCGCCTGCCACGGCGCGGACCACCTGGAGGGCGTGACCGTCCACAGCCCCGAGGGCGGGCTGGAGCTGCCCGCGCAGGCCCTGGTCGCCGCGCTCGGCTTCTCCTCCCAGCTGGGCCCGATCGCCGACTGGGGCCTGGCGCTGGAGCACCGCCAGATCCTGGTCGACGCCGCGATGCGGACCAGCCTGCCGCAGGTCTACGCGGTCGGGGACGGCTGCACCTACGAGGGCCGGGTCCCGCTGATCTCGGTCGGCTTCGGCGAGGCCGCCACCGCGGTGAACCACGCGGCCGTGGCGCTGCGCCCTGGCGCCCAGCTCGCCCCGGAGCACTCCTCCGACTTTCCGCAGTCCGGTCCGGCCTGAGCCGACGACCGCCCCGACGCGCCCCGGCGCGTGCCGCCACACCGATGAGAGGAAGCCAATGATGACGACACCTCAGATTGAGTCGGGCCAGTTCAGCGACGACGTGATCCCCGGAGTGGTCGACGGGACGGTCACGGCCACGCTCGACGCGGAGGGCAACGTCTCCCTCCACGTCCTGGTCGGCCGGCACGGCCGCAACTCCGAGCGGTGCGACCGCATCGAGTTCATCCTCACCGAGGAGAACGCCCGGCAGCTGGGCGCGATGCTGACCAACGCCACCGCGGCCCGGACCGGTCCGGTGCCCTGCTCGGTGGGCGTCCGGCTGAACTCCCCCTTCAGCGGGACCGAAGCGGACCTCGCCTCCGCCGGTCCGTCGGCGCGTTGAGCTACGCGCTGACGGCCTCCCAGGTCGTTCGCATGCTCGGTGACTGGCGGGCGGCCGGGCCGGCCTACGCGGACCTGGCGGAGGCGTTCCAGGTGCTGATCTCCGACGGCCGGCTGCCGGCGGGGGCCCGGCTCCCGGCCGAGCGGACCTTCGCCGCCCAGTGCGGGCTCAGCCGGAACACCGTCACCGCGGCCTACCGGATCCTGCGCGAGCGGGGGTTCCTGGCCAGCGACCGCGGGGCGGGCTCGTTCGTCCGGCTGCCGGAGCCCGGACCGCGGACGCGGGCCCCGTACTCCCTGGCGGCCCGCGGCGCCGGGTCGATCGACCTGGCGGTGGCCTCGCTGCCCGCCCCCGAGGCCGTCCTCGGTGCCGCGACCAGGCTGGCCGCCGGCGACCTCGGCCGGTACTCGCACCTGCTCGGCTACGACGTGGCGGGCGTGGCCGACCTCCGCCGGGCGATCGCCGAGGACTTCACCCGGCGCGGTGCCCCGACCGATCCCGGCCAGATCCTGGTGACCGCCGGCGCCGACCACGCGCTCGGCCTGCTCATCCGCCTGCTCTCCCGCCCGGGCGAGGCGCTGATGACCGACAGCCCGACGTACCCCAACGTGATCGACCTGACCAGGGCGCTGGGCCGCCGGCTGCTGACCGTGGGCCTCGGCGCCGACGGCTGGAACACCGACGTCTGGAAGTCCGCACTGCGCCAGGAGGCACCGCGGCTGGCCTATCTGGTGCCGGACTTCCACAACCCGACCGGTCTGGTGATGCCGGACTCCGCGCGGTCCGCGATCGTCGAGGCCTCGCGCCGCTCCGGCACCTACCTGGTGGTCGACGAGGCGCTGCGCGAACTCGCGCTCGACGGCGGGGAGCCGCCCCCGCCGATGGCCTCCTACTCGACGCCCGATCACATCATCACCATCGGCACCATGAGCAAGACCTGCTGGGCCGGCCTGCGGGTGGGCTGGATCCGCGCCTCCAAGCCGGTGATCGCCCGGCTGATCGGGCTGCGCAACCTCGTCGACACCGGCAACTCGCTGCTCACCCAGCTCATCGGGCTGCGGGTGCTGGAGTCCGGGGCCGGCCTGCTGCGGGAGCGGCGGGAGCTGCTGCTGGAACGCCGCCGGGTCCTGGTGAACCTGCTGGCGCGGGACTTCCCCGACTGGCGGTTCTCCGTGCCGCACGGCGGTCTCTCGCTCTGGGTGGACCTCGGGGCCCGGCTGGGCTCGCCACTGGCGCAGGCGGCGGGCCGGCGCGGGGTGGAGATCCTCTCCGGGGGCCGGTTCGGCGTGGACGGCACGCTGGAGAACCACATCCGGATCCCCTTCGTCGCCGACGAGCGGACGCTGGTCGCGGGCTGCGAGCGCCTCGCGGAGGCCTGGCGGGAGGTCCTGCTGACCGGCCGGGGGAACCGGCGGGCGCAGGCGGCGGCCTGATGCCGGCGGGGCCGCCGTCACGGCGCCAGCGCCAGCGGCGCCCCGCCCGCCGCCGCGGGCGCGCTCGGCAGTTCGCGCATCCGCCGCAGCGGCGAGAGGAGGACCGGCAGGACGGCGAAGAGCTCGCCGACGACGCCCACCCACATCGCCTGCCGGACGCCGATGCTCTGCCCCAGCACGCCGCCGATCAGCGCGCCCAGCGGCATCGCGCCCCAGACCAGGAAGCGCACCGTCGCCGTCATCCGGCCCAGCAGCGGCTTGGGGCAGAGCTGCTGGCGGAACGCCACCCCGGTGATCTTGAAGGTCATGAAGACCACCCAGCCCAGCGCCTGGAGCGCCAGGGCGACCGCGAACCGCCAGTCGGCCTGGTACATCGGCAGGGCCAGCAGCCACAGCACGGCGCTGGTGATCATCGCCGCGCACATCGCCGGCCCCTGGCCGAACCTGGTCACGATCCGCACCGTGACCAGGCTCCCGATCAGGCCGCCGACGGCCTCCGCGGTGAACACCAGCCCGCACAGGAACGGCGACAGGTGGAGCTCGCCGGCGAGCAGCACCAGCAGCATCGAGGCGCCGATCGTGCCGCACATGTTGGAGATCGCCGCGGTGAGGGTGATCGACCGCAGCAGCCTGTCGCCGAAGACGAACCGCAGCCCCTCACCGATCTCGGCCCGCAGGCTCGCGTCCGGACGGATCTCGGGCCGCTCCTCGGGCCGCCTGATCCGGCCCACGAAGAGCGCCGAGAGGACGAAGCTCACCGCGTCGACCACGATCGCCACCGGCGCGGTCAGCGCCCCGACCAGCACCCCGCCCACGCCCGGCCCGCCGACCTGGATGGTGCTGCGGCTGGCCTCGATCTTGACGTTGGCCTCCACCAGCTGTGCGTCCTCCACCAGGTGGGGCAGGTAGCTGCCGTGCGCCGCGTCGAAGAACGCGGTGCAGACCGACATCCCGAAGGCCACCCCGTACAACTGGAGGAGCGTCAGGCCGTCCAGCCAGGAGGCGATCGGGACGGAGGCGAGCAGCAGGGCCCGGCCCAGGTCGCCGAGGACCATCACGCGCCGCCGGCGCACCCGGTCCACCCAGGCACCGGCCGGCAGGCCGATGAGCAGGAACGCCAGGTACTCGAAGGTCACCAGCAGGCCCGCCTGGAAGGGCGTGGCGTGGAGCGTGCCGATCGCGACGAGCGGAAGGGCGATGAGCGTGACGGCCGTTCCCGCCTGGCTCACCGAGTCGGCCGCCCAGAACCGACGGAAGTCGGTATGGCGGAAGAGACTGGTGCGAGGCGCTGTCATGGCCGCCAACACCACCACTCTGGAGCCGGAACGGCCATTGTTTTAGTCTGGGCGAAAACCTCGCACGGCGGGCGGAGGACGAGGCCATGGGTGAACTGCGGTTCGGCGTGCACGACATCGTCAACATCAAGTTCGCGATCTCCCCGCTCTGGGAGACGGTCGCCAGCCTCCGGGCGGTTGCCGATCCGGGCCGGCACGTCGTCCACCTCCCCTGGATCAGGCGGGCGTTGGCGCTGCGGCAGGACCGCGCGCTGGTCCTGCGCACGGCGCCGCTCTCGGCCCTGCTGCTGCCCCTGCACGACGACGGGCCCGCGTTTCTGACGCCCCCTCCGCGCTGCCCGCTGGCCGAGATCGAGGAGGAGCTCGCGATCCTGCTGGCCACCCCGGACGAGGAGGTCCGGGCCGGTCTCGGCGCGGCCTGCCCGGTGCGGCCCCGGTCGCCGTTCGGGCGCCGGCTCGCCGAGGACCCGGAACGGGCGCTGCCCGAACTGGCCGACGCCGTGCACGCCTGGTGGCTGGCGGCGGTCAAGCCGCACTGGCCGCGGATCCGCGCCGTGCTGGAGGCGGACATCGCCCACCGCACCCGCCGGCTCGCCGAGGACGGCATCCAGCAGGTGCTGGGCGGTCTGCACCCGAGCCTGCACTGGGCCGGGGACCGCCTGGTCTCGCCGGACCTCCCGGCCGCCGGGCTCGACCTGGGCGGCGCGGGCATCACCCTCACCCCCAGCGCCTTCGCCGGCCGCTGCCACCTGCTGCCCGCCCGGCGGTCGACCCCGCCCGGCGCGGTCTACCCGTCCCGGGCGCTCGGGGTGCTCTGGGAGCGCCGGGAGAGCGCGGGCGACGGCCTGGCCCGGCTGCTCGGCCGCAGCCGGGCCCAGCTGTTGGCCTGTACCAGCTCGCCGACCACGACCACCCAGCTGGCCGCCCGCACCGGGCTCAGCCTGGGCGCGGTCTCCCAGCACCTCGCGGTGCTGCGCGACGCCGGACTGGTGACCAGCCACCGGTACCGGCGCGAGGTGAATTACACGGTCAGTGACCTGGGGACGGCCCTCTTGCAGCAGGCGTAGTTCCGGGCGGTATCGCGTTGACAGACCGACCGGCCGCGCAGCATGCTCCTCTGGTGTCCCAATCGAGCCCGGCGCCCAAAAAGAGCCTGATTTCCCACCACGATTTCCGGCAACTCTGGGCCGGCCAGTCCATCAGTCAGATCGGCTCGGCGGTGACGCTGCTCGCGCTGCCGTATCTGGCGATCAAAGAGCTGGACGCCACGCCTTTCCAGGTGACACTGCTCACGATGTTCCAGTACCTCGCATTCCTGCTGCTCGGCCTTCCGGCCGGCGCCTGGGTCGATCGAATGCGGCACCGCCGGGTGATGATCGTGGGTGATGTGGGCCGCGCGATTCTGCTCGGGTCCATTCCGGTCGCCCACGCCTTCGACGCGCTCACGCTGACCCAGCTCTACGCCGTCACCTTCGGCACCTCGGTGCTCACCCTCTTCTTCGACGTGGCCTACCAGAGCGTGCTGCCCTCGCTGGTGGCCGACGAGCAGCTGGTCGAGGGGAACGCCAAGCTCGAAGCGACCCGCAAGGTGGCCGAGGTCGGGGGGCCCGGTCTGGCCGGCGCGGTGATCAACGTCCTCAGCGCCCCGCTGGCGATCGCGGTCAACTCGGTCAGCTTCCTGGGCTCCGCGCTCTTCCTGACCCGCATCCGCCGGCCCGAGCAGCGGCCGCAGGCCCGCCCGGACGGCAACCTGCGCAAGGAGATGGGCGAGGGGCTGCGCTTCGTGCTCGGCCACCCGATCCTGCGGCCGATCGCCGCCACGGCGACGATCTCCAACCTGTGGGGCACCATCGGCATCTCGCTGCTGGTGGTCCTGCTGGCGGACACCCTGCACCTGTCGGCCCTGCTGGTCGGCCTGGTCTTCAGCGCCGCGGCCCTGGGCGGCATCGCCGGCGCGGTGCTGGCGGAGCGGGTAGTCGCCCGGCTGGGCCAGGGGCCGGCGATCTGGATCTGCATGGTCGCCAGCACGGTCTGCTGGTTCCTCGCCCTCCCGCTCTACCAGGACGACTGGCGGCTCGCCCTCGGCATCGTGCTGCACGGCCTGGGCTGGATCCCGTTCATCATCTACAACGTCACCCAGGTCAGCTTCCGGCAGCGGGTGACCCCCAAGCACCTGATGGCCCGGATGAACGCCACGATCCGGTTCATGGTCTGGGGCGTGGTGCCGATCGGCGCCCTCCTCGCTGGCGTGCTGGCCGAGGAGTACGGCGTCCGGGCGGCGATGTGGGTGGGCGTGGTCGGCGAGCTCTTCGCCGTCCTGCCGGTCGTGATCTCGCCGCTGCGCTCGATGCGGGAGCTTCCGACCGCGCCGGCGGACGAGCCCGCGGCGGCCCCCGCCACCGTGTGACCTCCGCTTTCCTCCGGCCCTCCGCCGCCGGGTGATCATCGCTTTCCTCCGGCCCTCCGCCGCCGGGTGAACTCCGCTTTCGCCCGGCCCTCCGCCGCCGGGTGATCATCGCGCCCGCCGCGCCGCCCCGCGCATTCGCGCACTGTTTCTCCGGCGGCGGGTCCCGGTGGTTCCCGATTTCACCCGCCGGTCGTTTCTCCGACCCTCCGGTAATTCCTCGGCCCGTGGCCGGCCCGCTCCACCGGGCCGGCCACGGGCCTATTCGTGTGCCGACCGCCCGGAGCCATGGTGCCAAGGATGGCGAATTGGCACTGTCCGAGCACCGCGCCGGTTGCTAGCGTCCTTATCGACGGGGAATGCGCCATTGAGCCGCACATTCGGAGCAGTATGTGGCGCCTCCCTGACATGGCAGCGCATTGGTACTAGGAGGAAACAAGTGGCAGCGGAAACCCTGGACCGCGAGAAGCTGGAAAACCTCGCGGCCGAGCTGATCGAGAAGCAGTTCCAGCGCGTTCCCAAGATGCGCGAGCTGCACGCCGGCGAGTGGACGGACCGGGACTTCTACATCCGTCACATCACCGAGACCGTGCTTCGCATCCGTCTGAACAACGAGGTCGACACCTACGCCCTCTTCAAGGTCGGTTCGAAGGACGACACCCTCGCCGCCCACCTCGCCAAGTACCTGGCGGAGGAGTTCGGTCACGAGAGCATGTTCACCCGTGACCTCTTCAAGTTCGGTCTGACCCAGGAGGACATCGACGCCACCGATGTGTTCCCGGCGACCAAGAAGCTGATGGGCTACCTGCGCCTCGAGGCCGACTCGCGCGGCCCGGCGCCCACGACGGTCTGGGACTGGCTGGTCGAGTGGTACTCGGACCGCTACAACCCGACCATCACGAACAAGGCCGCCGAGGACTTCGGCCGCGAGTTCGTCGCGGGCACGGCGACCCACATCGAGTTCGACGAGTCGCACGACCACGACGAGCTGATGTTCCGTACGGTCGCCCGCGCGGTCGAGGTGTTCGGCACCCCGAAGCAGGCGTACCAGGACCTCGCGACCTTCGTGGAGCTCATCGGTGACTACTTCGCCGAGCTCTACGAGCTGACCGTGGGCAGCAAGCAGCCCGCCGGGGTCTGAGTGAGAACGGCACGGGCGCGGCCTCGCGCCGCGCCCGTGCCGGCCGCCCCTGATCATGTCGCGCACCCGTCCGTGAGGGTTGAACACTGATGTCTGAACAACTGCCCGCCCCGCGCGGGCGCGTCCTGATCGTCGAGCCGAGCTCGTCAGGGGTCGCCCTGCTCGCGGAGGCGCACGCGCTCGGTTTCGAGACCGTCGTGGCGTCGGCGGACGTCGACGACCGTCGCCTCCCGGACGCGGCCCGCGCCCACGTCGACCGCCTGGTCGTGGTGGACACCAACGACGAGCAGGCGCTGGCCGAGGCCGCCGCCGCCCTCCACGCCGAGCGCCCGCTGGCGGGCATCGTGCCGGGGTTCGAGTTCTACGTGGACACCGTGGCGCGACTGGCGCCGGCCCTGGGCCTGCCCGGTCTGCGGGCCGACACCGCGCGGGGGCTGCGCAACAAGGCCACCATGCGCCGGCTCGTCGAGGCGGCGGGGCTGCGGGTACCGCGGCACGCCGAGGCCACCGACGAGCAGGAGCTCCTCGCCGCCGCGGCCCACGTCGGCTACCCGGCGGTCCTCAAGCCCACCGAGTCCGCGGGCAGCATCCACGTCAGCCGCGTCGACTCGCCCGAGCAGCTCCTCGCCGCCTTCCGCAGCCTGCGCGCCGACCACCGCACCGACCTCGGCCGGGTCCTCGACGGCCCGGTGCTGCTGGAGGAGTACCTGGACGGTCCCGAGGTCAGCGTCGAGGGGTACGTCGAGGACGGCCGCGCCGTCGTCCTGGCGGTCACCACCAAGATGCTCGGCCCGGAGCCCTACTTCGTGGAGCTCGGCCAGATCATGCCGCACCCGGCGGCCCCGGAGGCCAAGGCGGCCATCGACGCCTACGTCGCCGGCGTCTGCGAGGCGCTCGGCGTCACCCGGGGGCCGTTCCACTGCGAGCTGCGGCTGCCGGCGGGGGAGCCGGTCCTGATCGAGCTCGGCGCCCGGCTGGCCGGCCACCGCATCCCGAAGCTGGTGGAGGCCGTCACCGGGATCTCCCAGGTGCGGATCATGCTCGCCGGCTACACCGGCCTGAGCGCCCAGGACGTGGGTGCCTCCTCGGCGCCGACCGCCAAGTACGTGGGCATCGCCTGCTTCACCGCCTACGGGCTGACGCAGTACCAGGACATCGAGGGTCTGGACGAGTTGCGCGCCCATCCGGACACCCTGGAGGTGCAGCTCTACGTCCGGCCGGGGGAGCCGATCCCGCCGGCCGAGGACTTCCGCTGCTTCCTCGGCCATGTGGTCTACAAGGCCGAGTCGTACGAGGACGCCGCGACGCGCTGGCACGCCGTCCGGGACGAGGTGCGCTTTGTCTAGTCGAGAGATCCCGCAGTACCTGGTCATCAACCGCTTCGACGACGAGTTCGGCGAGTACCACCGGTTCGTCGAGCCGGGCAGCTGCCGGCTGGCGTACATCACGCTGCCCTGCGGCCTGCCGATCCTGGACGAGGAGAGCGCCCTCGACCTCGTCGTGGTCGACGACCTGGAGATCGGGACGCTGCTGCCCGTCGCCCGCCGGCTGGCCGAGCTGCACGGCGGCTTCGACGCCGTCGTCGGCCCCTCGGAGTACGACGTGCTCTCCACCGCCCAGCTGCGGGTGGAGCTCGGAGTCCCGGGCTGGGAGCCGGAGTTCGTGACCGCCTTCCGCGACAAGGCCCGGATGAAGGACATCGTCGGCGGTGCGGGGCTGCGGGTGCCGCGGTTCTGCCGGCTGGACGCGGACAGCACCGCCGCCGGGATCGCCGCCGAGGTCGGGCTGCCGCTGATCCTCAAGCCCCGGGCCGGCTGGTCGGCGCGCGGCGTGGTGCTCGTCCGCGACGAGGCCGAGCTGGCCGCGCTCCTGGTCGAGCAGGGCGCGGAGCTCGACGGCTTCGAGTGCGAGGAGTACGTCGAGGGCGCGATCCTGCACGTGGACGGCATCCGCCGGGGCGGCAAGTTCCACTTCGTCAGCGCGTCGGAGTACATCAACACCTGCCTGGACTTCCTGACCGGCACCCCGCTCGGGTCGGTCCTGCTCGACGCGGGCCCCCGGCTGGACCGGGTCGCCGAGTTCACCGGCGGCTGCCTGGACGCCCTGGACCTCGTCGACGGCCCGTTCCACCTGGAGCTCTTCGACACCGCCGGCGGGGAGCTGGTCTTCCTGGAGGTCGGCCTGCGCCCGGGCGGCGCCGAGGTGCCCTTCGTGCACCGCGACCTGTTCGGCATCGACCTGTTCGCCGAGGCGTTCCGGGCCACCATCGGCCTGCCGCCGGCGGTGGCGGCCGAGGCGCTGCCCGTCGGGGTCGCCGGCGGCTGGGTCAGCATCCCCGAACCGCGGCCGTACCCCAGCACGGTGGTGTCCCGCACCTCGCTGCTGGACACCGTGGACGAGGTGTACGCGGAGGTCGTCCCCGAGGTGGGCACCGTCTTCGACGGCACCGGCGGGTACGAGCACATCGGCGGTCGCTTCCGGCTGCGCGGCACCGACCACGCCGCCGTGCGGCGCGCGGCGCTCGCGGTGATGGAGCGCTACCGGCTGGTGGTCGAGCACGAGGGGCCGGCCACGCGATGACCTCTGCTCTCACCAGCCCGGTCGGGATCCTGATCGCCCGGGGCGGGCCGGACATCGACGAGGTGAAGATCCGCCGGGCCACCGCCGCCCACCTGGCGGCCGTCGGCGAGCTGATCCGGTCGGCGGGTGCCGCCCTGCCGGACCGGCCGGAGGCCTTCCACGCCGAGCGGATCGAGGAGTTCTGCCTGATCGAGCAGCTCGGCACGGTGGTCGCCTGCGTCGGTGTCCACCGCACCGACGACGGCGCCGAGTTGTACGACCTGGCGGTGGCGCCGGCCAAGCGGGGCATCGGCCTCGGCCGGCTGCTGGTGGCCTCCGTGCTGCTGATGCTCAGCGGCGAGCCGGTGACGGAGGTCCGGGTGGAGCCGGGCGGGGCCCGGGAGTGGTTCACCGGGCTCGGCTTCACCGAGGTGTCGCCGACCGTCCTGCGCCGGGACACCGCCGGCGGCTATGACGCGCTGGAGACCCTGGGCCGGATCGCGGACATCCAGATCGAGTTCCAGCGCTCGGGCAGGACGCTGCGCTGGGAGCCCTCCTCCACCGCGCTGCTGATGTTCGCCCAGCGCGGCGGGCTGAAGCCCGAGTCGCTCTGCTGGGCGGGTGTGTGCGGGACGTGCGCCGTCCGGATCAAGCGCGGCACCGTCAGCTACAACACCGATCCCGGCGTCGACCCCGAGGACGACGAGGTGCTGCTCTGCATCACCCGGCCGGTCACCGATCTGGTGCTGGACCTCTGAACGCGCCCGGCGCCGGCCCGAGGGGCCGGCGCGGGGCGGTGGTCGGTGCGGGGCCGGGTGCGGGAGCGCCGGCCCGGGGTGACACGTGCGGGACGCCGGCTCGGGGGGCCGGCGCCCCGCATGCGGCAGTGCGGGACGCGAGTAGGAACCGAGTACGGAGAACGTGATGACGGAGAAGCGACGATGACCAACCGTGTGACCGAGGCGTACAACGCCGCCTGCAAGATCCCGGGCAACGGCCTGGTCGACGTCATGCGCACGCTGGCGGCCGACCCGGCGATCCCGACCTGGAAGCGCCCCTACCCGCCGCGCCCCAACTTCGTCGAGGAGCGCGAGATCCGCGCGTTCGCCGACGACCTGATGGCCCTGCTGGGGATGCTCACCACGCTGCCCGACCGGCTCTTCGACGGCGACCTCGACCGCTTCCTCGACGCCGTCGGCGTCCACGGCGCCCGCGCCGAGCTGATGCGCCGCCACGCGGACCGGACCCCGGTGGTCTTCGGCCGCGCCGACGTCTACCACGACGGCGACGCCTTCAAGCTGCTGGAGTTCGGCATCGGCAGCGACCTCGGCGGCTGGGACTGGGCCGGCGAGGTGCCGCGCGGCCTGCTGGAGATCGACGCCTTCGCGGCGTTCGCCCGGGAGCACGGCCTCGGCTACGTGCACACCGGCCGGGAGACGGTGCGCACCATCAAGGAGGCCGCCAAGGCCATCGCGGGCGACCGCGAGCCGGTCGTCGCGATCATCGAGGGCCCGGGCGGGCTCGACACCTTCGGCGCGGCCACCTGGTACAACGTGCACCGCGTCATGCGCGGCCTCGGTCTGGACCTCCACCTCGGCGAGCTCGACGACCTCGAGGTGAAGGACGGCCGGCTGGTGCTGGACGGCCACGTCATCGACGTGGTGTGGCGCGCCTTCGACACCGACCAGCTGCTGGAGGACCCGGCGTTCGTCGAGCTGGCCGAGCCGGTCTTCCGGGCCCACGAGGCGGGCCGGGTGCTGCTCTGGCACACCCTGCAGAGCAACCTCTTCGGCGAGAAGGGCTGCATGGCCCTGCTCTCCGACCCGCACTACGCCGGCGGCTTCACGGCCGAGGAGCGCCGGGTCATCGACCGCGCGCTGCCCTGGACGCGGTCCCTCCAGCGCGCGGAGGACCTGCTGGTCCCCGGCCGCCTGGACGACCTGATGGCGCGCCGCGACACCCTGATCCTCAAGCCCAACAACCTCTTCGGCGGACACGGCGTGGTCGCCGGCTGGGAGACGGCCGAGGACGCCTGGCGCACCGCCCTCACCGAGGGCGCGGCCGCGGGCTGCGTGGTGCAGGAGCGGGTCGTCCCGCGCACCGAGTTCATGGTCGACCCGGCGACCGGCGAGGAGAAGCCCTGGCAGACCCTCTGGGGCGTCTTCTACCAGCCGGACGGCTACGCCGGTGCCCAGGCCCGGGTCGTCCCGGCCGGCTCCACCGAGGTCATCGGGCACCGCTCCATCGACCAGGTCCACACCGGATCGGTGCTGACGTACTGAGCCGTCCGCGCCGAACCGCCGTACACAATCAGGATGGGTGAAGTGAGAACGTCGGAAGACCACGGAATGTCACACGTCATCGTGATGAACCGTTGGAAGGACACCTACGCCGACTACGCGGCCTACATCGACCACACGCGGTGTGCCGTCACGTACATCACCAGCCCGCTCGGGCGCGGAGCCGTCCCCGAGGGCGCGGCCGAGGTCGTGACCCTGGACGACATCCAGGACCTCGCGCAGCTGCGCGCCGCCGTCCTGGGCCTCGCCGAGCGCCACGGCGCCCCGGACCGCCTCATCACGCTCAAGGAGGAGGACCTGGAGAACGCCGCCGTCGTCCGGGCCGAGCTCGGGCTCCCCGGCATGCGGCTCGACGAGGTCCTGGCGTTCCGCGACAAGGTGGTCATGGGCGAGCGGATCGCCGCTGCCGGCCTGCCGATCCCGGCCTTCGCCGCGGTGTCCTCGACCGAGGACATCACCGCCTTCGCCGCCGAGCACGGCTGGGACCTCGTGGTGAAGCCGCGCGACGGCAGCGGCAGCGCGGGCGTCGTGGTGATCTCCGGCCCGGAGGACCTGGCGCGCATCGAGTTCGGCCGCTGGAAGCTCATGGTCCAGGTGCGCAACCCGCACCTGATCTGCCACGTGGACGGCATCTTCGACGGCGAGCGGCTGCTGGTCTGGCGCGGCTCGCGCTACGTCAACACCTGCCTCGACTTCGCGCACGGCACCTTCTACGGCTCCATCGAGGAGGCCGACCCGGAGCTGCACCGGATCATCGGCGAGGCGACCGAGCAGTACATGCGGGCGCTGACCGACCGGGCGACCCCGTTCCACCTGGAGCTGTTCCTGGAGGAGACCGACACCGGTGCCACCTGCTCCTTCCTGGAGACCGGTGCCCGGGTCGGCGGCGCGGAGACGCCGTTCCTCTGGCGCGAGGTGCACGGGTACGACCTGATGAAGGCGGCGTTCCACCTCCAGCTCGGGGTGCCGCTCCAGGAGGGCGTCGACTGGGCCGTCCAGGACGTCGCGGGCTTCCTGGTGGTCCCGGCGCCGGCGCCCCGGCCGTGCCGCTTCACCCAGATCACCTCGATGGTCGGGCGGGTCCCGGGCCCGTACGCCGAGTCGCTGGCCAAGGTGGGCGACGTCCTGCCGGTCGCGCACGGCTACGAGCACGTCGGCGGGCGCTTCCGGTTCCGCGGCGCCAGCGCCGAGGAGGTCATGGAGTCGATCACCGAGACGTTCAAGGGCTACACCGTCGCGGCGGAGACCGTGGAAGCCGCCGCGGTGTGACGGCGCCCCGGGAGCTCGGTGTCCGGATCTCCAACCGCCCCGGCCCGCACGTGTCGAGACGGCCTGTCAGGAGGACCTCGACCTGCGTACCGTGACCGTGGCGGACGGCCGTGGGCCACCCCCCACGGCCGGATCCGAGACCCGAGACCCGTGCCCGAGTACCGCGGAAGGACCACCACCTCATGCCCCCAGCGACCACCACGACGGGCCGTGCTCGCAAGGCACTTCCGGGCACCTACGGCGCCGCCGCCCTCGCCGTCGGCGCGATGATCTGCGTCCAGTCCGGCGCCGCGGTGTCCACCTGGATGTTCCCGACGGCCGGGCCGCTCGGCACCGCCTCGCTGCGACTGGCCTTCGCGGCCGCGATCATGCTGGTCTGGGCCCGGCCGCGGCTGCGCGGGCGCAGCCGGCAGGACCTCCTGCTCGCCGCCGCGCTCGGCACGGTCAGCGCGGTGATGACGATCTGCTACTTCGAGGCCATCGACCGGATCCCGCTCGGGGTCTCCAGCGCGCTGGAGTTCCTCGGGCCGCTCGCCGTCGCCGTCGCCGGGCTGCGCCGCCGGATCGACGTGATCTGGCCGCTGCTCGCGGTCTGCGGGGTGCTCGCGCTCACCCAGCCGTGGAACGGCTCGGTCGACCTCGTCGGGCTGGCCTTCGGCGCCGCCTCCGGGGCGGCGCTGGGCGGCTACGTGGTCTTCACCCAGCGCGTCGGCGACCGGTTCTCCGGCGTCGACGGGGTGGCCATCTCGCTGTCCGTGGCGGCCCTGGTCGCCGCGCCGTTCGGGCTGGTGCACGCCGTGCCGGTGCTCACCCCGGGCATCGTGCTCGGCGCGGCCGGGGCGGCGGTGCTGCTGCCGGTCCTGCCGTACGTCCTGGAGATGCTCGCGCTGCGCAAGCTCACCACGGCCGCGTTCGGGACGCTGCTGAGCTTCGAGCCGGGCTTCGCCACGCTGATCGGCTTCGTCCTGCTGCACCAGACCATGACGGCGCTTCAGATCGTCGGCATCGTCTGCGTGGTCGCGGCCAGCCTCGGCGCCGTGCGCCGCGGCGAGCGCGTGCCGGAGCAGCCCGACGGCGCCGACTCCGCCGCGGCCGTCCCCGCGCCGGAGAAGGCCGCCACCGGCTGACCCGCCGCGAGCCCGCCGCGCCCGCCCCGGAGCGCCCGCCCCGGGGCGGACGCGCGCGGTCGGCGGGCGGACCCGCGGGTCAGGGCCAGACCAGGCAGTACAGCTGGTGCCCGGCGTCGTGCAGCCGGTTGGCGAAGTCCTGCCACTCGTGCAGCATGCTGTAGATCACGAAGGCGTCCCGGGGGCCGCGGCGGTCGGGCACGGTGGACCAGATGAACGCGGCGGCGCCGAGCTCGGTCTCGTCGGCCTTGCGCAGCGGTTCGACGACGTTCTGCGGAAGCTGCACCACGGCGTAGTCGGGGTGCAGCACGACCAGCTCCAGCGGCGGGACCTGGTGCAGCGGCACGCCCTGGATGCCGGTGAGGACCATGGCGCTCATGGTCTCCGGCTTGATCTTGGTGGAGAGGTGGCCGTTGGGCGAGCCGCTGGTCTCCATCAGGTCGCCGAGCCGCCCCAGCGAGCCGAGCTCGCCCGCGTCCAGACCGAGCCCTCCGGGACCGAGCGCGGTGGGGACTCTGGCGGCGGTGGCGCGGTCGGGTGCGCCGAAGTACTTGTACGTCACCCCCACGCGTCCCTCACCCCGCCTCTCGCCACCGCGACCGCCACGACCCGTACCCGCTCCCGTACCCCCGCGTGCGGCTTCGGCGGGCCGGCGGGGGCCACCCGCGGCCTCGTCGTAGCCGTCCTGCGCCTCGGACACTCGGACCATCCTCACCGGAATTCGCCGGAATCGACAGACCCCCGCACGTCCGGCGTCCCACCGGACGTGCTCCTTACCCGTCATGCGCCGCCGTACCCAGTCGCGGCACGCGGCAGTCCTCTTCACACCCCTGAAACACCCGGAGCTTCTGCACACCCGGAGTACACAGTCTGACTGGTCCGTGCAGCCGGAGTCGCCAGGGGCCCCGTTGTACGGATAACCGTACAGACTTCGTCGCCCGGATCATCGTTCCAGATGATGAGGTCCGACATGCAGAGGTGAAGGACACGATTTGAGACCATGTCTCCCGTGAGCTACCCCTACGAAGCCCCCCAGTCCCAGTCGCTCTTCGACCGCGCCTCGGTCGTCACGCCCGGCGGCGTGAACTCCCCGGTGCGCGCCTTCCGCGCGGTCGGCGGTACGCCGCGCTTCATGGTGTCCGGCACCGGGCCCTACCTCACCGACGCCGACGGCCGCGAGTACGTCGACCTGGTGTGCTCGTGGGGCCCGATGATCCTCGGCCACGCGCACCCCGCGGTGATCGACGCCGTGCAGCGGGCCGTCGCGCACGGCACCTCCTTCGGCACGCCCGGTCAGGGCGAGGTCGAGCTGGCGGAGGAGATCGTCGCCCGGGTCGCCCCGGTCGAGCAGGTCCGCCTGGTCTCCTCGGGCACCGAGGCGACCATGTCGGCGATCCGGCTGGCCCGCGGCTTCACCGGCCGGGCCAAGATCGTGAAGTTCGCCGGCTGCTACCACGGGCACGTGGACGCGCTGCTGGCCGCCGCCGGGTCCGGCGTCGCGACCTTCGGCCTGCCGGACACCCCGGGCGTCACCGGCGCCCAGGCCGGCGACACCATCGTGCTGCCGTACAACGACCTGGCCGCGGTCGAGCAGGCCTTCCGGGCGCACCCGGGCGAGATCGCCTGCGTGATCACCGAGGCCTCGCCCGGCAACATGGGCGTCGTCCCGCCGCTGCCCGGCTTCAACGGCGGCCTGGCCCGGCTCTGCCGGGAGAACGGCGCGCTGTTCATCTCGGACGAGGTGATGACCGGCTTCCGCGTCTCCAAGGCGGGCTGGTACGGCCTGGAGGCGGCGAACGAGGGCTGGGCGCCGGACCTGCTCACCTTCGGCAAGGTGATGGGCGGCGGCTTCCCGGCGGCGGCCTTCGGCGGGCGCGCCGACGTGATGGGCCACCTGGCCCCGGCCGGCCCGGTCTACCAGGCCGGCACCCTCTCCGGGAACCCGATCGCCACCGCGGCCGGCCTGGCCCAGCTGCGCGGCTGCACCGACGAGGTGTACGCGACGGTGGACCGGGTGGCCGCCGAGGTGTCGGCGATGGTCTCCGACGCCCTGGCCAAGGAGGGCGTGGCACACCGGCTGCAGACCGCCGGGAACATGTTCTCGGTGTTCTTCACCGAGGCCGCCGTGACCAACTACGACGAGGCGCGGACCCAGGAGGCGTTCCGCTTCAACGCCTTCTTCCACGCGATGCTCGCCGAGGGCGTCTACCTCCCGCCGTCCGCCTTCGAGTCCTGGTTCGTCTCGGCGTCCCACGACGAGCGGGCGATCGGGCGGATCGCCGCCGCACTGCCGGCCGCCGCCCGCGCGGCCGCCGAGGCCCAGCCCGCGTAGTCGCGGCCAACCCCCAGGAGTACTGAGAAGTGAGCGCCAACGAGACCACCGTCGTCCACCTGATGCGACACGGTGAGGTGCACAACCCGGAGGGCGTCCTGTACGGCCGCCTGCCCGGCTACCGGCTCTCCGAGCTGGGCCGGCAGATGGCCGACCGGGTGGCCGAGGACCTGGCCGGCCGGGACATCACCCACGTGGTGGCCTCCCCGCTGGAGCGGGCGCAGGAGACCGCCGAGCCGATCGCCAAGTCGCACGGCCTGGACCTCGCGGTGGACGAGCGGCTGATCGAGGCCGACAACATCTTCCAGGGCAAGACCTTCGGGGTCGGCGACGGTTCGCTGAAGAACCCGGGCTACTGGAAGTACCTGACCAACCCGTTCAAGCCGTCCTGGGGCGAGCCCTACCTGGAGCAGGCGGTGCGGATGATGGGCGCGCTGGCCGCCGCCCGGGACGCCGCCCGCGGCCACGAGGCGGTCTGCGTCAGCCACCAGCTGCCGATCTGGATCGTCCGCTCCTTCGTGGAGCGCCGCCGGCTCTGGCACGACCCGCGCAACCGGCAGTGCTCGCTGGCCTCGCTGACCAGCTTCACCTACGAGGGCGACCGGATCGTCTCGGTCGGCTACCGCGAGCCGGCCCGCGACCTGCTGCCCGCGCACCTGGTCGGCAAGGGCGGGAAGAGCAAGCCGGTGGGTAAGAGCTTCGGCGCCTGACCGCCTTCGAGTGGTCTGGTCCAACCGCAGGTCAGAGGGGGTTCGACACGGAATGTCGGACCCCCCCGAACCTGCCCGGAACTCCATGCGAAACTTTTCACATGTCTGGCATGACGCGCCCCCGTCCCCGTCTCGCCGCAGCGGCCGCCGCCACCGCCGCCGCTGCCGCGTTCGTCCTCACCGGTTGCTCCTCCTCCGGTTCGTCGGCCAGCGGTGACGGCCAGATCGGCTTCGTCTCGGCCAAGGGCAGCAACATCTCGAAGGCCGCCGTCGGCCACCGCCAGGACGCGCCGGACCTCTCCGGCAGCACCCTGGAGGGCGCCCCGGTCAAGCTCTCGGACTACCGGGGCAAGGTCGTCGTCCTCAACGTCTGGGGCTCCTGGTGCGGGCCCTGCCGGGCCGAGGCGGACGACCTCCAGCGGGTCTGGGACAAGTACAAGGACCAGGGCGTCCAGTTCCTCGGCATCAACACCCGGGACCCGGAGATCACCAACGCCGTCCGCTTCGAGCAGGAGCGCGGCGTCACCTACCCGAGCCTGTACGACCCGGCCGGCACCCAGCTGCTGAAGTTCCCCAAGGGCAGCCTCAACCCGCAGTCCGTGCCGACCACCATCGTGGTCGACCGGGACGGCAGGCTCGCCGCCCGGGCGATCGGCGGCCAGCTCGACGACGCCCTGGAGTCGATCATCCAGCCGGTGCTCGCGGAGCAGCAGCAGTGAGTGCCGCGGTCCAACTCGCCGACACGACCGGGACCATCCAGAGCGGGGCGCTGCTGGTGGCCGCGCCGATCGCGCTGGTGGCCGGCCTGGCCTCGTTCTTCTCGCCGTGCGTGCTGCCGCTGGTGCCCGGCTACCTCTCCTACGTCACCGGCTTCTCCGCCGCCGACCTCGCGGACGCCCGCGGGGCCAGGCGGGGCCGGATGCTGGCCGGCGTGCTGCTGTTCATCCTCGGCTTCACCGCCGTCTTCGTCTCCACCGGCGCGCTGTTCGGCTACTTCGGCTGGACGCTGCAGGAGCACAAGCGGGTCATCTCGATCGTGCTCGGCGCGCTGACCATCGTGATGGGCCTGGCCTTCATGGGGCTGGTGCCGGGGCTGAGCATGCGTGAGGTGCGCTCGCACCGCCGCCCGGCGGTCGGCCTGCTCGGTGCGCCGATGCTGGGCGTGGTCTTCGGCGTCGGCTGGACGCCCTGCCTCGGCCCGACCCTGTCCGCCGTCCAGAACCTGGCGCTCAACGAGGCCGACGCCGGCCGCGCCGCGCTGCTGATGACGGCCTACTGCCTGGGCCTGGGCGTACCGTTCGTCGTGGCCGCGGTGGCCTTCCGCCGGGCGCTGGGCGCCTTCGGCTGGGTCAAGCGGCACTACCCGCTCGTCATGCGGATCGGCGGCGGCATGCTCGTCGCGGTCGGTCTGCTGCTCGTCACCGGGGTCTGGGACTCGATGGTGAACGAACTGCAGTCCTGGACCGCCGACTTCCAGATCGGAATCTGACCGTGAGCAAGACCACGACCGATACCGAGCTGCCCCCGCAGGCGGTCGAGGACGCGGCCGAGCGGATGACCACCGCCCCGGTCGAGTCGGACGGCCCCACCGGCATAGGGGCGTTCGGCTGGCTGCGCTGGACGTGGCGCCAGCTGACCTCGATGCGGGTCGCGCTGATCCTGCTCTTCCTGCTCTCGCTGGCCGCCATCCCGGGCTCGCTGATCCCGCAGAACGGCCAGAACGAGTTCAAGGTCGAGACCTGGAAGACCCAGCACACCGCGGTCGCGCCGATCTACCAGAAGCTCCAGCTGTTCGACGTCTACAGCTCGGTCTGGTTCTCGGCGATCTACATCCTGCTCTTCGTCTCGCTGGCTGGCTGCATCGTCCCGCGCACCTGGCAGTTCGTCGGCGTGCTGCGCGCCCAGCCGCCGGCCGCGCCGCGCAACCTGACCCGGATGCCGGTCTACGCGGCCTGGCGCACCGAGGCGGACGCCGCGGCGGTGAACGCCGCCGCGCACCGGCTGCTGCGCCGGCGCCGGTTCCGGGCGGACCTGGCCGGCGGCGCGGTGGCCGCCGAGAAGGGCTACCTGCGCGAGGTCGGCAACCTGGTCTTCCACCTGTCGCTGTTCGCGCTGCTCGGCGGCTTCGCCTGGGCGAGCCTGGCCAGCGGCACCGGCGGCAAGCTGATGGTCGCCGGCGAGGGCTACTCCAACACGATCACCCAGCTCGACGACTTCACCGGCTCGCGGTTCTACGGCTCCCAGGACCTCGACCCGTTCTACCTGAAGCTGAACGACTTCACCTCGCGCTTCCAGACCAAGGGCGACCAGATCGGCGCCGCCCGGCAGTTCACCGCGAACGTCGAGTACTACGCGGGCAGCGACGCGTCGAAGCTGAAGCAGGGCTCGATCGAGGTCAACCACCCGCTGGAGATCGACGGCAGCAAGGTGTACCTGATCGGCCACGGCTACGCCCCGGTGGTCACCGTGCGCAACGCCAAGGGCGACGTCGTCTACACCGGTGCGACGCCGTTCCTGCCGCAGGACGGCAACCTGACCTCCACCGGCGTCATCAAGGTCTCCGACTACGGCGAGAAGGACGGCAAGAAGACCCAGATGGGCTTCTCCGGCTTCTTCCTGCCGACCGCCCCGGTGGCCTTCGACGCCAACACCGGCCCGCGCTCGCTCTTCCCCGGTGACGCGGACCCGGCGCTGGTGCTGAACGCCTTCGCGGGCGACCTCGGCACCGACTCCGGCCTGCCGCAGAACGTCTACCAGCTCAACACCAAGAACCTGACCCAGCTGCAGCAGGACGGCAAGATCGCCAAGGTCCGGCTGAAGCCGGGCCAGGCGTGGGAGCTGCCGGACGGCTACGGCAGTGTCACCTTCGAGGGCTACAAGCAGTGGGCCAGCTTCAACATCTCGCACCGCCCGGGCAACGCGATCGCCCTGGCCGGCGGGGTGCTGGCGATCCTCGGGCTGATCGGCTCGCTGTTCGTGCAGCGGCGCCGGATCTGGGTCCGCGCGGTGGCCCTGCCCGGCGGCGGCACCCTGGTCGAGCTGGCCGGGCTGGGCCGCAGCGAGTCGGCGAAGATCGCCGAGGAGCTGGCCGAGCTGGCGGTGGACCTCCAGGACGACGCCCCCGCGTCCGACGAGCCCGAGCCCGAGTCCGAGTCCGAGACCACCGGGCCCGACGCGGCCGACGAGGCCGGCGCGGCCTCGGCCCCCGAAGACCCCGAAGAGCCCGAAGAGCCCGAAGACCCCGCAGTCCCTGCCGACCAGAACTCCAAGGAGTAGACGGTGTATCTCGCCTCGGCGGTCGACCCCCAACTGGCCGACCTCTCCAACAAGCTGATCTATTCGGCGATGGCCGTCTATACGATCGCCATGCTCGCCCACATGTTCGAGTGGACCTTCGGCAGCAAGGGCGCCGTCGCCGTCCGCTCGTCCGCGCAGGCGGGCAGCCTGGCCGAGACGGTCGCCGCCGCCGGGGCCAAGGGCGGGAAGAAGGTCACCGTCACGGTCGCCTCGGCCGGCGGCGGGACCACCACGCTCACCCGCACCGCCCTGGCGGGCGAGGGCGCCACGGTGGTCACCAGCGGCCGCGGCCAGGACGAGGAGGACGGCCCCGGCGCCGCCGGCGGCAGCGAGAAGGCCGACCTGGCCGGCCGGATCGCGGTCTCGCTCACCGTCCTCGGCGCGCTGCTGCACGCGGCCGGGGTGGTCACCCGCGGCCTCTCGGTGTCCCGCTGGCCGTGGGGCAACATGTACGAGTTCTCCTGCGCCTTCGCGCTGGCCATGACGGTCGCCTACCTCGGCCTGCTGGCCGCCAGGAAGCCCGTCCGCTGGCTCGGCCTGCCGGTCACCCTGGCCGTCGTGCTCACCCTCGGCATCGCCACCCAGGTGTTGTACACCGAGTCCGAGCAGCTCGTCCCGGCGCTGCACTCGTACTGGCTGGCGATCCACGTCTCCACCGCGATCGTCTGCGGCGGCGCGTTCTACGCGGCCTTCATCGCGACCCTGCTGTACCTGGGCAAGGACTCCTTCGACAAGCGGGCGGCGGCCGGTCTGACCACCGGTCCGCTCGGCACCTCGGCGTCGATCTGGCAGCGGCTGCCCGCCGCGTCCACGCTCGACAAGCTGTCCTACCGGATCAACGCCCTGGTCTTCCCGCTCTGGACCTTCACCATCATCGCGGGCGCGATCTGGGCCGAGGCCGCCTGGGGCAAGTACTGGGAGTGGGACCCGAAGGAGACCTGGTCGTTCATCACCTGGGTCGCCTACGCCTGCTACCTGCACGCCCGCGCCACCGCCGGCTGGAAGGGCCGCAAGGCCGCCTACCTGGCGCTGGCGGCGTTCGCCTGCTGGTTGTTCAACTACTACGGCGTGAACATCTTCGTGACCGGAAAGCACTCCTACGCGGGGATCTGACCGGAGGAAGCCACCCACGGCCCGGCGCTCCGCACGAGGGGAAGCCGGGCCGAGGTGTGACAGGGGTAGTTCGTGCCGGCCGACCCGCGCCGGCACGGGGAGGAACGAGGAGGAAATCGCGCGATGGAGTGCGACGAGGTCATGCTGACCGTCCGAATCACCGCTGCGGAGCGCACCCTGCTCCGCAGACTCGCCCAGGGGCATCGCAGCGACGTGTCCGAGGTCGTGGCCGACGGCCTGCTGGACATCATCCCCACGCTCAGCTCGCCGGGGGACGCCTACCGGCTGCTGGGCGCCCTCACGGCCCCCGCGCCGTGCGCGCTGACCGTCTGGCTGCCGACGCCGCTGGCCGACCTGCTGGTGCCGGGCGCGGCCCGGATCGCGCAGGTGACCGAGGTGCGGATCGGCTCGGCCAGCGCCATGCTGGGCGCCGCGCTGCGGCTCTGGCTGGCGCAGGACCCGATCCGGCTGGCCGCCAACCTCAGCGTGATGCACGCCGGCCGGCCGGCCGCGCTGGTCGCGGCCTGACCGGGCGGACACGGGGCCTGCCGGCCGCCCGTCGGCCCCGGACCCAGCGGTCCGGGGTCAGCTGGCGAGCGGCAGGCCCCGCGTCCGCCCGGAGCCGGCGGGGCGGCCGTCGAGGGCCTCCTGCCGGGCCGGCTCGGTCAGCAGCCGGCACTCGGCCGCCGTGCGGCCGTCCTGGACCAGCTGGACCCTGACCGGCACCCGCCGGCCGTCCGAGCCGCTCTCGCGCACGGCCCGCACCAGGCAGGGCCGGTCCAGCTCGATGTAGCGGCCGAACGAGGACAGCAGCTCGACCGGCACCACCGGTTCGGGGTGCCGCAGCCGCTGGGCGGCCTGCCGGGCGGCCTCCAGCACCAGCATCCCGGGGACGTGGTCCGCCGCCGGGTCGAACAGCACCGGATGGCCGGGGTCGACCCGCAGCAGCCAGCTGTCCGGTGCCGGCGACGGGCCGAGCACCACATCGGCGGACCGCTCGCGGCCGACCAGCTCGGGCGCGGTGGGCGCGAGGAGCGCCGTGGCCATCACGGCGGGCGCGCCGGGCAGCCGGGGAGCCGCCGTCCGGGGGCCGGGCCCGCGCAGCCGGGTGTACGCGACGGGGGAGAGGACTCGTAGCTCTCCGGAGCCGTGGCCGACCGGACGTCCGTCCCGTTCGACCTCGACGTGGACCCGCAGCGAGGCCGGCCGGCCGTGCCGCATCCGGACGTCCTGGCAGCTGACCTTGAGCATCAGCGAGGCCGGCGCGGCGGTCACGGCGAGGCCCTCCAGGCCGGCCGGGCCGAGCGAGTAGCAGAGCTCGTCGAGCGCGAAGTGGTGGCCGCGCGGCACGCCGAAGCCGACGTGGCCGATCAGCAGACCGGCCTGGCGGACGGTCTCGGCCATCAGCAGCGGGTCGTGGTGCCGGTCGTCGGCCAGCCGGTAGAAACCGTGCGACCGGGGCCATTGGGCGCCGAGCAGGAAGTCGTACGGGCCGGTGGACTGCCAGCCGGTGATGAGGACGTCGGAGACGCAGGAGCGGTGGACCAGGTGCCGGGAGACGGTCCGTTCGTGGAAGTCGTAGCCGGGTCCGGGGTAGGGGTAGGGGCCGCCGGCATCCGGATCTACGATCAATGGCATGACTGGCCCCACTCCCGGGTCTCGGCCGACCGGCCGCGCAGACGGCCTCGGTAAAACATACAGACCACCCGGTTTGCGCTCCACTGGCGGGGTCGCCGCTGCCGAGCACTCCGCGTGATCACGGTACCCGCGCGTTGGGCTGCGGGAACGTCCCGAGGGGAGAAGGTCCGACGTCGGACGGGGGTCGATCCCCCCTGGACGGCGGGGACGAGCGAGGGGCTAGATTAGATACCAACCATGCGGTTTGGGATGGCCCGTCCGCATGCGAGGCGTCGCACCACCGACGACGGCGCCCTGAGAGCAGCCGGGCGAGCCGCGATCTCGCCGAGGCCGAGGCCGGAGGGGCCGAGTGGTCAAGCAGGAACGCGCGGGTCGGACCAGGCAGGCCGTCCTGCTCGCCGCGGCGGACACCTTCGCGGACGCGGGGTTCGAGTCCGCGAGCCTGATCGACATCAGCCGCCGGGCGGGCGTCAGCAAGGGCGCGCTCTACTTCCACTTCGTCTCCAAGCAGGCCCTCGCCGACGGCGTCCGCGCCGCGGCCGGGCGCGAGATCGGCTCGGCCGCGCTCCGCGCCCTGCGCGGCGGCGGACCGGCCATCCAGGGCCTGATCGACTTCTCGCACGAACTGGCCCGGCTGCTCCGCGAGGACGTCGTGGTCCGGGCCGGCGTCCAGCTCGGCCAGGGCGCCCGGGGCGGCGCGGACGCCTGGCACAGCCTGACCGCCGTGGTCCGCCGGCTGCTGGAACGCGCCGCCGCCGCCGGCGAGCTGCGCCCGGGGCTGGACCTGCGGCCGGCCGCCGAACTGCTCACCACCCTGGCGGCCGGGCTGGTGCTGCTCGCCCCCGAGGACGCCGGCCGGCTCCGCCCGGAGGCGGTGCGGGGCCTGTGGGCGGCCGCGCTGCCCGCGCTGGTCCCGGGGGACCGCTGCACCGCCTACCGCACCTGCGCGCCCTGGTACCGCGGGTAGCACCGCGCGCCGTCCGTCCTGCCCGCCCTGCTCGGGCCGCCTGCGCCGTCCGCCCTGCCCGTACCGCCCGGGCCGTCGCTCAGGCGCCGCCGGGGGCGCGCTCGGCCACGTCGAGCCGGGCGAGCGCGTGCGGCTGGACCAGGCCCGGCAGCAGCAGTGTCCAGAGGTCGGTCATCCGCCGCAGCAGGTCCTGGCGGCCGGCCAGCACCTGCGAGCTCAGCTGGATCCCGGTCACCGCCCCGGTGATCACCCCGGCCGCAGCCGCGACGTCCAGCCCCGGGTGGAGCTCGCCCGCCTCCCGGGCCCGCTCCAGCAGCCCGCGCGCCGCGTCCGACCAGCCCTGGTAGGCCTCGATCTGCGGTTGGGTGAAGCTGCCGTGCTCGATGGTCAGCCGGATGCTGCCGCGGACCAGCGGATCGTCCAGCAGGGCGTGGGCGAAGGCGTAGCCCAGGTCGATCAGGGTCTGCACCGGGCTGTCGGAGGTCGGCTGCCAGGTGGCGAGCCAGGCGGCCTGGCCCCCGATCACGGCCAGCGCCAGCTCCTCCTTGGAGTGGAAGTGGAAGTACAGCGCCCCCTTGGTGACGCCGGCCCGCTCCAGGATCTCCGCCATGGTGGCCGCGGCGTAACCGCGCTCGTCGAAGACTTCGGCCGCGGCGAGGAGTACCGCCTGGCGGGTCGCCAGTGCCCGGGCCTGCCTGGCCATCGCAGCCTCCCTGGATTGTTCTCGTGCTCGGCAGCGGCTGATCCTAGGGCGCCGACGGCGCGGAGAGCACATACCGTCCAGTAGGTATTCTACCGAGCCGCCCCGGGCCGGACCGGGCCCGCAGCGCCGCCGATCGGGGCCGGCCGGGCCGACGCGCAGGCCGGAACGCAGGCCGACGCGCCGGCCGGAACGCGGCCCCGAACGCCGGCCGGCCGACGGCACGGGCGAACGCCGACGGCCGGCCACCCGGGGAGGGTGACCGGCCGTCGGGCGGGGCGCGGTGGGGCCGTCAGGCGGCCTGCTGCCAGCTGACCGGCGAGTAGTAGGCCGGGCGGCGCTCCAGGCGCTGCCAGTTGGCGATCGGCTCGATCGGCGCGGCGGCGGCCGCGGCCTGCTGGGCGGCCGCGGCGCGGGCCAGCAGGACGGCGGTCAGGGCGGCGAGTTCCTCGTCGTCCAGCGAGCCGCGGACGATGCGGACGAGAGGTTCGGCGGAAGCAGTCATGATTCGGTTTCTCCCCCGGCGAAAGTGTGGTGTGAGGTCGGTGGCGCGGTACCGCGGTGCTACATGGGCGGGTTGCCGTGCTTGCGGCTCGGCAGGTCCGCGTGCTTGGTGCGCAGCATGGCCAGCGAGGAGGCCAGGACCTGACGGGTCTCGGCCGGGTCGATGACGTCGTCCACGAGGCCGCGCTCGGCCGCGTAGTACGGGTGCATCAGTTCGTTCTTGTATTCCTTGATCTTCTGCGCCCGCATCGCCTCGGGGTCCTCGGCGCCGTTGATGTCCCGGCGGAAGATCACGTTGGCGGCGCCCTCGGCGCCCATGACGGCGATCTCGTTGGTCGGCCAGGCGAACGACAGGTCCGCACCGATCGAGCGGGAGTCCATCACGATGTACGCGCCGCCGTAGGCCTTGCGCAGGATCAGCTGGATGCGCGGCACGGTGGCGTTGCAGTAGGCGTAGAGCAGCTTGGCGCCGTGCCGGATGATGCCGTCGTGCTCCTGGTCGACGCCGGGCAGGAAGCCGGGGACGTCGAGCATGGTGACCAGCGGGATGTTGAAGGCGTCGCACATCTGGACGAAGCGCGCGGCCTTCTCACTCGCGTTGATGTCGAGCACGCCGGCCAGCGACTGGGGCTGGTTGGCGATGATGCCGGTGACGTGGCCGTCGATCCGGGCCAGCACGCAGAGCACGTTGGTGGCCCAGCGCTCGTGGACCTCCAGGTACTCGCCGTGGTCGACGATCTCCTCGATCACCTTGCGCATGTCGTACGGGCGGTTGCCGTCGGCCGGCACCAGGTCGAGCAGCACGTCGTTGCGGCGGTCCACCGGGTCGTCGTTGACGACCGGCGGCGGCATCTCGCGGTTGTTCTGCGGCAGCAGCGAGAGGAGGTAGCGGACCTCCTCGATGCAGGACTGCTCGTCGTCGTACGCGAAGTGCGAGACGCCGGACACCCCGGAGTGGACGTCGGCGCCGCCGAGCCCGTTCTGGCTGATCTTCTCGCCGGTGACGGCCTGGACCACGTCCGGGCCGGTGATGAACATCTGCGAGGTCTCGCGGACCATGAAGATGAAGTCGGTCAGGGCCGGGGAGTACGCGGCGCCACCGGCGCACGGGCCGAGCATCACCGAGATCTGCGGGATGACGCCGGAGGCCCGGGTGTTGCGCTGGAAGATGCCGCCGTAGCCGGCCAGGGCGGTGACGCCCTCCTGGATGCGGGCGCCGGCGCCGTCGTTCAGCGAGACCAGCGGGGCACCGGCCGCGATGGCCATGTCCATGATCTTGTGGATCTTCTGCGCGTGGGCCTCGCCCAGGGCGCCGCCGAAGATCCGGAAGTCGTGGGCGTAGGTGAAGACCGTCCGGCCGTGCACGGTGCCCCAGCCGACGATCACGCCGTCGGTGTGCGGCTTCTTGGCCTCCAGGCCGAAGCCGGTGGCCCGGTGCCGGCGCAGCTGCTCCACCTCGTGGAACGAGCCCTCGTCGAGCAGCAGCTCGATGCGCTCGCGGGCGGTCAGCTTGCCCTTGGCGTGCTGGGCCTCGGTGGCCTTCTCGCTCGGGCCGCGGCGGACCTGGTCGCGCAGTTCGTGCAGCTCGGCGACCCGCCCGTGGGCGTCGGCCGGGATCTCGGGGACCTCGTCGCCGACCGGCGCCTCATGCACAACCGTCATCTCGAACCACTCCAAGGGTGAGGGAACTGTCCGACAGCCAACGTCTGCGTGTGCCCCCGGCTGCGAATCACTTTCTTCACTTATGACTGTACGAGGGGCCGCACGCTGGTTTCGGCGTCGATTCCGTACAAGGTCGCGTCCGTTTAGATGTCAGGGCTGCACAGAAACCGGCCGGTGGGGCTACGCACGGTAGGTGTCCGTTCGATTACCCGAAGCTGTCGCGACGGCTGCGGGCAGATGATCTGAACATGAGGGAACGTGCAGGTCAGCGACGTCTGCGACGGCGTGCTGCGGGGTGTCGCGAGGCCTGCGGCCGAACGGCGCCGGTCGGCCGTGACCCGGTCGGCGCAGCGCGTCCCGCGGTCCGCCACTCGTAGGGATGCACCAAAAACGCCGCGGCCCACCCGGAAGCTCGCCGGGTGGGCCGTCCGGGTGGGCCGGCTCAGCTCTTACGGCCGTCCTCCGGCTCGTCCTTGCCGCGCAACTCCTCCTCGCGGCGGCGCAGATCCGCCTCCCACTGCTTGAGCATGTCCTCGTGCTGCTTGTTGTCCTTCTTCAACGAGGCCAGGAATTCGGGGTCGTCGTCCGGCGCGAGCGGCCGGCCGCCGCGCGGGCGCTCGTACTCCGGGTGGCCGCCGGGGCCGCCGGCCGGGCGGGTCTGCGGGGCGCCGCGCCGCTTGCCGGCCACCAGCCAGGCGATCGAGCCGACCAGCGGGAAGAGCAGCACGATGATCACCCAGACCACCTTCGGCAGGTGCTTCACCTCGTCCTCGGGCGTGGTCAGGCAGTCAATGAAGGCCCACACCCAGAGGGCGAGCGGGAGCACGAAGGTCAGAATCCTCAGCACGGCGGCGATCTCCCCCGGCGACGGCGGTTGCGGCGGGCGGCCTCGAAGCGGCGGGCGGCTTCACAGGGACCCTTGACCGAGCCAGGCTATCGGGTGGCGGATACTGACTGGCATGGCATACGACGATCTCCGCTCGTTTCTGCGGGCCCTCGACCGCGAGGGCGATCTCAAGCGCATCAAGGCCGAGGTGGACCCCCATCTGGAGATCGGCGAGATCGTCGACCGGGTCCAGAAGGCCAAGGGCCCGGCCCTGCTGTTCGAGAACGTCAAGGGCTCGTCGATGCCGCTGGCGATGAACGTCTTCGGCACCGAGCGCCGGCTCGCCAAGTCGCTCGGCCTCAAGGGCCCGGAGGACATCGCCGAGAAGATCGCCGGGCTGCTCAAGCCGGAGCTGCCGCAGGGCTTCACCGGCTTCCGGGACGCCTTCGGCAAGCTCGCCTCGATGGCCCACGTGCCCCCGCGCAACGTCAAGGACGCCCCGGTCCAGGAGGTCGTGCTCACCGGCGACGACGTCAACCTGGACGAGCTGCCCGCCCTCTTCACCTGGCCGCTGGACGGCGGCTCCTTCTTCAACCTGGGCCTGACCCACACCAAGGACCCGGACAGCGGCGTCCGCAACCTCGGCCTCTACCGCCTCCAGCGGCACGACCGGCGGACCATCGGCATGCACTGGCAGATCCACAAGGACAGCCGCAACCACTACGCGGTGGCCGCGAAGCGCGGCGAGCGGCTGCCGGTCGCGATCGCCTTCGGCTGCCCGCCGGCCGTCACCTACGCCGCCACCGCGCCGCTGCCCGGTGACATCGACGAGTACCTGTTCGCCGGCTTCGTGGCCGGGGAGCGGGTGCGGATGGTCGACTGCAAGACCGTCCCGCTGCAGGTCCCGGCCGACGCCGAGGTGGTCCTGGAGGGCTGGCTGGAGCCCGGCGAGATGCTGCCCGAGGGCCCGTTCGGCGACCACACCGGCTTCTACACGCCGCAGGAGCCGTTCCCGGCGCTGACGATCGACTGCGTGACGATGCGCCGCCGGCCGATCCTGCAGTCCATCGTGGTCGGCCGCCCGCCGACCGAGGACGGCCCGCTGGGCAAGTTCACCGAGCGGTTCTTCCTGCCGCTGCTGAAGATCATCATCCCGGACATCGTCGACTACGACCTGCCCGAGGCCGGCGGCTTCCACAACTGCGTGATCGTCTCGATCGACAAGAAGTACCCCAAGCACGCCCAGAAGACGATGCACGCCATCTGGGGCGCCCACATGATGTCGCTGACCAAGCTGATCATCGTGGTGGACTCCGACTGCGACGTGCACGACTACCAGGAAGTCGCCTGGCGGGCCTTCGGCAACGTCGACTACAGCCGGGACCTCACCGTCGTCGAGGGCCCGGTCGACCACCTCGACCACGCCTCCTACCAGCAGTTCTGGGGCGGCAAGGCCGGTATCGACGCGACCCGCAAGCTGCCCGAGGAGGGCTACACCCGGGACGGCGGCTGGCCGGAGATGGTCTCGTCGGACCCGGCCGTCGCCGCCCTGGTGGACCGGCGCTGGAAGGAGTACGGGCTCTGATGAGTACGGCTGCCGCACTCCCCGAGGTCCCGCCCGGCAAGGTCAAGGCCTTCCTGCGGCTGGTGATGATCGAGCACTCGGTCTTCGCCCTGCCCTTCGCCTACATCGCCGCGCTGACGGCCATGTTCCTCGCCGACGAGCGGGTGCACTGGGGCGAGCTGTTCATCGTCACGGTCTGCATGGTCGGCCTGCGGACCTTCGCGATGGCCGCCAACCGGATCATCGACCGCGAGATCGACGCCCGGAACCCGCGCACCGCCGGGCGCGAACTGGTCACCGGCGCGGTGTCGGTGAAGACGGCGTACATCGGCTCGGCGGTCGCGCTGGTGGTCTTCCTCGGTGCCGCCGCGCTGCTGAACCCGCTCTGCCTGGCGCTGGCGCCGGTCGCCGTCGTGCCGATGGTGGTCTACCCGTACGGCAAGCGGTTCACCGACTTCCCGCAGGCGATCCTCGGCCTGGCCCAGGCGATGGGCCCGATCGGCGCCTGGCTCGCCGTCACCGGCTCGTGGTCCTGGGACGCGGTCGTGCTGGGTGCGGCGGTGGGCATCTGGATCGGCGGCTTCGACCTGATCTACGCCTGCCAGGACGTCGCCTCCGACCGGGCGGGCGGCGTCCGTTCGGTGCCGGCGCGCTTCGGCGTCCCGGCGGCGATCCGGGGCGCCCGCGCCTGCCACGTGCTGACCACGCTGCTGCTCGGCTGGTACGCCGTGCTGACCGACGCCGGTCCGGCGTTCTGGGTCGGACTGCTGGTGGTGGCGGGGGCGTTCGGCTACGAGCACAGCATCGTGAAGCCCCACGACCTGTCGAAGCTGAACCGGGCGTTCTTCCAGACCAACGGCTTCGTCGGCATCTCGCTGTTCTTCTTCGCCCTGGTGGACCTGGTGGTGCGCGGCCTGGGGATCTGACCTCCCCGGCCGCGCCCGGGCGCCGGCCCTACCGGCCGGCGTCCTCGTCGAGGGTGTGCTTCACCAGGGCGTTGGCGTGGCCGTGGCCCAGTCCGTGCTCGGACTTGAGCCAGGCGACCAGCTCGGAGTGCCTGGTCAGCGGGGAGGAGCGGATCAGCTCCTTCCAGTGCGCGACCGGCAGGCCGTACTTCTCCTCGATCGAGGGGAAGTAGCTGGCGGGACCCTTCACGGGTTCGGCTGTCACGGGAGTCTCCTGTCGGGCGTCGTTCGCGGTGAGTCGATCATGCCGGGCCGGCCGGGACCCCGGTGTCGAAGGGTGGACCGGGCGCGGCCGCGGAACTCATCGGTGCGGCGGGAGTGACCCGCGTCACAGGGGGTGCCCGTCCCGCCGGTCTACGATCCCGGTCGGGGCCGGGGCGTCGTCGCCGGGCCACCGCACCGGCGGCGCAGGGCCGCCCCCGACGTCCGGAGCGCCCGATGACCGCCGACTTCCGCGCCGACTTCCGCACCGACCGGGTCGGCAGCGCGCTGCGGGGCGAGAACCCCACCGTGGTGCGCCGCCTCGATGCCGGGTTCGCCGTGATGGGCGACGTCCAGTTCCTGCCCGGCTACGCGATCCTGCTCACCGACGTACCCGGCGTCGAGCGCCTCTCCGACCTGCCGCGCCCGCGCCGGCTCGCCTACCTCGCCGACCTCGACCGCCTCGGCGAGGCCGTCGAACGGGCCTGCCGCGCCGTCGACCCCGCCTTCCGCCGGGTCAACCTGGAGATCCTCGGCAACAAGGACCCGTTCCTGCACGCCCATGTCTGGCCCCGCTTCGACTGGGAGCCGGAGCACCTGGTGCGGATGCCGGTCTGGCTCTACCCCCAGGACCACTGGCGCGACGCCCGGTACGCCCTCGGCCCGGAGCAGGACGCCGTCCGCGCCGCCATCGGCGCCGAGCTCGACGCGTTGCGCTGATATTCCCGCGGGCGGCCGCGATCACTCCATCCCGTGAACCTGGCCGTTCGCCCAACGGGCCCGGACCGGGCGGCGGTTACGCTGCGCCCATGGACATCGTGATCCCGCTCTTCGACCGTTTCGAGCCGCTCGACGCGATCGGGCCGTACGAGATCCTCGGGCACGTCCCGGGCGCCGAGGTGCGCTTCGTCGCCCCCGAGCCGGGGCGGGTCACCGACGCGCTGGGCGCCCTGACGGTCGAAGTCCCCACCCGGTACTCGGAGATCGACTCCTGCGACGTGCTGCTCGTGCCGGGCGGCGCGGGCACGCGCCCGCTGCTCGACGATCCGGACTTCCTGGACTGGGTCCGCGAGGTGCACGGGGCGACCAGGTTCACCACCTCGGTGTGCAGCGGCGCGCTGGTGCTCGGCGCGGCCGGGCTGCTCAAGGGCCTCACCGCCACCACCCACTGGGCGGCGGTCGCCGAACTGGAGGCCCACGGCGCGACCTACACCGCCGAGCGGGTCGTCCGCCACGACCGGATCATCACCTCGGCCGGCGTCTCCTCCGGCATCGACATGGCCCTGCGCCTCGCCGCCCTGCTCACCGACGACCTCACCGCCCAGGCCATCCAGCTCCACACCGAGTACGACCCCCAGCCCCCGTTCGACACCGGCTCGGTGGCCAAGGCGCCGGCCGCCGTCCGGGAGCGCATCCGCACGCTCGGCTGAGCGGGCCGCGGCTACCGCGCGGCGTCGAGCTCGCGCCGGTACCGCAGGCCCGGCCGGCCGTCGAGGTCGAGCTCGCCGACCGCGGCGAACCCGGTGCGCCGCAGGACGGCCCGGGACGCCGCGTTGTCGAGCGTGGTGACGGCAGTGAGCGCGGCGAGGCCGTACTCCGCCGCGGCCAGCCGGCACACCTCGTGGACGGCCGCCGTCGCCGCGCCCCGGCCGGCGGCCCGCTCACCGATCCGGTAGCCGAGCTCGGCGGCCCCGGCCGCGACGTCCACCAGGTTGACCCGGCCGAGCAGTCCGCCCCGCTCGTCCACGAGGAGGTGGAAGTGGCAGGCCCCGGTGGCCTGTTCGGCGAGCAGGGCGCGGTGCCGGTCGGCGAACGCCGCGAAGTAGTCGTCCCCGCGGTCGGGGACGGACCGGGCGAAGTACTCCCGGTTCTCCCGCTCGAAGGCCAGCAGGGCGGTCGCGTGGTCGGCCCGGAGCCGCTCCAGTCTCGTCGTCATTGCGCGAGCGTAGTCCGGCCGGCGCCCCGCCCGGAGCGCGTCGTACCCGCTCCCTAGACTGGGGGATCATCAGCCGGTCGGGACGGGAGAGTTCGCGTGGGTACTGCCAGGATCGCCGTCGTCACCGCCACCGCCGCCGCGGAGTACGACGCCGACCTCCCGTTGATCGTGGACGCGCTGCGGGCCGGCGGTCTGGCGGCCGAGGCGGTGGTCTGGGACGCGGACGCCCCGGGGTGGGAGGGGTTCGACCTGGCGGTCATCCGGTCGACCTGGGACTACTCGGAGCGCCTCGGCGAGTTCCTGGCCTGGGCCGACACCACGGCCCGCGCCACCCGGCTGTGGAATCCGGCGCCGGTGGTGCGCTGGAACAGCGACAAGCGCTATCTGTCGGTGCTCGCCGAGCGCGGCGTCCCGGCCGTTCCGACGCGCTTCCTGGCCCCCGGTGAGCGCTGCCACGAGGCGGACTTCGACCTGCCCCGGGGCGTGGTGGTCAAGCCCGCCGTCTCCGCGGGCGCGCGCGACACCGCCCGCTACGAGCCCGGCCGGGCCGCGGACGCCGTGCGGCACGCCCGGATGCTGCTGGACCGGGGGCGCACCGTGATGGTCCAGCCGTACCTGCCGCTGGTGGTGGAGGGGGAGCGCGCGCTGGTCTTCGTCGCCGGTGCCTTCAGCCACGCGATCCGCAAGGGGCCCGTGCTGACCGAGCCCGGAGTGATCGACAACGACCGGGTGGCGCACCCCGGCGTCACCCCGTACGAACCGACCGAGGAGGAGCTGCGCACCGCCCGCGCGGCGCTGGCGGCCGTCCCGTCGCCGGACCCCCTGCTGTTCGCGCGGGTGGACCTCGCGCTGGGCGAGGACCGGCGGCCGGTGGTCATGGAGCTGGAGCTGATCGAGCCGAACCTGTTCCTGCGCTTCGCTCCGCAGGGGCTGCAGCGCCTCGTCGAGGCCGTGGCGGCCGAGAGCCGGCGGTCGGCGGGGTAGTGCCCGCCGCCGGCCCCGGCACCGCCGCTACTCGGCCCTGGTGTAGTCCTCGTACTCGGCGGCCGTGAGCAGGCCCTCCGGGCCGCCGTCCGCCGGCGTGATCTCGATCATCCAGCCGTCGCCGTACGGGTCTTCGTTGACCTGCTCGGGTGCGTCGTTCAGGCTCTCGTTCACGGCGCTGACCGAGCCGCCCAGCGGCATGTAGATCTCGCTCACCGACTTCACGGACTCCACGCTGCCGAACGGCTCGCCGTGCTCGAACCGGTCCCCCTGCTTGGGCAGTTCGACGTAGACGATGTCGCCGAGCTGCTTCTGGGCGTGGTCGGTGATGCCGACCCGCAGCCGGCCGTCGGGCAGGGTCCGCACCCACTCGTGGTCCTTGGAGTACGTGAGGTCGCTCGGGGTGTTCGCCATGAGGGTCTCCGTGGTTTCGTCGCCGCGCGACTGACGACTCGTCGGTCGCGAGGGAGAGCCTGCTACAGATCCCGCCGCGAATCCCGGGGCCCGGCCGGGGCGTTCACCCGGGGGAGTGAGTCCCCCGGCGTCCCGGCTCCGGCCGGAAGGCCCCCCGGCGGAGGAGAATGGCGGCGGACCGCCCACCCGTCCACCCGTCCACCGAGGAGAACCGTGATCGGCACCCTGCAGTGCATCGTGCTCGACTGTCCGGAGCCGGCCGTGCTCGCGCGCTTCTACGCGGCCCTGCTGGGCGGGGAGGTGGACCGGCCGGACCCCCGGTGGTCGCTGGGCGACGGCTGGTCGACCCTGCACAGCGAGAGCGCCCCGGTGCTCTGCTTCCAGGGCGTCGCCGACCACCGGCCGCCGCGGTGGCCCGACCCCGCGCACCCGCAGCAGGTGCACCTGGACATCGACGTGGCGGACCTCGACGCCGCCGAGCGCGAGGTCCTCGCACTCGGCGCCACCCGGCTGGGTGACGGCGGCGGCTGGCGCGTCTTCGCCGACCCGGCCGGCCACCCGTTCTGCCTGCTCCCGGCCCGCTCGGGGGCGCGGTGAGGATCCGGGGCCGGCCGGCCTCAGCCCAGTGACAGTTCGTCACCCACCCTGAGGCGTCCCGGAGTCACCACCTCGGCCAGGGCGTCCAGCCGGCCGTCGTGGGCCTGGGTGATGGCCTTGAGGATCTCCGGGGCGTGCGGCAGGCCGGGCTGGGCGGCGGTGGTCATGACGCAGCGCTCGCTGGCCCGGACGAAGGCGAGCCGGGCGCCGGTGCCGCCGCCGCCCTCGTGGCCGAACCAGCCGTCCTCGACGAACGGCGGGGTGCCGGGCGGGGTCCGCAGCAGGATGTTGGGGCGGAACCGGCGCACGTCCACGACGGTGCAGGGCGCGGCCTCGCGCACCCAGTCCAGGGTCGCGGTGGTGAGCACGCTGACCGGCAGCTGGTCGAAGTGCGAGACGGCGTCCTCGCGGGCGAGCGCGACGTCCGGGCGCTGGAGGTAGGCGCGCAGGAACGCGGTGGGATCGGCCACCGGCCGGCCCAGCGGGTCGAACAGCTCGGGGCCGTCGAGCCGGTGGCCGAGCCGGGAGGAGAGGCGGAGCAGGCCGTCCATCCGGCGGAAGCGCCGGGTGTTCTTTCCGGAGCCCAGCTTCCCGGCGCCGTCGCGCACCGCGTAGAGGCGGTCGCCGGCCAGGCCGCGCTCGTCCACCTCGACGGAGTCGAGCCGCTCGCCGCCGGTGGACTTCACGGGGTAGCGCCAGAGCTGCTCGATCACTCCGATGATCTCTGCCATGGCGCGAAAGCGTAGCGGCGCCCGCCGGGGATGGTCTAGACCAAGTGCCCGACGAGCGCTCACCCCAGGCGCGCCACCGCCCGCACCGGGGCGCCGTCGGCGGCCACCAGTCGCAGCGGGAACAGCGTCACCTCCACCGGCCGACCGGCCTGTTGGGCCTCCAGCAGCGCCCGCAGGTCGGTCAGGTTCTCGGCGATCACCCCGCCGCCCGGAGCCCCGAGCAGCACCCGGTGCGCGGCCAACGTCGGTTCCGGGGCGGCCGGTTGGTCGTGCTCGTCGGTCAGGTCGGCCAGCAGCGCGGCGACCGCCGGATCGCCCGGGCCCGGGTCGGGCGTGCGGTCGACGCTGAGCGCGTCCACCCCGACCGTCCGCACCCCGGCGGCGACGATCGCCTCGGCCGCCGCCGCGCTCAGGCTGGGGTGGGCCAGATAGGCGTCGGTGCCCCAGTGCCGGGCCCAGCCGGTGGCGAGCAGCAGGACGGTGCCCTCGCCGGACCGCTCCAGCGCCGGGGCCAGCTGCTCGGGTGTCACCTCCGCCCGCGGCTCCAGCCCCCGCAGGTCGGCGACGACCGCCGGACCGGTGAACCGCTCCAGCGGCAGCCCGTCCAGGGTGGGCCAGGTGACGTCCACGTGGTACGGCGCGTCCACATGGGTGCCGGACTGCGAGCCGAGGTGCAGGGCCAGCACGTTCACCCCGGCGGTGGCCGTGGTGAGCGCGGGCGCCAGGACGACGGCCGGATCGCCGGGGTAGACCGGCATCGCGGTGGTCACCTGATGGGTGAGGTCGACGAGGGTCGCTGCCATGGCGCCCATCCTCGCAGGGGTGAACGCGGATGGGCCCGCCCCGGGGGTCGCCGTATAGAAAGGGGCCATGGGAACAGAAAAGCGTCAGCCATGGGTGGTCGGGGTCTCGGGCGCGTCCGGTACGCCGTACGCCGCCTCGGTGATCCGGGCGCTGCTCGCGGCCGGGGAGCCGGTCGACCTCGTGGTCAGCCGGGCCGCCCGGCTCACCATCCTGGACGAGACCGGGATCTCCTTCCGGGACGCGCACTGGCGCACCGACCTCGCCGCCTGGCTGGGCGGCGACCAGGGCCTCGACGACGTCCGCCACTGGTCGGCGGGGGACTTCGCGGCCGGGCCGTCCAGCGGCTCGTACCCGGCCAAGGGCATGCTGGTCGTCCCCGCGACCACCGGCGCGGTGGCCGGGATCGCGCTCGGACTGAGCAAGGACCTGCTCCAGCGGGCCGCCAGCGTCACCCTCAAGGAGCGCCGGCCGCTGGTGGTCTGCGTCCGCGAGGCGCCACTCAACGGGGTGACGTTGAAGCACCTGGTCGAGCTGGACGCGCAGGGCGCCGTCGTGCTCCCCGCCTCGCCCGGCTTCTACGCCGGTGGCTCCACCGTCCGCGAACTGGTCGATTTCGTGGCGGGCCGGGTCCTGGACGCCGTCGGCGTTCCGCACACGCTGTACCGCCGTTGGGAGGGCGAGTTGGGCGCGGCCGCCCGCCCGGCCGACCGGGGGGAGTGAAGGCGGGAGCCGGGGGGAGTGGGGCGCCCGGAGGCGGGAGAGTATGTTCTCTGCGATATCCGGGTTGTTCCGCGCACGGCGCCTTTGAATCCGGATAATGATCTGTGGGTCTGGTGAGGTTCGGAAGGACGCGGACGGTATATGGACACGGTGGACAGACAGCTCATCCAGGCGCTCCGGGAGAACGGCCGCGCGTCCTACGCCGAGCTGGGCCGACTGGTGGGCCTCTCCGGCCCGAGCGTCACGGACCGGATCAACCGCCTGGAGCAGGCCGGGGTGATCACCGGCTACCGCGCGACGGTCAATCCGGCCTCGCTCGGCTTCGGCGTCACGGCCCTGATCGGCCTTCAGCTCACGGACGCGGCCGACCACGAGGACGTCGCGTTCCGGCTGAAGGACCTCGGCGAGGTCGAGGACTGCTGGTTCATCGCCGGTGACGACTCGTACATGCTCAAGGTGCGGGTCTCCGACGTGGAGGGCCTGGAGTCGGTGGTCAAGCGGATCTCGGGCACGAAAGGCGTAGCCCGTACCCGCACGACCGTCGTACTCTCCACGAAGTGGGAGAACCGGGTGAGCGAACTCCCGATGGTCGAAGGCGAGTAGCACGATGGAACTGGTCGGTCTGGAGGAGCTGCGCGCGGCCCGGCAGCGGATCGCCGGGGTCGCGGTGCGCACCCCGCTGGTCCCCGCCCCGTGGGCGGGCGACGGCGAGCGCCGCCTCTGGCTCAAGCCGGAGAACCTCCAGCCGACCGGGGCCTTCAAGACCCGCGGCGCCTACAACCGCCTCGCCGCGCTCGGCGACGAGGAGCGGGCCCGCGGCGTGGTCGCCCAGTCCAGCGGCAACCACGCCCAGGCGGTGGCGTACGCGGCCGGGCTGCTCGGGATCAAGGCCGTGATCGTGATGCCGGACACCTCGCCGGCGGTCAAGGTGGAGAGCACCCGCGCGTTCGGCGCCGAGGTGCTGCTGGTCTCGCCGGAGGAGCGCGACACCGTGCCCGCCGAGCTGGCCGAGCGGCACGGCTACGTCTGGGTCCCGCCCTACGACGACCCGTACATCATCGCGGGCCAGGGCACGGTCGGCCTGGAGATCGCCGAGGACGCCCCGGCCGAGCTGGACACCGTACTGGTGCCGGTCAGCGGCGGCGGCCTGATCTCCGGGACGGCGGCCGCGCTCAAGCTCACCCGCCCGGGCATCCGGGTGGTCGGCGTCGAGCCCGAGCTGGCCGCCGACGCCCAGGCCAGCCTGCGGGCCGGCGAGCGGCTGGCCTGGCCGGTCGCCGACACCTACCGGACCATCGCGGACGGGCTGCGCACCCCCTCCGTCGGTGAGCTGCCGTTCCGGCACCTCACCGCGTACGTGGACGACATCGTCACCGTCACCGAGGACGAGATCCGGGCCACGGTGGCCCTGCTGGCCCGCCGCGGCCGGCTGGTCGCGGAGCCCTCCGGCGCCGTCGCCCCGGCCGCGTACTTCCACCGCGCGGCCGAGATCGGCGGCCAGGCGGTGGCCGCCGTGGTCAGCGGCGGGAACATCGACCCGGCGTTGCTCGCGGAGCTGCTCGCAGCGTGACGGCGGCATAGGCGTACGCTCGTTCCGGCAACGATTCGAAGTCGGAGGAGGCGGGGCACCGCATGGACGCAGGGCTCAAGCGCGAGCTGGAGGCGAAGGTCTACGCGGGTGAGCGGCTGACCCGCGAGGACGGGATCGCGCTCTACGAGAGCGACGACCTGGCCTGGCTGGGCGGTCTGGCCCACCACGTGCGGACGCGGAAGAACGGCGATGTCGTCCACTTCAACGTCAACCGCCACCTCAACATGACCAATGTGTGCAACGCGTCCTGCGCGTACTGCTCGTTCCAGCGCAAGCCGGGCGAGAAGGACGCGTACACGATGCGCATCGAGGAGGCCGTCCGCCTCGCCAAGGCGATGGAGGTGGACTCCCTCACCGAGCTGCACATCGTCAACGGGCTGCACCCGACCCTGCCGTGGCGCTACTACCCGCGCTCGCTGCGGGAGCTGAAGGCGGCGCTGCCGAACGTCTCGCTGAAGGCCTTCACCGCCACCGAGATCCACTGGTTCGAGAAGATCAGCGGCCTGCCGGCCGACGAGATCCTGGACGAGCTGATCGACGCCGGTCTGGAGTCGCTGACCGGCGGTGGCGCGGAGATCTTCGACTGGGAGGTCCGCCAGCACATCGTCGACCACGACACCCACTGGGAGGACTGGTCGCGGATCCACCGGCTCGCCCACAGCAAGGGCCTCAAGACGCCGTCCACCATGCTGTACGGCCACATCGAGGAGCCCCGCCACCGGGTCGACCACGTGCTGCGGCTGCGCGAGCTGCAGGACGAGACCGGCGGCTTCCAGGTCTTCATCCCGCTGCGCTACCAGCACGACTTCCACGACTCCAAGGACGGCGTCGTGCGCAACAAGCTGATGGCGCGCACCGAGATGGCCACCGGCGCCGAGGCGCTGAAGACCTTCGCCGTCTCCCGGCTGCTCTTCGACAACGTGCCGCACGTCAAGGTCTTCTGGGTGATGCACGGCGTCACCACCGCGCAGCTGGCGCTCAGCCACGGCGCGGACGACATGGACGGCTCGGTGGTCGAGTACAAGATCACCCACGACGCGGACAACTTCGGCACCCCGAACAAGCTCGGCCGCGACGACCTGCTCGGACTGATCCGGGACGCCGGCTTCCGCCCGGTGGAGCGCAACACCCGCTACGAGGTCATCCGCGAGTACGACGGCCCGGATCTGACGCGCCGCGAGACCCCGCAGGCGATGCGCCTCTGACCGGTCCCCGACCGGTCCCCGCCGCCTCCCGCGCCGCCCGCCGGCCCGGGGGGCGGCGTTCTTCACCGGGTCCGCACAAGTCCCCGGGTTTCCCAACCGGCCCCGGGTTTGGCAGGATCAGCGCCATGTCCGGTTCCCATCGCGCCACCACGTACCCGCCGTACGAGCCGATGCACGAGCCGGTTCACGAGGGGCCGCAGCAGTCCTACGGGGTCTACGAGCAGCCGTCGTACCAGGGCTGGGACGCCCCCGCGCCGGCCGGGACCCACCCGAACCAGCCGTTCTACGACGGCCGGGGCGACTTCCCGCAGCAGGGCTACGGCGGCCACCAGGGCTACGGCGACCAGGGCTACGGCGGCGACCAGGGCTACCAGGGCCCGCAGGGCTACCGGGACCACGGCGACCACCAGGACCTCTACGTGCCGCAGGCCCGGTTCGGCGCCGAGGGCTACGACGCCTACGACGCCTACGACCGACCGTTCCAGCCGCACCCCGCCGAGCCCGCGGCGCCGCTCGCCGCCGCGCAGGCCGGGCCCCCGGCCCGGGAGCCCGGGGCCGACCCGGCCGCCGCGGCTCCGGTCGGGTCCCGGGCGGCCGCCCGCGGCCACCGGCGCAAGCCCAGGAAGAAGCGCGGCGGCAAGGCCGTGACCGCCGGTACCGCGCTGCTGCTCGCGGCCGCCGCCGGCTGGTACACCGTCGGCCAGGACGCCGGCAACGCGGGCGCGGTCGCCGCCGGCGGCCCCGGTCCGGAGGGCGTCTCCGCCCCGGACCAGCCCTCCCCCGCGGCGGCCGCGCCGGCCGCCCAGGCCGCGAACGACCGGCACACCGAGGCTCCCGCCGCCGGCCGCAGCGAGGCCCGTCCGGACGGCTCGGTGGCCGCGATACCGGGTCTGGGCGCCGCCTTCACCGCGCAGATACCCGCCGAGACCACCCAGGTGGTGCTCGCCTCCGGCCAGGACAAGGACGCCAACCGGACCGCCGTCACGCTCTGGACCCGCACCGCCGAGGGCCGCTGGCTGGCCGGCGAGACCTGGCAGGGCCACAACGCCAACAAGGGCTGGACCACCGACCACAACGAGGGCGACCTGCGCAGCCCGATCGGGGTCTTCTCGCTCACCGACGCGGGCGGCCGCAAGGCCGACCCCGGCAGCCGGCTCCCGTACGACAAGGACGCCGACTTCGTGGTCTCCGGGAGGGGGTTCGCGGGCGAGCCGCTGGCCGGCTCCTTCGACTACGTGGTCGCGATCAACTACAACCGGGTGCCCGGCAACTCGCCGCTCGACCCGCGCCGTCCCAGCGGCTCCACCAAGGGCGGCGGCATCTGGATCCACGTCGACCACGGCGGTCCGACGCACGGCTGCATCTCCGTGCCCGAGGACAAGATGGCCCAGCTGATCCGCACCCTCGATCCGGCCGCCCACCCGGTGATCGTGATGGGCGACGCGGCCGCACTGGCCGCCTGAGCGTCCGGCCACACCCCAGGCGCCGCAACGGCCCTTGTGGGCCTCCTACAGCATCCGGGGGCGGATCCTGTAGCCGGTCGCGCCCCGCTGACCAGCGGGTAACCCGGTTGAGTGGCTGTATGAGCGGTTCGCGCATTGTGGCACTCGGCCACTACCAGCCCCCCAAGGTCCTCACCAACGATGATCTGGCGGTGCTGGTCGACACCGACGACGAGTGGATCCGCAGCCGGGTCGGGATCCGGACCCGCCACATCGCCGAGGGCGAGACCCTCGTCGACCTGGCCACCGAGGCGGCCCAGAAGGCGCTGGCCAACAGCGGCCGCTCGGCCGCCGAGATCGACCTGGTCGTGGTCGCCACCTGTACCGCGGTCGAGCGCAGCCCCAACACGGCCGCCGCCGTCGCCGCGCGCCTGGGCGTGCGCGCGCCGGCCGCCTACGACATCAACACGGTCTGCTCGGGCTTCTCGTACGCGCTGGCCACCGCCGACCACGCGATCCGGGCCGGCGCGGCCCGCCGCGCGCTGGTGATCGGCGCCGAGCGGATGTCGGACACCCTCGACTGGACCGACCGGACCACCTGTGTGATCTTCGGGGACGGCGCCGGCGCGGCAGTGGTGGAGGCCCAGGAGGAAGGCGCCGAACCCGGCATCGGCCCGGTGGTCTGGGGCTCGGAGCCGGAGAAGAGCGACGCCGTGGTGATCACCGGCTGGGATCCGGTGATCAGCCAGCAGGGCCAGTCGGTGTTCCGCTGGGCCACCACCCAGATCGCCCCGCTGGCCCGGCAGACCTGCGAGAAGGCGGGCATCGACCCGTCCGAGCTCAAGGGCTTCGTGCCGCACCAGGCGAACCTGCGGATCATCGACGCGATCGCGGCCAAGCTGGGCGCCCCCGACGCGGTGGTCGCCCGGGACGTCGTGGTGTCCGGCAACACCTCGGCCGCCTCCATCCCGCTGGCCTTCTCCAAGATGGTCGAGCGCGGCGAGCTGTCGCCCGGCGACCCGGTGCTGCTGTTCGGCTTCGGCGGCGGCCTGGCGTACGCCGGCCAGGTCGTCCGCTGCCCCTAGCCGCCCCCCGCGGCCCCCTGGCCGCTCCCCACGGCCTCCCCGGGCGCTCCGGCGCCCTCGGCGGCCCTTCCCAGCCCCGGGGCCCCTCCCGGGGGCCCGGGACACCCCCTCACACGCACATGCCGGTGGGCGGGCACCCTGCGCGGGTGCCCGCCCACCGGCATGTCTGGCGCGCTGCGGTACGTCGGCGGACCTCCCCCGAGGACACGGCCGCCGTCCGTCGTTCCCCGGTACAGGAGGCCGGGGCTGCGCGCGGAGCGGATGGGTGGGTAGGCGGGAACGGTCTACTTGGGCGGCTTCTTGCCGGTGACACCCAGGTACACCAAGGGAGCGAGGTTGGGCTTCAGGTCCTTGACCTTGACGCCCCACGAGGTGAACGCCTTCTGGTGCTCGGCCGCCGAGGCGAGCAGCGAGACCAGAGAGCCGGCGACGGCGGCCGGGTCGAGCGACTTGTCGGCCTGACCCTTCGCCTGGAGTTCCTTGACGGCCTCCGTGAGCGGCTTGGCGACCGCGTTGAGGACGGTCATGCGGATCTTGAAGAACCGCTTGTCCCCTTCGGCGGCACCGAGCGTGACCACACGGAGAATGGCGTCGTTCTTGCGCCAGAAGGCGAGGAATCCGTCGACCAGTTCTTCCGAAGTGGCCGTGCCGGACTTCCCTGCCCAGGACTTTCCGGCCACCAGCTCTTTGAGGGTGTCGGAGTCCTTGGCCATTTCCTCGGCGATTTCGAGGACAGCGCCCTCGACATCCGGGAAGTACTGGTAGAAGGTCGCGGGGGAGGTACCCGCCATACGGGCGACGTCGATGACCTTGACGTCCCGATAGGGCGACGTGCTGAGCATCTCGCGGAGGCAGTCGAGCAGCTTCTGCCGCGTCTCCTGTCCGCGTCGCCCGGCGACGCGACCGTCGACGGTGCGAACTTGTCCTGTCATGCCGTCAGCTTACCGTGGCACGATCTTGGCGCGATTCGGTGATGCGACTATTACTCCGCACGGGGGTTGCTTTAGGGGCGTGAACGACTTCGGACGGATATTCATCGCGCCCCGGAAGGCTCCTGTTGAAGCCCCCCCGTGTGCTTATGACCCCACAGCGTGACGGCCCCTCCGCTGAGGGGTGGTCGGGTGACAGAGCGTGACGATCGCGGTCCGATCCGACCGGCTCGAAAAAGAGTTGCGGGCATCTCGTGCGCAAGCCGCAGGCGGAGCGGACGTCAGAATCCGGCCGTTGTGGCGGCACTGACCGGACGGTGACCCCGAGGAGGCTCTGGGCGGGGGAGGTTGGAGTTGACCGGGGCGGCATTGGAGAATCGGGTCCGGCACCCCGCGGCGGGTGCGGAAAACGGGGAGGTGGCAGCGGAGTGGACCAGCTGACGGCGCACGATCCGAGGCGGATCGGGCCCTTCGAGGTGCTGGGGCGGCTCGGCGCGGGCGGGATGGGCCTGGTCTATCTGGCGCGCTCCGCGTCCGGCCGGCGGGTGGCCATCAAGACCGTCCGGGGGGAGCTGGCCGAGGACGAGCTGTTCCGGGTCCGTTTCGCCCGGGAGATCGCGGCCGCCAAGACGGTCGGCGGCTTCTACACCGCCGCCGTGGTCGACGCCGACGCCGACGCGCGGGTGCCCTGGCTGGCCACCGCGTACGTCCCGGCGCCCTCCCTGGAGGACCTGGTCACCGAGTGCGGGCCGCTGCCGGCGGGGGCGGTGCGCTGGCTGGTCGCCGGTATCGCCGAGGCGCTGCAGTCCATCCACGCCGCCGGGCTGGTCCACCGCGACCTCAAGCCCTCCAACGTCCTGGTGGTCGAGGACGGTCCGCGGGTGATCGACTTCGGCATCGCGGCCGGCGTCTCCAGCACCCGGCTCACCATGACCAACGTCGCGGTCGGCACCCCGGCGTACATGTCGCCCGAGCAGGCCCGGGACAGCCGCGGCGTCACCGGCGCCAGCGACGTCTTCTCGCTCGGCTCGCTGCTGGTCTTCTGCGCCACCGGCCACCCGCCGTACCGGGGCGCGAACCCGGTCGAGACGGTGTTCCAGCTGCTGCGCGACCAGCCCGACCTCTCCGGCCTGCCGGTCGAGCTGGTGGACCTGGTGCGCGCCTGTATGCGGCCCTCCCCGGAGCACCGGCCCTCCCCGGCGCAGATCCAGGCCGAGCTGGCCCCGCACCTGTTCTCCCGGGACGACGCCTCGGGCGAGGCGGGGGACTGGCTGCCCGCCAACGCGCTGGAGCTGATCGAGCGCAAGCGCGGGCGCCGCCAGCCCGCGCCGGCGCCGGCGCCGGGTCCGAGCGTGCCGCCGCAGCCCGCCGCCCCGCAGCCCGTGCCGCACCAGCACCAGCCGCCGCCGCTCCCGCCGCAGCGCCCCGGCCAGCACGACCCGCGCACCCGGCACCCCGCCGAGGGGTACGCGCCGCCCGCTCCCGGGCCGGTGCACGCCCTGCCGGCGCCGCCCGGGCCGGACACCGAGGCCGCCACCGAGAAGATCTCCGCCCCCCGGCGCCACCGCGCCCCGGTCTCCGGGGAGAGCGCCGCCGAGGTGCGGCTGCCCGGCGCCTCGGTGCGGATAGGCCCGGGGCCGCGCGCCGAGCAGGCCGGGCCGGGCAACGCGCCCGCCGAGACGGACTGGGTCCGCCGGGCCACCCCGCCGCCCGTCCAGGCCGCCCGCTGGCGCCCCTGGCGGTTCCGGATGTCCAACGACGTCTGGGGCACCCCGGTGGTCGCGGACGGCACGCTCTTCGTCTCCAGCTTCGAGGTGCACGCCCTCGACGTCGCCTCCGGTCAGCGCCGCTACAAGACCCGGGACGTCGCCTGGGCGCTCGCGGTGGACGCCGGCCGGGTGCACGCCGCCGACGGCCCGCACCTGTACACGGTGGACGTCGCGGACGGCACCGAGCGCTGGCGCAACTCGTTGGACGGCTGGGTCTACTCGCTGGACGCCGCCGACGGCGTGCTCTGCTGCGGCGTCCGGGGCGGCGGGGTGCAGCTGCGCTCGGCGGCCGGCGGCGCCGAGCTGTGGCGGGCCGACGACGCCCAGCAGGACTACGAGAACCCGCAGTCCGGCCCGGCCCTGGTGGGCGGCGCCGCCTACTACTACGGCGGCGGGCGGCTGCGCTGCGTCGACCCGCGCGGCGCCGGCCTGCGCTGGTCCTTCCCGGTCGGCGAGGACGTGCCCTCCCGCCCGGCCGAGCGGGCCGGTGTGCTCTACGTGACGGCCGGTACCCGGGTGTACGCCCTGGACGCGGCCAGCGGTGCCGAGCGCTGGCGGTTCGAGGCCCCGGTGGTGCTCTTCACCCCGCCGGCGCTGGACGCGGACGCGGTGTACGTCGCCGACTACCTCGGCACGGTCTACGCGCTGGACGCGGCGACCGGCCGGGACCGCTGGCGCGGTGCCACCGGCAGCCGGCAGGGCGCCGAGCCGGTGGTCGTCGGGGACGGCATGGTGCTGGTCGGCAGCGGCGACGTGCTGTACGCGTTCGAGGCGGCCACCGGCCGGGAGCGCTGGCGGTACACGGCGCGGGGCGAGATCGTCGGCTCCCCGGCGGTCGCCGACGGCCTGGTCCACCTGGGCAGCCGCGACCACTCGCTGCACACCCTGGACCTGGCGAGCGGACAGCTGCGCTGGGAGCTCGGGACGAAGGGCGAGCTGACCGGCTCGCCGGTGGCGGTCGGCGGGCGGGTCTTCGTCGGCAGCAAGGACCGCTGCGTCTACGCGCTGGACGCCTTCTACGGCACGGCGGTGCCCTCGCACTGACGGGCCGGCCGGGCGGGGCCCGCGGGCGGCGCTAGCGCCTGCGGGCCGGGGGGCGGCGGGCCTGCGGGTGCCGGGCGCACCAGCCCTCCCAGGCCGAGGCGACCATCTCCTCGACCCCGTACCGGGCGGTCCAGCCCAGCTCGCGGTGGATCAGCTCGGCGGAGGCGACCACCCGGGCCGGGTCGCCGGCGCGGCGCGGGGTGACCTCGCCGGTGGTGTCGTAGCCGGTGACCCGGCCGATCACGTCCAGCATCTCCTGGACGCTGACGCCCTCGCCGCGGCCGATGTTGAGGACCATCGAGGTCTCGCCGGGCGGGTCGGCGGCCAGCCGCCGGGCGGCCGCCACGTGGGCCGAGGCGATGTCGGAGACGTGGATGAAGTCGCGGACGCAGGTGCCGTCCGGGGTGGGGTAGTCGGCGCCGAAGACCAGCGGGGCGCGGCCGGCGGTGAGCCGTTCGAAGACCATCGGGATCAGGTTGAAGACGCCGTCGTCGGAGAGTTCGGGCGAGGCGGCGCCGGCCACGTTGAAGTAGCGCAGCGAGACGGTGGAGATGCCGTGGGCCCGGCCGGCCGCGGCGACCAGCCACTCGCCGGCCAGCTTGGTCTCGCCGTAGGGGTTCATCGGGGCGCAGGGGGCCGTCTCGGTGACCAGCTCGACGTCGGGCATGCCGTAGACGGCGGCGGAGGAGGAGAAGAGGAAGCGCCGCACCCCGGCCTCGGCGGCGGCCTCCAGCACGTTCTGCAGGCCGGTGAGGTTCTCCCGGTAGTAGTAGAAGGGCCGCTCGACCGACTCGCCGACCCTTTTCCTCGCCGCGAAGTGCAGAACGCCCTCGATGTCGTGGGTGCGCAGGGCGGCGTCGAGGGCGGCGCGGTCCAGGGTGGAGCCCTCGACCAGGGCGACTCCGTGCGGCAGGCGGGTGCGGTCGCCGGTGCTGAGGTCGTCCAGCACCGCCACCCGCTCGCCGGCCTCGACCAGCTGGTGCACCACGTGCCGGCCGATGTACCCGGCACCACCGGTGAGCAACCACGTCATGGCTTGATCCTAAGACCCCGGCGGCAGCCCGTCCCCGGTGGCGGGCGCGTCGGGGCGAGGAGTCGGACATATCGGTGAAATGCTGACAAAGATCTCTGTGATCCCGACGGCCCCGCCGGATCCCGGTGGCCCGCACGGATCGCGATGGCCCCGCACGGCCGATGGAATCGGAGGCAGCCCAGGTGAACCGCAAGAAGGAACCCACCCGCCCGCTCCCGGCCGGGCCGCGCCCCACCGGGCCCCGCGCGTTCGGCGGGCGGCTGCTCGGGCCCGGGGCGCTCGCCGCGCTGACCGCGCTGGCGGTGGCCGGGTGCAGCAGCGGGTCGTCCTCCTCCTCGTCGACCGCCACCACCCCCGGCGCGTCCTCGTCCTCGTCCTCGTCCGCCCGGCCGGCCGGCGGCAACCAGCTCCAGGACGCCTACCAGAAGGTCATCGCCGACGTGCTGCCCTCGGTGGTGCAGATCACCACCGCGACCGGCCTCGGCTCCGGGATCGTCTACGACGACAAGGGCGACATCGTCACCAACGCCCACGTGGTCGGCACTGCCACCACCTTCAGCGTCACCCTGGCCAACAGCACCAAGTCCCTGGACGCCACGCTGGTCGCCGGCTACCCGGAGTCCGACCTCGCGGTGATCAGGCTGACCAGCCCGCCCAGCGGCCTCAAGCCGGCCGTCTTCGGGGACTCCGCCAAGGTCGAGCTGGGGCAGATCACCCTGGCGATGGGCAGCCCGCTGGGCCTGTCCAGCAGCGTCACCGAGGGCATCGTCTCGGCCACCGGCCGAACCGTCTCCGAGCCCCAGGGCGGCGGCTCGCCGGGCGCCACCATCGGCAACATGGTGCAGACCTCGGCGGCGATCAATCCGGGCAACAGCGGCGGCGCGCTGGTCAACCTGAACAGCCAGGTGATCGGCATCAACACGCTCGCCGCCACCGAGCCCGAGACCAACGGCGCCGCCGCGCCCGGGATCGGGTTCGCCATCCCGGCGTCCACCATCACCGGTATCGCCGACCAGCTGATCAAGGACGGCAAGGTCACCAACTCCGGCCGGGCCGCACTCGGGATCACCGCCCGGACGTACTTCGACCAGAACTTCCGCCCGGCCGGGGCCGTCGTCGTGGCCGTCGGCTCGGGCGGTCCGGCCGCCGCGGCGGGGATCCAGCCCGGCGACGTGATCACCAAGGTGGGTGACGCCACCGTCGACTCGCTGAACTCGCTGACCACCGCGCTCGCCTCGCTCACCCCGGGGACCAAGGTGACCGTCACCTACACCCGGGACGGCCAGAGCAAGACCGCCGACGTCACCCTCGGCACCCTGGAAACCCCCTAGCCCCCCGGATCCCCCGGTCCTCCCGGACCCCCGGCGGCGGCCGCCCGCACACCGCGCAAGGGTTCGCGGGCGGCCGGCGTGCGGGAGCGGGCCGGGACTTCGTCGACCGCCTCGACGGAGTCCCGGCCCGCTGGTGCGTCGGGGGTGGTGCGGCCGGGGTCGTGCGGGGAGCCGGTGGCGGTGAGGGCGGGGTCAGCGGCGGGCGGCGCGGGTGCGCCAGGGGAGCTCGACGGTCACCGTGGTCGGCCCGCCGTGCGGGCTCTCCACCAGGAACACCCCGTCCACGGCCCGGATCCGCTCGGCCAGCCCGGCCAGGCCGCTGCCCGGGTAGGGGGCCGCGCCGCCCTTGCCGTCGTCCCGGACCAGCAGCATCAGCTGGTCGGCGGCCCGCCAGACGTCCACCGTGGCGGAGCGGGCGCCGGCGTGCTTCGAGACGTTGGTCAGCAGCTCGCTGACGGTGAAGTAGGCGATGCCCTCGACCGCCGAGTCCGGGCGCTCCACCGTGCCGTCCGGGGTCGTCAGCTCGACGTGCACCTTGACCCCGTCCGGGACGGTGCAGCGGGCGGCCACCGCGGAGAGCGCGGCGTCCAGCCCGCGGTCGGTGAGCACCGCCGGGTGGATGCCCCGGGCCAGGTCGCGCAGTTCCTGCAGGGCCAGCTTCACCTCGCCGTGCGCGGCGCCGACCATCTTCGCCGCGGCCGCCACGTCCTCGGGCGTCTCGGTCTCGTTCAGCTTCTCCTTGGCCATGCCGAGGTCCATCGCCAGTGCCACCAGCCGGGCCTGGGCGCCGTCGTGCAGGTCGCGCTCGATCCGGCGCAGGTCGGCGGCGGCGGTGTCGACCACGGTGCCGCGGTCGTCCTCCAGCTCCCGCACCCGCTCGGAGAGCGCGCCCGGGTAGAGCAGGGTCTCCACCAGCATCCGGTCGATCGCCGCCTGGAAGCGGACCACCCAGGGCAGCACCGGCCAGCCGATGACCACGCAGATCAGCGTCACCGCGAAGCTCAGCAGCCCCCAGGGCAGCAGCAGCACGTTGTAGAGGGCCGAGCGCCAGCTCAGCGGGTCGGTGAGGTAGGCGATCGCGTAGCCGGTGAGGCCCGGCCGCGCCCGGCGCACCGGCTCCGGCTCGTGCACCTCGGAACCCAGCACCGAGCGGGCCCGGCGGCGGGCGAACGCCCCCAGCAGCCGGCAGCCGGCCAGCCCGGCGGCCAGCAGCGGCAGGCCGATCACGGTGACCGACAGCGCCAGCCCGACCGACAGCAGCACGACGGTGAAGACGAACCCCACGAGGCCGAGCGGCAGGTTGAGCATCAGCTGCCCGGCCTGCCGCCACATCCGCGCGCCGTACAGCGGGGCGCGCTCCGGGCGCGCGTCCTGCTCCTTGATGGCATCCGCGGCGCGGCGGTGCAGAGGCTTCATGTGGATCTACCGTCCCTCGGGGTCGAGCTGGTGGTCCAAGCTTCCCTGGTGGGGGGTGCCCGTTGCCATGGGGGTGATCCGTCTTCCCGGGCGGGGGTTATCCCCACCCCCGGGGGCGGCGGCGGGCGGGCGCCGGGTGTCCGCAGGCCGTCCACCGGCTGTCCACCGGTTGTCTTGCGGATCGGGCGGGATGCGGCGGTCCCCGGCCGTGCACTTAGACTCACGCATTGGCGATGGTTATGACCGTGTAAAGGAACGTCGTAGAACTGCCCTGAGGGCGGTTTTCCCAGGCGATGTGGAGGCGAGGGGCATGGAGGGGCAGCCGGCAGCTGCCGACCCGGCGGTCGGCAGCGGCTACTTCGACGCGTACGCCGCGATGGGCCTGCTCGCCGTCGTCGGCGTGCTCTTCGTCGCCGTGGCGTTCACCGCCAACCGGCTCCTGCGGCCGGTGGTCCACTCGCCGGAGAAACTCCTCGCCTACGAGTGCGGCGTGGACCCGGTGGGGGAGGACTGGGCGCACACCCAGATCCGCTACTACGTCTACGCCTTCCTGTACGTGATCTTCGCGGTCGACGCGATCTACCTGTTCCCGTGGGCGACGGTCTTCGCCGCCGCCGGGTACGGCGCCGGGACGCTGATCGAGATGTTCGTCTTCATCGGCTTCCTCGCGGTCGGCCTGCTCTACGCCTGGAAGAAGGGCGTTCTGGAATGGACGTGACCCCCGACCACTCGCACGCGCACGGCACCGCGGGCCCGGTCCCGCTCGGCCTGCCGGACCCGTCGCGCCCCGGTGGCGCCGTCGAGCGGAGCAGCCTCGGCCCGCTGGCCCGGCTCGCGCCGGACCCGGTCAAGGTCGTCCTCAACTGGGGCCGCCGCTACAGCCTCTGGTGCTTCAACTTCGGCCTGGCTTGCTGTGCGATCGAGTTCATCGCCGCGTCCATGGCCAAGCACGACTTCATCCGGATGGGTGTGATTCCGTTCGCGCCCGGCCCCCGTCAGGCCGATCTGATGATCGTCTCGGGGACGGTGACCGACAAGATGGCGCCCGCCGTGAAGCGCCTCTACGAGCAGATGCCCGAGCCGAAGTACGTCATCTCCTTCGGCGCCTGCTCCAACTCCGGCGGCCCCTACTGGGACTCCTACTCCGTCACCAAGGGCGTCGACCAGATCATCCCGGTCGACGTCTACGTGCCCGGCTGCCCGCCCCGGCCGGAAGCACTGCTCCAGGGCATCCTCAAGCTCCAGGAGAAGATCGCCGCCGAGTCGCTGCCCGACCGGTACGCGCCGCCCGCGAGCGCGCTGCGCCGCCCGCTGGTGGCCGGCCCCGGTCCTGCCGAAGGAGGCGTCTCGTGAGCACCGCCGAGCAGTACGCGGCGTCGGTCGGCGAGTGGGCCACCGGCGCCGAGGCGTACGGGCTGGTCACCGTCGACGTGCCCGCCGAGCACTGGATCGAGGCGCTCACCGCGGCCCGGGACGTGCTGGGCCTGCGGTTCTTCGACTGGCTGAGCGCCGTCGACGAGCTGGCCGAGGGCTTCTCGGTGGTCGCCCACCTGGCCGCCCCGGACGCACCCGGGGTGCGCCACCTGGCGCTGCGCACCAAGGTCGCGCGCGCCGGCGCCGCGCTGCCGACCGCCGTCGAGGTGTACGCGGGGGCCGGCTGGCACGAGCGCGAGACGCACGAGATGTTCGGCATCGACTTCCCCGGGCACCCCTACCTGGCCACCCTGCTGCTGCCGGACGGCTTCGAGGGCTACCCGCTGCGCAAGGAGTTCGTGCTCGCGGCCCGGGTCGCCAAGGCCTGGCCGGGCGCCAAGGAGCCGGGCGAGTCCGACCACGGCGACGGGCCGGCGCGGCGCAAGATGCAGCCGCCCGGGGTCCCGGACCCGAACGAGTGGGGCCCGCTCAAGGGCACCCTGCCGCCGGTGGCCGAGCGGCCCGCGCGTGGTGCGCGGGCGGCCGGCGCGGCGGCCCGTACGCCGCGCGCCGCCGCGGGTGCCGCCGCGGCCGAGGGCGGGCCCGCCGTCCGGGCGGACCAGCCCCGGCGGACCAGGTCGGTCGACGCCGGCTCGGTGAGCCAGGCCGCGGAGACCGGGGCCACCGCGCTCGGTGATCCCGCCGAGTCCGCCGCCGGGGCGGTGAGCCCGCCGGTGCGGGCGGACCGGCCGCGTCGGACCAGGTCGGTCGCGGACGGTTCGGCGAGCCAGGCCCCTGCCGGGGCCCCCGCCGCGGACTCGGCCGAAGCCGCTGCCGAACCGAAGCCCGAGCGTGCGGCGCCGGCCCGGACGCAGTCCGCGGACGCGCCCTGGCACGCGCCGGTGCCCGCGCACGGGCCCGCGACCGGTGAGGGCGACGCGCCCGAGGGCGCTGCGGCGCCCGGGGCCGGTGCGCCCGAGGAGGCGGCTGCCTCCGGCGGGCCGGCCGAGCGCGAGGACGGCAAGGACTCGACGGACTCGAAGGACTCGACGGACTCGACGAACGAGAAGGACGGGACGAAGGAGACGTCGGCCGGCCCGGCCGACCGGGACGGGGACAGCACGTGAACCTGCTCGACACGCTGCTGCGCTGCGTCGCCACGCTCGTCGTCTTCCTGACCTTCCCCCTGATCATCGGCCAGACCGAGCACAAGGTGATGGCGCACATGCAGGGCCGGCTCGGCCCGATGTACGCCGGCGGCTTCCACGGCTGGGCGCAGCTCGTCGCCGACGGCGTGAAGTTCGCGCAGAAGGAGGACATCGTCCCGGCCGGGGCGGACCGGAAGATCTTCCAGCTGGCGCCCGCCGTCTCGCTGCTGCCCTACCTGTTCGTGCTGCTCGCCATCCCGGTCGGGCCGGACGGCCTCGTCGGCCAGGCGGTCGACGCCGGGCTCTTCTTCGTGCTGGCCGTGATGGGCGTCGGCGTGATCGGCAAGCTGATGGCCGGCTGGGCCTCGGCGAACAAGTTCTCGCTGCTCGGCGGTCTGCGCACGGCCGCGCAGCTGATGTCCTACGAGCTGCCGATGGTCCTCGCCGCCGCCTCCGTGGCGATGGCGGCCGGCACCCTCTCGCTGCCGGGGATCCTGGACGCCTGGCAGTGGTACTGGATCCCGTGGCAGATCATCGGCGCCTTCGTCTTCTTCACGGCCGGCCTGGCCGAGCTGCAGCGCCCGCCGTTCGACATGCCGGTGGCCGACTCGGAGATCATCTTCGGCGCGTACACCGAGTACACCGGGCTGCGCTTCGCGCTCTTCCTGCTCTCCGAGTACGCCGGGATCCTGGTGGTCTCCGGGCTGACCGCGGTGCTCTTCCTGGGCGGCTGGCACGGCCCGCTGCCGGACGAGCTCGGCTGGCTCTGGACGATCCTGAAGACCTTCGCGCTGGCCTTCGTGGTGATCTGGCTGCGGGTCACCTACCCGCGACTGCGGGAGGACCAGCTGATGCGCTTCGCGTGGATCGTGCTGATCCCGCTCGCCCTCGTCCAGCTCGCCCTCACCGGCATCATCAAGGTGGCGATCTCATGAGCGTGCGAAGCACGATCATCATCGGAAGGCGCGCACGGGCGAACGCCCCTGCCGAGCGAAGCGGGGCGGGCGCATGAGCTTCATCGGCTCCGGCCTGGCCAAGGGCCTGGCCGTCACCCTGCGGACGATGACGAAGAAGAGCATCACCGCGCAGTACCCCGAGGTGCAGCCCGCGCTGCCGCCGCGCTCGCGCGGCGTGATCGCGCTGCTGGAGGAGAACTGCACGGTCTGCATGCTCTGCGCCCGCGAGTGCCCGGACTGGTGCATCTACATCGACTCCCACAAGGAGACGCTGCCGGCCGCCGATCCGAACGCCCGCGCCCGCACCCGCAACGTGCTGGACCGGTTCGCCATCGACTTCTCGCTCTGCATGTACTGCGGGATCTGCATCGAGGTGTGCCCGTTCGACGCGCTGTTCTGGTCGCCGGAGTTCGAGTACGCGGAGACCGACATCCTGGAGCTGACCCACGAGCGGGACAGGCTCCGCGAGTGGATGTGGACGGTGCCGGCGCCGCCGGCGCTGGACCCGGCGGCCGAGGAGCCGAAGGAGATCGCCACCGCGCGCAAGGCGGCGGACAAGCTGGCCGCCGCCGCGGCGGCGCAGGAGGAGGGTGACCCGCAATGAGTGCCGCCCTCGTGACCGCGGCCGGGTCGCTGGACCCGGCCGCCCGCTCGTTCCTCTCCCCGACCGGGGTCGAGATCGTCTTCCTGCTGGTCGGCGTCGCCGTGCTGGGGTCGGCCGTGGTGGCCGTCACCACCAAGCAGCTGGTGCACGCCGCGCTCTGGCTGGTGGTCGCGCTCGGCGGGCTGGCGGTGGAGTTCCTGCTGCTCACCGCCGAGTTCATCGCCTGGGTGCAGGTGCTGATCTACCTCGGCTCGGTCGTCGTGCTGGTGCTGTTCGGGCTGATGCTCACCCGGGCGCCGATCGGGCGCTCGCCGGACGCCGACTCGGGCAACCGCTGGGTCGCCCTGGTGGTGGCGCTGGCCTCGGGCGGGACGCTGGTGACGCTGGTCGTGGACGCCTTCCGGACGTCCTGGATCGACCTCGGCGCGGGCGGCGGTTCGGCGCAGGCGACGGGCACCAGCCTGTTCCGGACGTGGGTGCTGCCCTTCGAGGCGCTCTCGGTGCTGCTGCTGGCCGCCCTGGTCGGCGCGATCGTGCTGTCGCGCGGGGCCGGGCGGCGGGTGCCGCCGCCCCGGGCCGGCAAGCTGCGCGCGGGCCGGCCGGTGGGGTCCAACGGGACGGTCGCCGCCACCGCGCCGAAGGCCCCGGCCGCCCCCGCCGGGCCCGCTCCGACGACCTCGGCGGAGGAGAGCTGATGCATCTCGCCTACCCCGTCGTGCTCGCCGCGCTGCTGTTCAGCGTCGGCGTGTACGGCGTGCTCGCCCGGCGCAACGTCGTCCTGGTGCTGATGTCCGTCGAGCTGATGCTCAACGCCGTCAACCTCAACCTCGTCGCCTTCGACGCCTGGCTGCGGGACTCCCTGCACGCCGGCCAGGCGCTCACCCTGTTCACCATCACCATCGCCGCCGCCGAGATCGGTCTCGGGCTCGCCATCGTCCTGCTGCTGTTCCGGACCCGGGGCACCGCGGACGTCGACCGGGCCACCGCGCTCGGTGATCCCGCCGAGTCCGCCGCCGAGGAGGCGCCGGACGGTGCCGAGGCGCTGAAGGGCCAGGCCGCCGCATGAACCTCGCCCTGCCCGCGCTCGTCCCCACCCTGCCCGCGCTCGGCGCGGCCGCCACCCTGGCCGTCGGCAAGCGCGCCCCCGGCCTGGCCCGGCCGTTGGCGATCGTGCCGGTCGCCGTCTCGGCCGTGCTCGCCCTGGTCGTCGCCCTCCAGCTGGGCACCGGCCAGGTGCTGGAGAGCGCCACCCGGCTCACCCCGACCGGCGGGCCGGACATCACGCTCGGCTTCTACCTGGACGGCTACAGCTCGCTGATCTCCGTGCTGGTCGGCCTGGTCGCCACCTGTGTGCAGGTCTACTCGACCGCCTACCTCAAGGACGACCCGCGCTACCCCTCGTACGCGGCGCTGGTCTCGCTGTTCACGGCGGCGATGTTCCTGGTCGTCTACTCGGGCGACCTGATCGTGCTGCTGGTCGGCTGGGAGGTCATGGGCATCTGCTCGTACTTCCTGATCGGCCACCACTGGGAGAGCGCCGACGCCCGTTCGGCCTCGCTGAAGGCCTTCCTGGTCACCAAGCTCGGCGACGTGCCGTTCCTGTTCGGCATCTTCCTGCTCGGCGCCGACGCCGGGAGCTTCCGGGTGTCGGACGTCCTGGCGGCCGCCACCGAGGGGCGGCTCGGCCACCCGACGCTGATCGCGCTGCTGCTGCTGGCCGGTGTGGCCGGCAAGAGCGCGCAGTTCCCGCTGCACACCTGGCTCCCGGACGCGATGGCGGGCCCGACGCCGGTCTCCGCGCTGATCCACGCCGCCACCATGGTCGCGGCCGGCATCTACCTGGTCGCCCGGCTGCTGCCGGTCTTCCTGCTCTCCGGTGCGGCGCTGGTGGTGCTCGCGGTGATGGCCGCCGTGACGATGATCGGCTCGGCGCTCTGCGCGCTCGCCCAGGACGACCTGAAGCGGGTGCTCGCCTACTCGACCGTCGGGCAGCTCGGCTACATGGCCGGCGCGCTGGCCAGCGGCGACCGCGAGGCCTCCGTCTTCCACCTGGTCAGCCACGGCGCGTTCAAGGCGCTGCTGTTCCTCGCCGCCGGTGTGGTGATCCACGCCGCGCACACCAACTCGATCTCCGCGATGTCCCGGATCCCGGGGCTGCGCAAGCGGGTGCCGGACGCCTACTGGACGATGGGCATCGCGCTCGTCGCCCTGATCGGGCTGCCGCCGTTCTCCGGCTTCTTCAGCAAGGAGGCGGTGCTGACCGCCGCCGAGCACGCCGCCAACGGCGAGGCGCTGACCAACGGCGTCGGCCCGGCCTCGGCGGTGCCGCAGGCGGCCGGCTGGATCGTGCTGATCTCGGCCGCGCTCACCGCCCTGCTCACCGCGGCGTACGCGGCGCGGCTGTTCCTGGTGGCGTTCCACAGCCCGGCCGTCGCCGTCGGCGCCGGTGCGCCCGCCGAGCTGCCGGACCACGAGGCCGGCGCGCCCTACTCGCCCGAGCTGGACGAGGCCGACCCGGCCACCGCCGAGCCGCCCGCGATGCGCTGGCCGCTCTGGGTGCTGGCGATCCCGACCATGGCCTTCGGCGTGACCAGCCTGCGCTCGGACTGGCTGCCCGCGCTGCTGGACGGCGGCTCGCTGCGGCCCTCGGCCGTCACCGCCGTGACCGGCACCGGCCTCGCCGTGGTCGGCGCGCTGCTGGCCTACGGGGCCTGGCGCTCCGCCACCGCGCGGCTGGGGGCCGGCCGGCCGGCCCCGGCCCCGGAGGGCAGGGTGCCCGAGCAGGCCGGTGCCCCGGCCGCCGAGGTGATCGTCGCCGACCCCGGGCGCACCCTGCTCGGCCCGCTGTTCGGCCCGGCCCGGCACGGCTTCGGCGTCGACCGGCTCTACAGCACGCTCTTCGTCCGACCGGTGACCGCCGCCGCCGGGCTGGTGCGCTTCCTCGACCGCGAGGTCGTCGAGACGTACGTGCGCGGCACCGGGGTCGGGGCCAACCTGCTCGGCCGGGTCGTCCGGCTCGCGCAGACCGGGAACGCGCAGACCTACCTCAGCGCACTGCTCGCCGGCGTCGTCCTGCTGGCCGTCCTGGTGGCGGTGTAGCCGGATGGACCAGAACCGGTTGACCCAGCAGTACCGCCGCCCAGCCCCGCCGACCGCAGCCCGTAGGAGCCCCCGATGAACGCAGTCCTCATCGCCCTCCTGGTGCTGCCGCTGGCCGGGGCCGCGCTGACCCTGGCGCCGGTGTTCGGCGCCGACGCGGCCGCCGCCGACCGGCGCGCGCTGCGGCTCAACACCGTGGTCACCGGCGTCGTCCTGCTGCTCGCCGCCGGCCTCGCGGCGGGCTTCGACCACGACGAGCCCGGCCGGATGCAGGCCACCACCGACGTGTCCTGGATCCCGGCCGTCGGCGTGCGCCTCCACCTCGGCGTGGACGGCGTCTCGCTCCCGCTGATCGTGCTGACGGCGCTGCTCACCTTCCTCTGCGCGCTGTACTCGGAGAAGCGGCTGCCGTCGGGGGAGGGCATCCCCTCGGCGAGGGCCTTCACCGGGCTGTTCCTCCTCCTCGAGGTCGGCATGCTCGCCACCTTCGCGGTGCTGGACCTCCTGCTCTTCTTCCTGGCCTTCGAGATCGTGCTGATCCCGATGTACTTCCTGATCGCCCGCTGGGGCACCGGGGCGAAGGTGCCGGCCGCCAACCGGTTCATCCTCTACACGCTGCTCGGCTCGGCCGTGATGCTGCTCGGCTTCCTGCTGGTCGGCACCAAGGCGGGCACCTTCGACATGCAGGCCCTGGCCGCCGCGCACGGCACCGGCCTGAGCCACACCACCCAGGTGACCGCCGCCCTGGCGATCATGGTCGGACTCGCGGTCAAGGCCCCCGCCTGGCCGCTGCACAGCTGGCTCCCGGACGTGCACACGGCCGCCCCGACCGTGGGGTCCGTGCTGCTCGCCGGTGTGCTGCTGAAGATGGGGACCTACGGTCTGGTCCGCGTCCTCCTCCCGGTCGTCCCGGACGGCACCGCGACGCTCGCCCCCTACCTGGGCGCGTTCGCCGCCGTCGGCATCGTCTACGGCTCGTTGGCCTGTCTCGCGCTCGCCCTCCCGTCGCCCGCCACCACCCTTCTCGGGAAGAGCTTCGCGCCCTCCGATTCCGGCGCCAAGGGCGACCTCAAGCGCCTGATCGCCTACTCCTCCGTCGGTCACATGGGCTTCGTCCTGCTGGGCATCGCCTCCCTCACCCAGGTGGGCGTCAACGGCGCGCTGTTCGCCAACATCGCCCACGGGCTGATCACCGGTCTGCTCTTCTTCGTGGTCGGGGCGCTGAAGGACCGCTACGGCACGGCGGACCTCGACACCCTGGCCGGCTCCACCGGCGCCGCCCTCTACGGGCGGGCACCGCGGCTCGGCGCCCTGCTGGCCTTCGCCGCCGTCGCCAGCCTCGGACTGCCCGGGCTGGCCGGCTTCTGGGGCGAGCTGCTCGCGATGTTCGGCGCGTTCGACCCCGCCGAGGGCCTGTCGCGCCCGGCCTTCCTCACCTACATGGTCCTGGCCGGCCTCGGCACCCTCCTCACCGCCGCGTACCTGCTGATCGTGGTCAAGCGCGTCTGCATGGGCGACCCGAAACAGCCCGCCCCGGTGCCGGAACTCGCCGACCTGCGCCCGTACGAGGCCGTCAGCTGGACGCCGCTGGCCGCCCTCACCCTGCTCGCGGGCCTGTGGCCCGCGCTCCTGCTCTCCCTCTCCGACCCGGCCGTCAAGTACCTCCTCGGGGGTGGCTGAGCATGCCAGGCACCGCACTCGGAGCCCAGCTCCTCGGTACCCAGCTCGCCGGTGCGACCGGCACCGCACTCGGACCTCACTCCACGGGGCAGCCCACTGTGACCTCCCTCGCCGTAGCCAACCCGGGCAGCCTGATCCAGTCCGTGGACTGGGTGGCCGTCGCGCCGCCGCTGATCGCCGCGCTGGCCGCGCTGGCCGTGCTGGTCACCGACCTCTTCCTGCCCGAGCGCCACAAGAGGCTGCTCGGCCGGCTGGCCGCGGCCGGACTCGCCCTCGCCCTCATCGCCCTCCTCCCGCTCACCGGCGGGTCACCCCGCGCCACCTTCTGTGCGCAGAACGTAACAGGAACCACCGACAACGCCGGCTGCTCGTACGTCGCGGACCACTTCGCCCTGGTCTTCCAGCTGCTCGCGCTCGGCGGCGCGCTGATCGCCGCGCTGCTCTCGATGCACACCGTCGAGGACGAGAAGCTGCCCGGCGGCGAGTACTGGTTCCTGCTGCTCTCCAGCGCCACCGGCGCCGCCCTGCTGCCCGCCTCCCGCGACCTCGCCACCCTGGTGATCGCCCTGGAGGTGGCCTCGCTGCCGGCGTTCGCGCTGGTCGCGCTCCGCCGGGACGGCCGGGGCGCCGAGGCCGCGCTGAAGTTCTTCCTCTCCTCCGTCACCGCGACCGCCGTGATGCTGCTCGGCGTCGGCTTCGTCTACGCCGCCGGCGGCAGCCTGCACCTGGGCGCGCTCGCCGAGGGCCTGGCCCACGCGCCGGCCCGGCTGGAGCCGCTGGCCGAGGCCGGAGCGGTGCTCACGCTGGTCGGCTTCGCCTTCAAGGTCGCCGCCGTGCCGTTCCACTTCTGGGTGCCCGACACCTACATCGGCGCCCCGCTGCCGGTGGCCGGCTACCTCTCGGTGGTCGGGAAGGCCGCCGGCCTGTCCGGCCTGGCCCTGGTCACCACGATCGCCTTCCGCCCGTACGCGCACACCTGGGGCCTGGTGCTCGCGGTGCTGGCCGCCGTGACCATGACGGTCGGCAACGTGGGCGCGCTGCGCCAGCGGTTCGACACCCGGTACAGCGCGGTGCGGCTGCTCGCCTGGTCCTCGGTGGGCCAGGCCGGGTACCTGCTGGTGCCGCTCGCCGCCGCCGGCTACGCGCCGGACGGGACGGATCCGCTCGGCGCCACCGCCGCGTACGCGCTGATCTACGGGGTGGTGAACCTGGGCGCCTTCGGGGTGGTCGCCGCCGTCGGGCGCCGGTCCGGGACGAGTGTCGACGACTTCCGCGGTCTCTTCGCCCGGCGTCGCTGGACGGCCCTGGCGCTGGCCTTCTTCCTGCTCTGCCTGGCCGGGCTGCCGCCGGGCGTGATCGGCCTGTTCGGCAAGGTGGTGGTGTTCCGCGCCGCCGTCGACGCCGGTCTGGGGTGGCTGGCCGTGGTGATGGCCGCCAATGTGGTCATCGCCCTGTACTACTACCTGCTCTGGACGGCGCGGCTGTTCGCGCCGGCGGCCGCCGCCGAGGAGCCGCCCGCCGGTGCCGCGCCGGCCGTCGAGCGCCGGCTGCCGGCCTCGCTCGCGGCCACCCTGGGGCTCACCGCCTCCGTGGCCGTGGTGCTCTCGGTGGCCCCCCAGCTGGTCCTCCAGGTGGTCGGCGGCACGCTGTTCTGAGGCCGCCGGCCGGGGCGGGCGGGGGCGCGGCCCGGGTGCGACGGTGGTCACGGGGGAACAAGGCCGACGTTCCCGCCCGTTGAGCGGGCAGAGGGACGAGGCAGCGAGGGCTTCCCCACCGCACCATTGGAGGGCCTGCCGTGCACCGCCGGCACAACGGACTGAGGACCGCCGCACTGCTCGGCGGCCTCTCGGCGCTGATCCTGGTGATCGGCAGCTTCTTCGGCCGCACCGGTTTCGTGATCGCCCTGCTGGTCGCGCTCGGCACCAACGCCTACGCGTACTGGAACAGCGACAAGCTCGCCCTGCGCGCGATGCGGGCCCGGCCGGTGAGCGAGATCGAGGCGCCGCGGCTGTACCGGATCGTCCGCGAGCTCTCCACCTCGGCCCGCCAGCCGATGCCCCGCCTGTACATCTCCCCGACCCCGGCCCCGAACGCCTTCGCCACCGGCCGCAACCCGCGCAACGCGGCGGTCTGCTGCACCGACGGCATCCTGCAGCTGCTGGACGAGCGGGAGCTGCGCGGCGTGCTCGGGCACGAGCTGAGCCACGTCTACAACCGGGACATCCTGATCTCCTCGGTCGCCGGGGCGCTCGCCTCGGTGGTGATGTTCCTGGTGAACTTCGCCTGGCTGGTGCCGTTCGGCCGCAGTGACGACGACGACGGGCCCGGGCTCTTCGGGATGCTGGCGATCATGATCCTCGGGCCGCTGGCCGCCTCGCTGATCCAGCTGGCGGTCAGCCGCTCCCGCGAGTACCAGGCCGATGCCGACGGCGCCCGGATCACCGGCGACCCGCTCGCCCTGGCGAGCGCCCTGCGCAAGCTGGAGGCCGGTACCCGGCAGCTGCCGCTCCCGCCGGAGCCGCAGCTCCAGACGGCCAGCCACATGATGATCGCCAGCCCGTTCCGCCCGGGCGAGGCCGGCACCCGGCTCTTCTCGACGCACCCGCCGATGGCGGAGCGGATCGCCCGCCTGGAGCGGATGGCGGGCTACCGGGGCTGACCGGGCGGGCTGCCGGGGCCGGGGCCGTCCGGTCGGGCTACCGGGGCTACCGGGGCGGGCCGGAGGGCCGCGGGCTCAGCCGGCGAGCCCCTCGTAGGCCCGGCGCAGCCGGTGGACGCCCTCGGCGATCCGGGCGGTGCTGTCGACCGCGGCGTAGCTCAGCCGCAGGTGCGGTGCCGGCGGTTCGGCGGCGTGGTACGGCCGCCCGGGGGTGACCAGCACGCCGGCGCGCAGGGCGGCGGTGGTCAGCGCCGCCTCGTCGGTGCCGTCCGGCAGCCGCAGCCAGAGGTGGTAGCCACCGGGCCGGTACGCGCCGAGCAGCCCCGGGAGTTCGCGGCGCAGGGCGGCCACCGCGGTGGTGCGGCGGTCGCGCAGCTCGGCGCCCAGGGTGCGCAGGTGGCGCGCCCAGCCCGGGTCGGCGACCAGTTCCAGCGCCGCCTCCTGGAGCGGCCGGGGGACGAAGAAGCTGTCCACCACCTGGGTGGCCCGCAACCGCTGCAGGGCCGGGCCGCGCGCGGTGAGCGCGCCGACCCGCAGATTGGGCGAGGTGGCCTTGGTCAGCGAGCGCAGGTGGACCACCACCCCGTCCGGGTCGTCGGCGGCGAGCGGGCGCGGCAGGGCGGGGGCGTCGGTGTGGACCAGGCGGCGGGCGAAGTCGTCCTCGACCACGAACGCGCCGGCCGTCCGGGCGATCCGCAGCACCTCGGCGCGCCGCTCGGGGGAGAGCACGGCGCCGGTCGGGTTCTGGAACAGCGGCTGGCAGACGAAGGCCCGGGCCCGGGTGGCGTCGAAGGCCGCCGCCAGCAGGTCGGTGCGCACGCCGTCCTCGTCCACCGGGACGGGGACGGGTCGCGCGCCCGCCGCGCGGGCGACCGCGAGGATGCCGGGGTAGGTCGGCGACTCCACCAGGACGGGAGCGCCCGGGGCGACCAGGGAGCGCATCGCGATGGTGAGCGCGCTCTGCCCGCCGGCCGTGACCAGGACGTCGCCCGCGCCGAGCGGCCCGCCGTTGCCGCCGATGTCCCGGGCGAACCAGGCGCGCAGCTCGGTCAGCCCGTCGACCGGCGGGCGCTCCCAGGCGCCGGGCCGCCGCCCGGCCCGGGCCAGTGCGGCGGCCAGCAGCCGCTCCGGCTGGAGCGAGGCGTGCGGGTAGCCGCCGTTGAGGTCGACCACGTCGGGCGACGGGACGTTCAGGGTGGCGAACAGCGGCCCCGCGCCCTGGTCGCGCGGGCCCGCGTCGGCGCTCAGCGCGATCTCCTGCCAGGAGAGGTCGCCGGGCCGGGCGGTCGGCGCGGCCGCCGCCGAGCCGCCGCCGGTGAATCCGGCGCCGCCGTCCGCGAACGCGGCGGCGCGGAAGACCCCGGCGCCCGGGCGGGAGACCACCAGGCCCTCCGCCGCCAGCACGGCGATCGCCCGGGAGACCGTCACCGGGCTGACCTGGTGGCGCTCCATCAGGGCCCGGCTCGACGGCAGCTTCCGCCCTTCCGGGTAGCGCTCCACCTCCCGGCGCAGGCTGTCGGCGAGATCGGTCACACTGCTACGCTCGTTCATGACGGCACAAGATAGCGCTACCAGCCCGATCGCGATAGCACCGCGGAGCCTGGTACTCCCCGGCAGCTCCGGTACCGCCCTGGCGGCCCTCGGCGTCCTCTCCTTCTCCTTCAGCTTCCCCGCGACCTCCTGGGCGCTGACCGGCTTCGGTCCCTGGACGGCGACGGGGCTGCGCGGCGCCCTGGCCGGGCTGCTCGCCGCGCTCTGCCTGGCGGCCGCCCGCGTCCCGCTGCCCGCACGGCGGCACTGGCCCGGGCTGCTGGTGGTCTCGGCCGGCTGCGTGCTGGGCTTCCCGCTGCTGACCACGCTGGCGCTGCGGGCCTCCTCGACCGCGCACTCCGCGGTCGTCATCGGGGTGCTGCCGCTGGCCACCGCCGCGGTCTCGGCCCTGCGCACCGGTGGGCGCCCGTCCCGGACCTTCTGGTGCGCGGCGCTCGCCGGGGCGGCGGCCGTGCTCGCCTTCACCCTGCTGCAGAGCCACGGGCGGCCGACCACCGCGGACCTCTTCCTGTTCGCCGCGCTGCTGGTCTGCGCGGCCGGGTACGCGGAGGGCGGGCGGATCGCGCGCGAGCTGCCGGGGTGGCAGGTGATCGCCTGGGCGGTGGTCGCGGCGCTGCCGGTCACCGTGGCGACCACCGCGCTGGCACTGCCGTCCGAGGCGGTGCACCCGGGGGCGAAGGCGCTGGCCGGGCTGGCGTACACGGCGGCGGTCTCGCAGTTCGGCGGGTTCGTGCTCTGGTACCGGGGGATGGCGGCGATCGGGGTGCCGAGGGCCAGTCAGCTCCAGCTCGCCCAGCCGCTGCTGACGCTGGTCTGGGCGGTGCTGCTGCTGGCCGAGGACCTGCCGGCGGCGGCGCCGGTCACCGCGGTGGTGGTGCTGGTCTGCATCGCGGTCACCCAGCGCGCCCGCACCTGAGCCGCCGCCCGCCGGGAGCACCGCCGCGCCCGCACCGACCCGGTGGTCGGTACGGGCGCGGCCGTCGGGTACGGCGGGCGGTCAGTAGACCGCGTCCTCCGGGCGGTAGACGCAGAGCGCCCAGATGATGAAGACGTCCAGGGCGATCACCACGATCGACCAGAGCGGGTAGTACGGCAGGGCCAGGAAGTTGTCGAGGGCGCTCACCGCGGTGAGGAAGATGCCGGTGTAGCGGGCCCAGGCGGCGCCCTTGAGGACGAAGGCACCGACCACCGCGACCAGTGCGCCGACGATGATGTGGACCCACCCCCACCCGGTGAGGTCGAAGCGGAAGACGTAGCGCGGGGTCGAGACGAAGATGTCGTCGTCGGCGACCGCCATGATGCCCCGCACCGCCTCCATGAAGCCGTTGATGAGCATCAGCACACCCGCGAACATCACCAGGCCGGGGGCCCAGTCGCTGAACCGGTTGACCGAAGGCGGTGGTGGCGGTGCCCCGGTGCCGGAACGCCAGGGCGGGGGCTGGTCGGGAGTGGGCGACGAGGTGGTCATGGACTCCTCCTGGGCCGTAGGCCTGGGCCGTCGGCGGAGCCCGGCCGGAACCGGGCCGACGGCCGAACGGGCGTACGGAAAGGGGTACGGACTTCGACCGTCCACCGGAGCCGGGCGCCGGGCAACCGGGCCGCGCCTGTTCGGGTGACGCGTCCCGCGCGCCCCCGGCGGGCCCGGACGGCGGCTGGTAGTGGTTGTCCGACCGCCGTCCGGACCCGGGCCGGCCGCTCCGGCGGTCCCGTCCGCGGCCCGGCCCCGAGCACGGAAGGCGCCGCGTGACTCTTCTGCCGAAGGACGTCGTGGAGCAGGCCCCGCACCCGTCGCGCACGCCGCGGTGGGACCGCCGGCGGGCGGCCGCGCGCCGGCGGCGCGGCCGGGCCCTGGTGGGCTGGTTGACGACCACCGACCACAAGCGGATCGGCACCCTCTACATCACCACCGCGTTCCTGTTCTTCCTGGTCGGCGGGCTGATGGCGATGCTGATGCGGGCCGAGCTGGCCCGGCCGGGGCTGCAGCTGCTCAGCAGCGAGGAGTTCAACCAGCTCTTCACCATGCACGGCACGATCATGCTGCTGATGTTCGCGACCCCGCTGTTCGCAGGCTTCGCCAACTGGATCATGCCGTTGCAGATCGGCGCGCCCGACGTGGCCTTCCCCCGGCTGAACGCCCTCGCCTACTGGCTCTACCTGTTCGGCTCGCTGATCGCGCTCTACGGCTTCCTGACCCCCGACGGCGCGGCCGACTTCGGCTGGTTCGCCTACGCCCCGCTGAACAGCGCCGAGCACAGCCCGGGCCTCGGCGCGGACCTGTGGATCATGGGCCTGGCCTTCTCCGGCTTCGGGACCATCCTCGGCTCGGTCAACTTCATCACCACGATCGTCTGCTTCCGCGCCCCCGGGATGACGATGTTCCGGATGCCGATCTTCGTCTGGAACGTCCTGCTCACCGCCGTGCTGGTGCTCTTCGCCTTCCCGGTGCTGGCGGCGGCGCTGCTCTGCCTGGAGTCGGACCGCAAGTTCGGCTCGCACGTCTTCGACGCGGCCAACGGCGGTGCGATGCTCTGGCAGCACCTCTTCTGGTTCTTCGGGCACCCGGAGGTGTACATCATCGCGCTGCCGTTCTTCGGCATCGTCACCGAGATCATCCCGGTGTTCAGCCGCAAGCCGGTCTTCGGCTACTCCGGCCTGATCGCCGCCACCATCGCCATCACCGGCCTGTCGATCACGGTCTGGGCGCACCACATGTTCGTCACCGGGCAGGTCCTGCTGCCGTTCTTCTCGATCATGACGATGCTGATCGCGGTGCCCACCGGGGTGAAGTTCTTCAACTGGATCGGCACCATGTGGAAGGGCTCGCTGAGCTTCGAGACCCCGATGCTCTGGACGGTCGGCTTCCTGGTGACCTTCCTCTTCGGCGGTCTGACGGGTGTGCTGCTGGCGGCGCCGCCGCTCGACTTCCACGTCTCGGACTCGTACTTCGTCGTCGCCCACTTCCACTACGTGGTGTTCGGGACGGTCGTCTTCGCGATGTTCGCCGGCTTCCACTTCTGGTGGCCCAAGTTCACCGGGCGGATGCTGGACGAGCGGCTCGGGCGGATCCACTTCTGGACCCTCTTCGTCGGGTTCCACGCCACCTTCCTGGTGCAGCACTGGCTGGGCGCCGAGGGCATGCCGCGCCGGTACGCCGACTACCTGGCCTCGGACGGCTTCACCACGCTGAACACCGTCTCCACGATCGGCTCCTTCCTGCTCGGCATCTCCACCCTGCCGTTCCTCTACAACGTCTGGCACACCGCGCGCCACGGCCGCCTGGCCGGCGAGGACGACCCGTGGGGCTACGGGCGGTCGCTGGAGTGGGCGACCTCCTGCCCGCCGCCGCGGCACAACTTCGTCACCCTGCCCCGGATCCGCTCGGAGTCCCCGGCGTTCGACCTGCACCACCCCGAGATCGCCGAGCTGGACCGGCGGCAGAACGCGCGCGAGCCGCTGGGCTGAGCGGGCCGCCGGGCGGCCGGCGGCCGCTCGTTAGGATGAGAACGCGTTCCGCCGGCTGCGGGCGCGGCATCCGGAGGGAGTGGCCGTCATGGCAGAGGAGAGGCACGCCCCGGCGGCCGGGGATCCACGGGCCCGGCGGCGCGGCCAGGGCGAGCTGGAGGCCCAGGTGCTGGCGGTGCTCCAGCGGGCGCCCGGACCGGCCACCGCGGTGTGGGTGCAGGAGCGGCTGGACGGCGGCCTCGCGTACACCACCGTGATGACCATCCTGTCCCGGCTGCACGCCAAGAAGGCCGTCTCACGGACTCGTTCGGGCCGCTCCTACCTCTGGCAGGCCTCCTCCGACGCGGCCGGGCTGGCCGCCCTGCGGATGCGCCGGATGCTCGACGGCGAGCCGGACCGGGACGCCGTGCTGGCCAGCTTCGTCACCGCCCTGCTCCCGCACGACGAGGAGCTGCTGCGGACGCTGCTGGACAGCGCCGGTGCCGATCCGGCAGTGGCCGACCACGAGAGCTGAGCCGTGGGCGTCTTCGTCTTCCTCCCGCTCGTCCTGCCGCTGACCGCGGTCCCGATCGCCCGGCTCGCCGAGCAGCACCTGCATCCGCGCGGGGCGGCCCGGCTGCTGACCGCGATCAGTGCGGTGATGGCGCTGTGCAGTGCCGTCTGCCTCGGTCTGACCGGGGTGGTGGGCACCGCCCAGCTCCCGGGGAACCCGCTGCCGGACAGCTGGTCCGACCCGGAGGTGCGGGCCGCGCTGCCGTACCACGAGACGGTCGGGACGGCGGCGATCTGCGTGCTGGTGGTGGTGGCCGGGGCCTGTCTGCGCACGGTGGTGCGGCATCTGCGGGTCCGGGCCCGGGCGCGCCGGGCGCTCGGCCGCGAGCTCGGGGGCACGGCCGGGTACGGGCTCGCCGCCGCGCCCGGGGACGCCGTCGCGGACGATCTCGCGGTGCTGCCGGACGACCGCCCGTACGCGTACGCGCTGCCCGGCTCGCCGGGGCGGGTGGTGGTCTCCACCGGGATGCTGGCCGGGCTGGCGGCCGACGAGCGCGCGGCGCTGCTCGCGCACGAGCGCGCGCACCTGGAGCACCGGCACCACCGCTATCTGCTGATCACCCAACTCGCGGGCTGCGTCAACCCGTTCCTGCGGCCCTTGCAGCAGGCAGTGGCGTACAGCGCGGAGCGGTGGGCGGACGAGCAGTCGGCCGCGGTGGTCGGCGACCGGCGGATCACGGCCCGGGCGGTGGCCCGGGCGGCGCTGGTCTCGCACCGGGCGCCCGCCCCCGGGTTCGCCGCCTTCGCGGCGCCGGGGCCGGTCCCCGGACCGGTGCCGCGCCGGGTGGCCGCGCTGCTCGGCCCGGTGCCGTCCTCGCGGAACTGGCCGCCGGCGCACACCCGGGCGGGCCTCGCGGCCATGGTGGCGGCGATCGGGACGGCGGCATCGGCGCTCTGCGCGCTCAACGCGGCGGTGGCGCTGCTGCTGGTGCTGAAGGCCGTCACCCCGCTGTAGCGCGGCGCCGGTCCGCGGCCGGCGCCGGACCGCCACGACGGGTGCCCGGGCGACGACTCCCCGCTCCGGCGACCGTCCCCCGCGGCGGGCGGGCACCGGAGCGCAGGGCGCCCCGGGCCGCCGGCGGCGGCGTAGACACGCCCCGCAGCGGGCATGGCACGTCATGGGGGCCGGCCGTCCGTCGTGAGAGGGTGCCCACCATGAAGGTGATCGAATTCGTCCTGAACGCCATCTGGTTGATCTTCTGCGGCATCTGGATGGCGATCGGCTACGCCATCGCCGGCATCATCTGCTGCGTCCTCATCGTCACGATCCCCTTCGGCATCGCCTCGTTCCGGATCGCCGGCTTCGTGATCTGGCCGTTCGGGCGGACGACGGTGGAGAAGGCGGACGCCGGGGCGCCGTCCTGCGTCGGCAACGTGATCTGGCTGGTGTTCGCGGGCTGGTGGCTGGCGCTGGCGCACATCGCGACCAGCATCCCGCTCTTCATCTCGATCATCGGGATCCCGTTCGGCTGGGCCAACCTCAAGATGATCCCGATCTCGCTGATGCCGCTGGGGCGCGAGGTCGTGTCGACGGACGAGCGGTTCGGCGGACGCTGACCCGTTGCCGCTGGTGGGTCACGGCGCGTCGGTGAGCTGGACGATCATCTTGCCGGTGTTGGCGCCCCGCAGCATGCCCAGGAAGGCGTCGACCACGTTCTCGAAGCCCCGGACGACGGTCTCGTCCGGGACGACGGCGCCGGAGCGCAGGTGGGGGACGAGGAAGTCGTAGAGCTCCGGCCGGGCGTCGAGGTGGTCGCGGACCAGGAAGCCCTCCAGGCGCAGGCTCTTGCCGACCACGTCGAAGAGGTTGCGCGGCGCGGCGGGCGGCCGGCTCCGGTGGTTGTACTGGGCGACGGCGCCGCACCAGGCGATCCGGCCGTGGTCGCGCAGCGCGCCGATCGCGCCTTCGAGGTGGTCGCCGCCGACGTTGTCGAGGTAGACGTGCAGGCCGTCCGGGGCGGCCTCGCGGAGCCGGTCGCCGATCGGGCCGTCGTGGTAGTCGAACGCGGCGTCGAAACCGAGGCGGTCGGTGAGGTGCCCGACCTTGGCGGCGGAGCCGGCGCTGCCGATGATCCGGCCGGCGCCGAGCAGCCGGGCGAGCTGCCCGGCCGCGCTGCCCACACCGCCGGCGGCGGCCGAGATGAAGATCGTCTCGTCGGGCCGGAGGCGGGCGATCCTGGTCAGGCCGACCCAGGCGGAGAGGCCGGTGCCGCCCAGCACGCTCAGGTGGGCGCTGAGCGGGACGCCCGCGAAGTCGGGCAGCACGGTGACCTCGGCCGCGCCGACCACCGAGAGGGTGCGCCAGGCCCGGCGGTGGTGGACCAGCGTGCCGACGGGCAGCGCGGGGGTGCGGGACTCCACGACCCGGCCGAGCGTCCGGCCCTCCAGCGGGGCGTGGAGCTCCCAGCCGCCCTCGTCCATCTCCTCGCGCATGTACGGGTCGACGGACTGGTAGACGTTCTCGACCAGGGCCTCGCCCTCGGCGAGCACCGGGACGGTCTCCTCGACGAAGGCGAAGTCGGCGGCGGTGGGGGCGCCGGACGGGCGGGAGACCTGGTGGACGGCGAGGGCGGTGGGGCGGGTCATCGGGGGCTCCGGAACGGTCGAAGGGGCGGGGCTGAGGTGATCACCGTAGGGAGCGCGGTGGTGCGCCGGGCAGGGGTCCGCGTCGATGGAAGGGCCCGGTCCATGAGCGGGATCGATGGATGCCGGTAGATTCGGCCCATGAACGTCACCGCGCCGGGGCGCACCGGCCCTGCCCCCGCCGTCGAACGCGCCGCCACGCCCGATCTCGCCCCGCAGGAGCTGCGGATCCTGGTGGCCGTCGAGGAGGAGAAGGGCTTCACCGCCGCGGCCGTGCGCCTGGGCACGACCCAGTCCGCCGTCTCGCACGCGGTGCGGGTCTGCGAGCGGAAGCTCGGCGCGGTGCTCTTCGAGCGCGGCCGCCACGGCGCGCGCCCCACGGACGCCGGCGCGCGGGCCGTGGCCTACGCCCGGCGCATCCTGCGGCTGCTGGAGGCGATGGGCCCGGAGGTGCGCGGCGCCGGTACGCAGGACGCCGCCGCGGAGGTGACCGGACCGCTGCGGATCGCCGCCTTCCGCAGCGTCGCCGCCCATCTGCTGCCGCCGGTGCTGGCCCGGCTCACCGCCCGCCACCCCGGGCTGACCCCGCAGGTGCGGATCGTTCGCGAGATCGGCCGGGGCACGGCCGGCGAGGTCGCGGACGGCCGCGCCGACCTCGGGCTCGCCACCCTGGACGCCGGTGGGCCGCCGCCCGTCCCCGGGCTGGTCGCGGTCCGCCTGTTCGAGGAGACGTACGCGCTGGTGCACCCGCAGGGCCACCCGGCGCCGCACGGGCTGCCGCTGGTCGACTGGGACGAGAACTGCGGCTCCTACACCCGTCAGTGGTGGGACCGCCAGGACTGGATCCCGCCCGCGACCATCGACGTCGAGGACGACACCGTCGCCGTCTCGCTGGTCTCCCAGGGGCTCGGCATGGCGATCATGCCCCGGACCGCCCTGCTCGGTGCGCCGCCCGGCCTCGCCGTCACCGACCTCGGCCCGCGCCCGCCCAGCCGGTACGTCGGGTACGTCACCACGCCCGAGCTGGCGGGCACCGCGGCCGTCCGGGCGATGATCCGCGAACTGCGGGCGCTGGCCCTGCCGGAGGGGCTGGCGGCGGTGTAGGCGGCCGGGTCGTCAGCGGCCGGCTACTCCAGCGCCTCCCGCAGCCGCCGGAACTCCTGCGCCAGCGCGTCCGGCGTGTAGTGGGCGTTGAGCCCGCTCGGGTTGGGCAGCACCCAGACCTCGGTCTCCCCGAGGCCCTGCGGCTGCCGGCCGACCGCCGCCGTCCGCCGCCCGAAGGCCGTCCGGTAGGCGCCGATGCCGAGCACGGCCAGGGCCCGCGGGCGCAGCGACCGGACGCGCTCGGCGAGCGCCGCGCCGCCCTCGCGCAGTTCCTCGGCGGTGAGCTCGTCCGCCTTGGCGGTGGTGCGCGGGGCGACGTTGGTGATGCCCAGGCCGAGGTCGAGCAGTTCGCGCTGCTCGTCCGGGCGGAACAGGCGCGGGGTGAACCCGGAGCGGTGCAGGGCGGGCCAGAACCGGTTGCCCGGCCGGGCGAAGTGGTGGCCGGTGGCGCCGGACCAGAGGCCGGGGTTGATGCCGCAGAACAGCACCCGCAGCCCGGGGGCGACGATGTCCGCGATGGTGCTGTCGCGGGCGGCGAGCAGCTGGTCCTGGGTGGGCCTCATGGGCGTCTCGGTCACCCGCCCAGTCTGCCGGTGGCGGCCGCCGACCCGGTGCGGGGGTGGCGGGCCGTCGTCCGGCGGCCCGGGCCGGCTACCCCGGCGCGGCGGCCGCCAGCAGCCTGGTCCGGCGCCGCTCGCGCAGCCACTGCACGCCGTAGACCACCAGCGCCGCGTACGCCCAGCCCGCGAAGACGTCGACGATGAAGTGCTCCGCCCCGTAGACCAGGGTGAACGCCATCGCGAGCGGGTACGCGACCAGCAGCACGCGCAGCCACCGGGCGGCCGTCGGCCAGAAGAAGAACAGCAGCATCGCCGGGTAGGCGGAGTGCAGCGAGGGCATCGCGGCGACGTCGTTGGCGAACCGGCTGCCGTTCTCGAAGACCGACCCGGCCCGCGGCAGCCCGCTCTGGGTCAGCACGTCCGACACCACCCGGGTGAGCGCCGGCATGTGACCCTCCTGCGCGGTGAGCCACGGCGGGTCGGCCGGGAAGAGGATGTACGTCGCGAACCCGGCGAAGGTCAGCGCGAGGTAGCAGGTGAGCAGGTGCCGGAACCGGTCGTGGCGGCGCCGCCAGAGCACGGCCAGCACCACGAAGATCATGAAGAAGTGCGACATGTAGACGGCGACCGCCGCGTAGTCGTACCAGTGCGGCGACCCGGGGGTGTAGAGCCCGTACTGCAGCCGGACCGTCAGGGTCTCACCGAAGCCGAGCAGTTCGTCCGCCCGCAGCTGCGGCCGCCAGTGCGGGGCCCACGGGGTGTGGGCGCCGTACCCGCGCAGCAGCGAGTACGCCCAGACGACGGCCATCACCGGCACCCAGTCCCGCAGCACCAGCAGGAAGCCGCGCGGTCCGTGGCCGCTGTGCACCGCGGCGGCCAGCAGGGCACCGATCAGCCAGCAGAAGACCACGTCGTTGGAGTACGGCAGGCCGTACGTGCGCACGTACCAGAGCAGGGCGACGAGGTAGAGCGGCCACGCCAGCAGCCGCAGCCGGGCCAGTGCGCTGGCGGGCGCACCGGGCAGCGGCCGGGTCACCGGACGCAGCCGCCCGGCGCTCGCGGGTGGGGGCGGCGCCGGGCGGAGCAGTTTGGTCATGCCAGCCGAAGCTAGCAAGGCATTCTTTGAGAACTCTTCACGCGAACGGCCTGTCGTCCAGCAAAGACTCAGAAAGACACCGGACAGCGCAGCGGCCCGCTCCGGCCGCGGTCAGGCGACGGTGCCCAGCTCGTGGGGCGTGTTGTTGAACCGCCGGCCGCCCTGCTCGGTCACCGTCACGATGTCCTCGATCCGCACCCCGAACCGGCCGGGCAGGTAGACGCCGGGCTCGATCGAGAAGCACATCCCGGGGACGAGCGGCTGCTCCTCGCCCTCGACCAGGTACGGCGGCTCGTGCGTGGTGATGCCGATGCCGTGCCCGGTGCGGTGGATGAAGTACTCGCCGTACCCGGCCTCGGTGATCACCCGGCGGGCGATCCGGTCGATCTCCTGGCAGGTCACCCCGGGCCGGACGGCCTCGAACGCGGTCTGCTGCGCCTGCCGGACGACGTCGTGCACCTTCTGCACCTCGGCCGGGACGTCGGTGCCGACGTGCACGGTCCGGGTGGTGTCGGAACCGTAGCCGTCCTTGAGGCCGCCGAAGTCCAGCACGACGGTGTCCCCGGCGCGGATCACCCGGTCGCCCGCCTCGTGGTGCGGGTTGGCGCCGTTGGGGCCGGAGCCGACGACGGTGAAGTCGACCTGGCTGTGCCCGTACTGGATGAGCAGGGCGCTGAGGTCGGCGGCCACGTCGGTCTCCCGCCGGCCGGCGAACCGCACCTCCAGGATGCCCCGGTAGGCGGCGTCCGCGGCGCCGCCGGCCGCGGCCAGGCGCTCCAGCTCGTCGGTGTCCTTGACCGCCCGGAGCATCGGCAGCGCCTCGGTGAGCGAGGTCCAGCCGGCGCCCGGCAGGGCGGCCTGGAGGCCGAGCAGGTGCATGGCCCAGGCGTTGTCCGAGACGCCGTAGCGGCCGGCCGGGTCGAGCAGCGGGACGGCGGTGGCGTACGGGCTCTCGCCGTCGGTCCAGTCGAGCAGCCGCAGGCCGGGGGCGCCGGTGGCCCGTTCGGCGTCCGGGCGCTCCAACTTGGGGACGATCAGGGCGGGTTCGTTCCCGTCGGTGAGGAGCAGCGCGGTCAGCCGTTCGGTGATCGCGGTCGGCTGGTAGCCGCAGAGGTAGACCAGGTCGGGGCCGGGGGCGACGACCAGGCCGCTGAGTCCGGCGGCGGCCGCGGCGGCGGTGGCCCGGGCCATCCGGGCGGTGTAGTCCTCGGTGGTGAACGGTCGTGGCATGAGGGTTCCTCTCTGCGTCTGTCCCGTACCGGCGTCGGTCCCGGACCGGCGGCCGTCCGGATCGGGCCGGCCGCCGGGCGCGGGCTGCTGTCGCGTGCTCCGAACTCCATCACGTCCGGACGGAGTCGGCGTAGTGCCGGAGGAACAACGCCTCGACATTGGCCATGTGTTCGATCTCGCCGGGATCGACGCTCTCGTTGGGTGCGTGGATCAGGCAGCGCGGCTCCTCGACGCCCATCAGGATGATCTCCGCCTCCGGGTAGGTGCGGGCGAACACGTTGCAGAGCGGGATCGAACCGCCTTGGCCGAGGAAGGAGATCGGCTTGCCGTAGACCTCCTGCACGGCCTTGTCGAGCGCCGAGTACGCCGGCCCGCCGGTGGAGGCGCGGAACGGCGAGCCGACGCTCTCCGGCTCGACCCCGACCTGCGCGCCCCACGGCACGGCGGCCTCCAGGTGCGCGGTGAGCGCGTCCTGGGCGGCCTGCGCGTCGGTGCCGGGCGGCACCCGCAGGCTGACCCGGGCGCGGGCGGTGGCCGGGACGGCGGCGGCCGAGCCGACCACCGGGGGGCAGTCGATGCCGAGCACGGTGACGGCGGGCCTGGCCCAGAGCCGGTCGGCGACGGTGCCCGAACCGGTCAGCCGCACGCCCTCCCGGACCCCGGCGTCGGTCCGGAACTGCTGCTCGTCGTAGCCGACGCCGCTCCAGGTGCCGGTGCAGTCCAGCCCGTCGATCCGGGTGCCGCCGTCGGCGTCGCGCAGCGAGTCGAGGGCGCGGATCAGCGCGGCCAGGGCGTCCGGGGCGGGGCCGCCGAACATGCCGGAGTGCATGTCGCCGGCGAGGGTCGAGACGGTGACCACCACGTTGGTGACCCCGCGCAGGGAGGTGGTGGCGGTGGGCACGCCGACGGCGGCGTTCCCGGTGTCGCAGACCAGCAGCGCGTCGGCGTGCAACTCGCCGGCGTGCGGGGGCACGTACGCCTCCAGGCCGCCGGTGCCCTGCTCCTCCGAACCCTCGGCGACGAACTTGATGCCGACCGGGAGGTCGTCGCCGAGCGCCCGCAGCGCGGTGAGGTGCATGACGATGTTGCCCTTGCAGTCGGCGGTGCCGCGCCCGTACCAGCGGCCGTCGCGCTCGGTGAGCTCGAACGGCGGGGAGGTCCAGGCCGCGTCGTCGAGCGGCGGCTGGACGTCGTAGTGGCAGTAGAGCAGGACGGTCGGAGCGCCGGGCGGGGGCGGGCGGTGGCCGATCACGGCGTGGCTGCCGTCCGGCGTCTCCTCCAGGTGGACGTCGCGCAGCCCGGCGCCGGTGAAGGCGGCGGCGACCCACTCGGCGGCCTCGCGGCACTTCTCCGGCGGGTACTGGCGGGGGTCCGCGACGGACGGGATGGCGACCAGCTCGGCCAGGTCGGCCTTGGCCCGGGGCATCAGGTCGGCGATCCGGCGGGCGAGTTCGTCGGTCATGGGTACGACTCCTGAGCGATCGGTCGTGGGGTCGGGGCAATGTCTGAGGGAGTGTCAGTTCCGTACGGTGTCGCGGAGCTTGAGGTCGTCGATCTTCTCCTTGATGTCGGCGAGCTTGTCCGGGCAGTACACCGAGAGCACGATCGACTCCGCGAACACCACCTCGCGGTCGGAGAGCACCGGACGCTGCCCGGGCCCGCCCGCGCCGTTGGACATGCCGTACTTCCACTGCGCCTGGGTCAGCGCGTTCGCCGGGTTCTCGCAGACGGCGCCGCCGTCCTCGCCCAGGGTGTGCACGATCTGGCTCTGGCTGGGCACCGGGTAACCGGCCGCCCCCAGTGCCGAGGAGAGCTGCTTGGCCTTGTCGTTGGCCTGGTTGGTGCTGTGCAGCTGCTCGTACGTCAGCAGGCCGGTGATCACCATCCCGACCAGCAGGACGATCGCGCCCACGTAGATCCAGCGGTGGCGGGAGGCCATCATCGTGCCGCTCATGCCGCACCTCCGGTGGCGTCGCGCCGCTCCTGGGCCTCCTGCGCGGCCAGTTCGGCCTGGGCCTCGGGGGAGCGCCAGGAGGGCTCGCGCAGCCGCAGGAACAGGTACGGGATCACCAGGCCGAGCAGCACCAGGCCGCCGGCGACGATCGCGACGTACGACCAGACGCTGCCGCTGCCGAACTGCGAGGACGGCACGAACCCGATCGCCATCGCCGCCGCCGAGGCCAGGAAACCGGTCACGCAGACCAGGACCAGCGCCGGGGCGCGGTAGCCGCGGGGGTGGTCCGGCTGGGTGCGGCGCAGCCGGATCGCCGCGAGGAACATCAGCAGGTAGACGATCAGGTACACCTGCGTGGTGATCACGGAGAAGATCCAGTAGGCGCTGGAGACGTTCGGGATGAGCGCGTACGCCAGCGCGATGACCGTGGTGACCACACCCTGGGTGACCAGCAGGTTCTGCTGGATGCCCTCCTTGTTCAGCCGCTGCAGGAACGGCGGCAGGTAGCCCTCCTGGCGGGAGATCATCAGCAGGCCCTTGGAGGGCCCGGCCAGCCAGGTCAGCATGCCGCCGAGGGCGGCGGCGACCAGCGCCACCGCGATCACCGGGGTGAGCCAGCCGATGTGGAAGTACTGGAAGAAGGCGTCGAAGGCCTGCATCACGCCGGCCGTCAGGCTCAGCTCGCTGGACGGCACCACCCAGCTGATCGCCAGTGCGGGCAGGATGAAGATCAGCAGGACCATCCCGGAGGCGGTGAACATCGACCGCGGGAACTCGCGGGCCGGGTCGCGGAGCGAGGAGACGTGCACCGCGTTCATCTCCATGCCGGAGTAGCTGAGAAAGTTGTTGACGATCAGCACCAGGCTGGCCAGGCCGGTCCACTGCGGGAAGATGTGCGCGGCGTTCATCGGGGCGGCCGAGGAGTTGCCCTGGCCGAGGAAGACCATGCCGAGCACCACCAGCAGCGTGCCGGGGATCAGGGTGCCGATCACCAGGCCCCAGGAGGAGAGGCCGGCCACGGCCTTCGTCCCGCGCGAGGAGACCCAGACGCCGGTCCAGTACAGCACCATGATCACCACGGCGGTGTACGGGCCGTTGCTGGCCAGCGAGGGGTTGACCACGTACGCGATGGTCGAGGCCACGTACGCGAGCAGGGACGGGTAGTAGAAGATCGTCATCGCGAACTGGCACCAGACGGCGAGGAAGCCGAGCGGCTTCGACAGGCCCTCCGACACCCAGCGGTAGACGCCGCCCTCCCAGCCGGAGGCCAGCTCGGCGGAGACCAGCGCGGTCGGCAGCAGGAAGACGATCGCGGGGACGAGGTAGAGGAAGACGCAGGCCAGGCCGTACACCGCCATGGTCGGGGCGGCCCGGAGGCTGGCCACCGAGCTGGTCGTCATCAGCGCCAGGGTCAGCCAGGACATCCGCGGTGCGCTGGCCATCCGGGCGGCCACCGCGCCGCCGCTCTTCCGGGGGGTGGTCGGGCCCGGGCTGCCCCGGCCGGGCGACGGTGCCTCCATCGAACTCATGCGTCCTCCTCGGGTGCGGCCCCGGGTGCGTTCGCTCCGGGAGATCCCCGGAGGCGGGCCGTACCCGGCCAGTTCACCCGGTTGCCGGGGGTGTCGCATGCGGCGTGCACCCGCACGGGTGATCGACTGTCAGGACCGCGTGCCGGAGGTTTGGCCAGGTGCCGGCCGGGGACCGCCGCCGGCCGGGGTTTGCTGCGGGGCCTGCTGCGGGGCCTGCTGCGGAGCCTGCTGTGGGGCCTCCTCCGGGGCCGCTCGCGCCCGCTTCCGGGGTGGGCCGCGCCCGGCCCCGGGGCCGCTCGTGCCCGTTCCCGGGGCGACCCGCGCCCGGAGCGGTGCCGTCCGGGTCGTACCCGTCCGGGTACGGAATGGTAAATGCCGGGCGGAGTGTCAGTGCCGTGGTTCAGGATGACTGAATGTCGTACGAACTTCAGGCGCTGATCGGTTCGGCGGAGCTGCTCGCGGTGGCCGCCGCCGAGGTCCCGGCCGCCCATCTCAGTCCGCTGTCCCAGGGGTTGGCCCTGATACCGGCCACCCCCGCCTTCCTGTCCGCGCTCCAGTTCGGCCGCGGTGAGCCGGGGTTCGGCGGCGAGTCCGGCTTCGACTGGTTCCCGGACGGTCTCGAACGCCGGCTCGCCGCCTGGTCCAAGGCCGGCCCGATCGCCTGCGTCGAGGCCGACTACTTCGGCGGCAGCGGCACCCAGCGCGCCGCCGTCTGGGCCGACGGCCGGCTCGACCTGGGGCCGCTCGTCAGCGGCGAGTTCGAGCCCAGTCCGCCCGAGGGCAGCCCGATCTCCCGCGCCCTGCGGCGCATCGGCGCCCGCGTCGTGGACGCCCGCCACCACGACGAGTTCGAGGCGGTCGGCCTGGCCGCCCACCGCAGCACCGGGCACTGGGCCGCCCCCGGCGGGGCGTGAACCGTTCGGCGTAGGCGCGGTGGCCGGGTCAACTGGCGTGCCCCAACGTGTGAATCAGGCATTTCGCCTGATTCGCATCGAGAGGAAGCAACACCCATGCGTGCCACCTGGATGGCCGCCGCGCTGACCGCAGCCATCGTGCTGACCCCGGTCGCCACGGCGTCCGCCACCCCCGCCGGCCATGAAGGCCCGGCTCCCCGAACGTCCCCCTTCGCCGTCACCGTCCCGGCCCTGCCGGGCTTCCCGGTGGCCGTCGCCGTCCCGGCCGTCCCCGCGCGTCCGGCCGATGCGCCGCTGCCCGTGACGGTGCCTCCGGCCAGTGCGCCGGTGCCCGGCCTCCCCGCCGCGCCCGCCGCCCCGGACCTCTCCGCCGTCCCCGACCCGGGCGCGGTGCTCGGGACGGTCGGCGACCTCGTCGGCACGGTCACCGGGCTGATCCCGTCCCTGCTCTCCTCCCTCCCGGACCTCGGCATCCAGCAGCTGCTCGCCTCGCTGCAGGCCGTCCTCCAGGGCCTGCTCGGCCAGCTGCCGACGCCGCCGGTGACCGTCCCGGACCCGCCGAGCGTCCCCGGCGCCACCGCGCCGGCCCTGTCGGAGCAGCTCGCCACGCTCAAGGCGCAGGGGCAGTCCCTCACGGACGCCGCGGCCCGCCTGGCCGCCCTCCACCCCCACCCCGCCGCCGGCTGACCCCCCGGCCAACGGGCGAGGCCCCGGTCCCGAACCCGGGACCGGGGCCTCGCCGCGCACGCCCCGCGGGGTCAGCGGTAGTTCACGTACTGGATCGCGAAGTCGAGGTCCTTGCCCTTGAGCAGTGCCTGGACGGTCTGCAGGTCGTCACGGCTCTTCGAGCTCACGCGGAGCTCGTCACCCTGGACCTGGGCCTTCACGCCCTTCGGGCCCTCGTCACGGATGATCTTCGCGACCTTCTTGGCATCGTCCTGGGAGATGCCCTCCTTCACGTCCGCGAAGATCTTGTACTCCTTGCCGGACAGCTGCGGGTCCTTGGCGTCCAGCGCCTTCAGCGACAGGCCACGCTTGATGAACTTGCTCTGCAGCACGTCCAGAATGGCCTTCACCCGCTCCTCGCCGCTGGCCTTCATCTCGATCGTTTCGCCGGAGCGGCTGATCTCGGCGCCGACGTTCTTGAAGTCGAAGCGGGTGGCGATCTCACGCGAGGTCTGGTTGATCGCGTTGTCGACCTCCTGCCACTCGACCTTCGAGACGATGTCGAAACTGGAGTCGGCCATGGGTGTTGGTCTCCTTGATGCTCTGGCTTCACTGACACGGACCGTCCCACCGGACGCCCGCCACCCCAGCCTATCCAGCACCACCCCGCCACCGCCCCCGACAGCCACGCCAGGTCCCTTGATCATCACGTGACCAACCGGGTGGCGAACCACCCCCCGGCATCGGGTATTGTTTACGGAGTCGAACGGGGCAAGCCCCCGCGAGACACCAATCCTGGCTGGTTGCCCGAGCGGCCAAAGGGAGCAGACTGTAAATCTGCCGGCATAGCCTACGTAGGTTCGAACCCTACACCAGCCACTGGATTACCAGACCGGCCCTGAGCAGCGGAAACGCCGCTCAGGGCCGGTTCTGTTGTATCCGGACGAGTGCGCGGGGGCCCGCCCGGCGGGGTGGTGCCGGGGTGTCAGAAGAGTGTGGGTGCCGGAGGGTCGGGGACGACTCCGGGGAGGGCGTCCTGCCAGGCGGTGGCCTGGGAGAGCGGGAGGGGACGCATGCTCGCCTCGCAGAGGACCAGGGAGCGGCGGTCCCTCTTGTGGTCGTGGATGACGCCGTAGCCGGACCGGCGCGTGGGCATCAGGGCGACCGGTCGGCCGCAGGCGGGGCACTGGACTCGGGGTGCGCGCATGGGGACAGCCTGCCCGAGGGGGCCGACATCGGCGGACGGGCGGGAGCGGCCCGGTTCACCGGCTCACTGGCTCACCGGCTCACTGGCCCGTGAGGAGGAGGGTGGTGGCGGTGGGGGTGTCGGGGGCGGTGTGGGTGGGGGTGGGGTGGGACGCGGGCAGGCGCGGGGGCGGGGCGGGGGTGATCCAGATGGAGCGGATGCCGGCGGCGTGGGCGCCCTGGACGTCGGTGGCGGGGTTGTTGCCGACCATCCAGGCGTCGGGGGTGAGGGTGCGGCCGAGGCGGGCGGCGGCCAGTCGGAAGATCTCGGGGGCGGGCTTGCGGACGCCGGCCTCCTGGGAGACGCAGACGGTGTCGACGGCGGGGAGCAGGCCGGTCCGGGCGAGTTTGGCGCGCTGGATGTCGGTGCAGCCGTTGGTGACGACGCCGATGGTCCAGCCGGCTTCGCGCAGGGCGGCGAGGGCGGCGGGGACGCCGGGGATCAGGTGGGTGCGGGCGGCCTCGCGGGCGACGTGCTCCTCCCAGAGGCTCCCGCCGGACTGCGGGAGGCCGTAGCGGGCGGCGATCCGGGCGAAGCCGGCGGGGGAGCGGTCGGCGCGGAAGAGCGTGAAGACGACGGGGGCGGCGTCGAGGGGGAGGCCGTGGGCGGTGCAGAAGCCCGGGGTCCAGGCGTCCGCGCCGCCGTCGCGTTCGACCAGGGTGTGGTCGAGGTCGATGAGGAGGAGGGGGCCGGAGCCGGCGTGGCGGTCCCGATGCGGAGAGTGGTTGATCATGAGCGGACAGTAGCGCAACAGGCGGGTCGGCATTATTGCGCATTACTTGCAATTGCCCGGAGCAAGCAGCAGAGTGTTCTCCGAGGGGTGGGGCGGGCCGTTCAGCCTCCCCGCCGAGAAGTCCCGGACGTGCTCAGGTGCGCCGGGGGTCCTCCGTCCGAGCTGATCGTCTTCCCAACCGGCGCCCGCCGGGACATCGGCCCACCCACCCCGCCCACTCTCCCCGCCACTTCGCGCGCGAGGGGCGTCAACGAGGCGTCAAGGACGCCCGGCGGCCCGTCAGGAACGCGTAGGGGAAGGGCGGCGAGCAGCCCGGGGGCCCGCAGGATCGGAGCAGTACCCGACTGCGGAGGTCTTGTCCGATGTCCAGCGCCACCACCCCGGTTGTCACCGCCGAGCCCGAGCCCCCGGATACCGGCGCGGCCCCGGCGGACCGCCACCGGCTGACCGCCCTGGGCGGGCTCGCGGCACTGTCGTTGGACGCGATGGCGTCGGTGGCGTACGGGCCGGAGTCGATCGTGCTGGTGCTGGCGGCGGCCGGGGCGTACGGCCTGGGCTTCACGCTCCCGGTGACGGCGGCGATCGCGGTCCTGCTGGCCGTGCTGGTGGCCTCCTACCGGCAGGTGATCGCGGCGTTCCCGGACGGCGGCGGCGCGTACGCGGTGGCCAAGGCGCACCTGGGGCGGCGGACCGCGCTGACGGCGGCGGCCTCCCTGGTCATCGACTACGTGCTGAACGTCGCGGTGTCGGTGACGGCCGGGGTGGCGGCGCTGACCTCGGCGGTGCCGGGCCTGTACGACGACCGGGTCTGGCTCTGCCTGGGCGTGCTCGCCCTGGTGACGGCGGTGAACCTGCGGGGGATCGCGGAGTCGGCACGCTGGTTCCTGGCGCCGACGGCGGTGTTCGTGCTGTCGATCCTGGCGATCATCGTGGTCGGCCTGTTCCGGGCGGCGCCGGCGAGCACCGAGGCCGCCGCCGGGCACGCGTCCGTGCTGGCCGGCAACGCCACCGCGGTGGGCGCGCTGCTGCTGCTCAAGGCCTTCGCGGCCGGCTGCTCGGCGCTGACCGGCGTGGAGGCGGTGGCGAACGCTGTCCCGTCGTTCCGCGCGCCGGGCGTGAAGCGCGCGCAGCGTACGGAGGTCGCGCTCGGCGCGCTGCTGGGCGTGATGCTGATCGGACTGGCCGTGCTGATCGGCCGCTTCCACCTCCAGCCGGTCGAGGGCGTCACCGTCCTCGCCCAGCTCGCCGACGCCTCGCTGGGCCACGGCGCCGGCTTCTACCTGGTGCAGTTCTCCACCGTCGTCCTGCTCGGGCTGGCCGCCAACACCTCCTTCGGCGGGCTGCCCGTCCTGCTCCACCTGCTCGCCCGCGACAACCACCTGCCGCACGTCTTCGCCCTGCGCGCCGACCGCCAGGTCCACCGCCACGGCGTGCTCTTCCTGGCCGCCGTCTCGGCGGTGCTGCTGGTCGGCTCGGGCGGCGACGTCAACAGCCTGGTCCCGCTGTTCGCGATCGGGGTGTTCGTCGGCTTCACCGTCTGCCAGGTCGGCATGGTCCGCCACTGGTCCCTGGAGAAGCCGGCGCGCTGGCGGGCGAAGGCCGCCCTCAACGGCTTCGGCGCGCTGCTCACCGGGGTGGCCGCGGTCGTCGTCACCGGCACCAAGTTCACCGAGGGCGCCTGGGGCATCTGCCTGGCCCTGCCGCTGCTGGTGCTGCTCTTCGAGGCGATCCACCGCGGCTACGCCCGGATCGGCGAGCGCCTGGAGCTCGGGCGCGTCCCCGGCCCGCTCACCCCGCAGCGGAGCCTGGTCGTCGTGCCGGTGACCGCGATCACCCGCCTCACCCGCGACGCCCTCTCCACCGCCCTCTCGCTCGGCGACGAGGTCATGGCCGTCACCGTGGTGCACGAACCCGCCGAGGCCGAGGCGCTGCGCCGGGACTGGGAGCTCTGGCGCCCGGGGGTGCCGCTGGTGGAGATCCCGGAGGACCACCGCCGGCTCGGTCCGCCGATCGCCGCCTTCGTCAACCGGCTCGCCACCGAGCACGCCTACGACCGCCTCACCGTGCTGATCCCCGAGGTCGAGCCGGTCCGGCCCTGGCAGCGGGCGCTGCAGAACCGGCGCGGCGCCGTCATCGACCGGGCCCTGCGCCGCCACACCGACGCGGTGGTCTGCCGGCTGCGGATGCGGATGTAGGGGGGCGGAGGGGGTGGCGGGAGGGGCCCGGACGAGGCGGGGTCGGACGTCGCGCACCCGGTGGATTCGTCGGCTATGTCGTGAATGCCCTATCCGATCGTCATATCTTGACGATGTCTTAACGGGCCCTCTCAACGCCTCCCAAACGCCCCCCGTTCGCCCGGCACGCCCCGCACATAGCGGCTTCCACCTGCGGGAACACCCCTCCCAAAGGGCGTGTCGGGCGCTCGCGGCACTCCGTCCGGGCCCATTGCCGGCCCGTTCCCGGCCCTTACGCTCGCCCATGTGTTCAACGTGCCCCAGGCGCTCAAGCGCCTAGTGATCGGCAGAGCCATGCGCAGCGAGGAGCTGGGCGAGACGCTGCTCCCCAAGCGCCTCGCGCTGCCGATCTTCGCTTCCGACCCGCTCTCCTCGGTCGCCTACGCGACCCAGGAGATCCTGCTGGTGCTCACCGTCGGTGGCACCGCCTTCCTGTACCTGACCCCGTGGGTCGCGGCCGGCGTGGTCGCCCTGATGGCGGTCGTGGTGATGTCGTACCGCCAGGTCGTGCACGCCTACCCGAGCGGCGGCGGCTCGTACGAGGTGGTGTCCCGCAACCTCGGCGCCAACTCGGGGCTGGTGGTGGCGGCTTCGCTGCTGGTCGACTACGTGATGACGGTCGCGGTGTCGGTGGCCTCGGGCGTCGACAACATCATCTCGGCGCTGCCCTCGCTGGCCGACCACCGGGTCGAGCTGGCGGTCGCCTTCGTCGTGCTGCTCGCGGCGATGAACCTGCGCGGGGTGCGGGAGTCCGGCAAGGCCTTCGCCGCGCCGACGTACCTGTTCATCGGCGGCATGCTGCTGATGGTGGTCACCGGCCTGATCAAGGCGGCCTTCGGGGACACCCCGGTCGCGGCCAGCGCCTCGTACGGGGTCCTGCCGGTGGACGGCAAGGACACCCTCGCCGGGCTCGGGCTGCTGATGCTGGGGCTGCGGGCGTTCGCCTCCGGCTGCACGGCGCTGACCGGCGTGGAGGCGATCTCCAACGGCGTACCGGCCTTCCGGGCCCCCAAGTCCAAGAACGCCGCCGCCACGATGGCCGTGATGGGCACCACCGCCGTGGTCATGTTCGTCGGCATCACCGCGCTGGCCCTGATGTCCAAGGTCCACATCACCGACGACGCCTGCGCGCTGACCGGCTTCCCCGGGGACTGCCACACCGCGCCGCAGCAGACCGTGATCGCCCAGCTGGCGGCCGCGATCTTCGGCGGCGACCAGAGCCTCCTCTTCTACTTCATCCAGGCCGTCACCGCGCTGGTGCTGATCCTGGCGGCCAACACCGCCTTCAACGGCTTCCCGCTGCTGGCCTCGATCCTGGCCGAGCACCGCTACCTGCCCCGGCAGATGCACACCCGCGGCGACCGCCTGGCCTTCTCCAACGGCATCATCGCGCTCGCGGTGGTGGCCGGCGGGCTGCTCTGGCTGTACGACGCGGACGTCACCAGCCTGATCCACCTCTACATCCTGGGCGTCTTCACCTCCTTCACGCTCTCCCAGATCGGCATGGTGAAGCACTGGAACCGCGTGCTGCGCACCGAGGCCGACCCGGCCGTGCGCGGCTCGGCCCAGCGGTCGCGGGTGATCAACGCCTTCGGCGCGGTCACCACGGCGCTGGTGCTGGTCATCGTGCTGCTCACCAAGTTCACCCAGGGCGCCTGGCTGGCCGTGGTCGCGGCGGTCGTGCTCTGGGTGATGATGCGGGGCATCCGCCGGCACTACGACAGCGTCGCCGAGGAGCTGGCGGTGGACGACCCGCACGCGGACTCGGTGCGGCCCTCCAAGGTGCACGGGATCGTGCTGGTCTCCAAGCTGCACAAGCCCACGCTGCGGGCGCTCGGCTACGCGCAGGCGTTCCGGCCGGACTCGCTGGAGGCGCTGACCGTGGCGGTGGAGCAGGAGGCCACCGACGAGCTGGAGCGGCAGTGGCGGGACCTGGACGTCCAGGTGCCGCTGAAGGTGCTGGACTCGCCGTACCGGGAGATCACCAGGCCGGTGGTGGGGTACGTGCGCGAGTACCGCCGGACCAGCCCCCGGGACGCGGTGGCCGTGTTCATCCCCGAGTACGTGGTCGGGCACTGGTGGGAGCACCTGCTGCACAACCAGTCGGCGCTCTGGCTGAAGAGCCGGCTGCTGTTCACCTCGGGGGTGATGGTGATCAGCGTGCCGTGGCAGCTCACCTCCTCCAGCAAGGCCTACCACCCGTCCCGCCGGGCCCCCGGCGCGGTCCGCCGCGGCGAGCCGGCGACGCGGTCGGAGTACGAGAAGCTGCCGGCGCCCGAGAACGCCTGAGGCTTCGCCCGCGAGAGCCCCGGACCGCACGGTCCGGGGCTCTCGGCATGCCCGGCGGGCGGGCCCCGGAGCCGCCCTCGAAGCCGTTCCGGAGCCGGTCCCGGAGCGGTGCCGGAGCCGTTCCCACGCCGGTTCCGAAGCCGTTCCGGAGCCCGTGCCGAAGCGGTCCCGGGGCGCTCCCGAAGCGGGCCCGCGGCGCGCCCGCCCGCCACGGCGCCGAGCCGCCGTATGGAGCCCGTCAACAATCGAACGGGCGCCGTATGGAGGCCGTCAAGAACGGCGGTAACGGTCCGTAGGGGCGGTTGGCTGTCCTAGCCGGCCCGCCGCCGGCGCCGCGTCGACCGCCCCCAGGGCCTGGCCGCGGCCACCTCCGAACCACTGTGGTGGAGCCCATGTCCGATCTCATCTACGTCGGTGTCACGGTCGCCGTGTTCGCCGTCATCGCCCTGATCGCGCGAGGGGTGGAGAAGCTGTGAGCGAGCGCAGCGAACGAACCGTCAGTGGCGGCGCGCGGCGCGAAGCGCCCGCCGAGCGGAGCGAGGTGGACGCATGAGCGCCGAGAACATCGCAGGTCTCATCGTCGCCGTCGCCCTCGTCGGCTACCTCGTCGTCGCGCTGATCTACCCGGAGAAGTTCTGACATGAGCTCCACTCTCGCGGGCTGGCTGCAGGTCATCGCCCTGGTGGGCGCCCTGGCCCTGTGCTACCGGCCGCTGGGCGACCACATCGCCCGCATCCTGACCACGTCCAAGCACCTCAGAGCCGAACGCGGCCTCTACAAGGTCATCGGGGTGGACGGCGACGCCGACCAGCGCTGGCCGGTCTACCTGCGCTCGGTGCTGGCCTTCTCGGCCGTCTCCGTGCTCTTCCTCTACGGCCTGATCCGGCTCCAGGGCCACCTGCTGCTGAGCCTCGGGGTCCCCCAGATGTCGGGGCACCAGGCGTGGAACACCGCGATCTCGTTCGTCGCCAACACCAACTGGCAGTCCTACAGCGGCGAGTCCGCGATGGGCCACCTGGCGCAGATGGCCGGCCTGGCGGTGCAGAACTTCGTCTCCGCCGCCGTCGGCATCGCCATCGTGGCGGCCCTGATCCGGGGCTTCACCCGCAACCGGACGGACCGGGTGGGCAACTTCTGGGTCGACCTGACCCGGATCACCCTGCGGCTGCTGCTGCCGGTCTCGATCGTGTTCGCCCTGGTGCTGGTGGCGAACGGCGTGGTGCAGAACTTCCACGGCTTCCACGAGGTGGCCACCCTGGCGGGCGACCCGCAGGCGGTCCCGGGCGGTCCGGTGGCCTCGCAGGAGGTCATCAAGCTGCTGGGCACCAACGGCGGCGGCTTCTACAACGCCAACTCGGCGCACCCGTTCGAGAACCCCACCGGGTTCACCAACCTGCTGCAGGTCTTCCTGATCCTGCTGATCCCGTTCGCGCTGCCGCGCGCCTTCGGGAAGATGGTGGGCGACAACCGCCAGGGCTACGCGATCGTCGCGGTGATGGGCCTGTTCTGGGTGGCCTCGGTCGCGCTGATCACCTTCTTCGAGTCGCAGCACTCCGGTTCGGCGATGCAGGCGGCCGGCGGCGCGATGGAGGGCAAGGAGCAGCGGTTCGGCATCGCGGCCTCCGGCCTGTTCGCGGCCTCGACGACGCTGACGTCGACGGGCGCGGTGAACTCCTTCCACGACTCGTACTCGCCGTTCGGCGGCGGGTTGACGATGTTCAACATGATGCTGGGGGAGATCGCTCCCGGCGGCACCGGTTCGGGCCTGTACGGGATGCTGATCCTGGCGGTCGTCGCGGTCTTCGTGGCCGGTCTGATGGTCGGCCGCACGCCGGAGTACCTGGGCAAGAAGCTCGGCGGGCGCGAGATGAAGTTCGCCTCGCTGTACATCCTGACCACGCCGACGCTGGTGCTGGTCGGTACGGGTGTCGCGATGGCGCTGCCCGGCGAGCGGGCCGGGATGCTCAACTCCGGTGCGCACGGCTTCTCGGAGGTGCTGTACGCGTTCACCTCGGGCGCGAACAACAACGGTTCGGCGTTCGCGGGGATCACCGTGAACACCGACTGGTACGACACCGCGATCGGCCTGGCCATGGTGTTCGGCCGGTTCCTGCCGATGGTCTTCGTCCTGGCGCTGGCCGGCTCGCTCGCGCAGCAGCAGCCCGTCCCCGCCACCCCGGGCACCCTGCCCACCCACAAGCCGCTGTTCGTGGGCCTGCTGTCGGGCGTCGTCCTGATCGTCGTCGGCCTCACCTACTTCCCGGCCCTGGCTCTCGGGCCGATCGCGGAAGGTCTCTCCTGATGTCGTCCACCCTTACCGACAAGCCGGCCACGCAGCCGGAGGCGCCCGCCGCGGCGCCGCACAGAGTCTCCGGCGGTCTGCTGGACCCGAAGCTGATCCTCTCCTCGCTGCCCGACGCGGTGAAGAAGCTCGACCCCCGGGTGATGGTCAAGAACCCGGTGATGTTCGTGGTCGAGGTCGGCTCGGTGGTCACCACCGTTGCCGCGATCGGCGACCCGTCGGTGTTCGCCTGGTCGATCACGGTCTGGCTCTGGCTGACCACGATCTTCGCCAACCTGGCCGAGGCGGTGGCCGAGGGCCGCGGGAAGGCGCAGGCGGACACCCTGCGCAAGACCAAGACCGACACGATGGCCCGCCGCCTCACCGACTGGCCGAGGAGCCGGGCGGAGGAGGAGGTCTCCGGCACCGCGCTCCGGCTGGGCGACCACGTGGTGGTCGAGGCCGGGCAGATCATCCCCGGCGACGGCGACGTCGTCGAGGGCGTCGCCTCGGTGGACGAGTCGGCGATCACGGGCGAGTCCGCGCCGGTGATCCGCGAGTCGGGCGGTGACCGCAGCGCGGTGACCGGTGGCACCAAGGTGCTCTCCGACCGGATCGTGGTGAAGATCGCCTCGGAGCCCGGCAAGTCCTTCATCGACCGGATGATCGCCCTGGTCGAGGGCGCGGCCCGGCAGAAGACGCCGAACGAGATCGCGCTCAACATCCTGCTGGCCTCGCTGACGATCGTCTTCCTGATCGCGGTCGTCACCCTCCAGCCGATGGCCACCTACGCGGGTGCGCCGCAGTCGATGATCGTGCTGGTCGCCCTGATCGTGGCGCTCATCCCGACCACCATCGGCGCGCTGCTCTCGGCGATCGGCATCGCGGGCATGGACCGGCTGGTCCAGCGCAACGTGCTGGCGATGTCCGGCCGGGCCGTCGAGGCGGCGGGCGACGTCAACACCCTGCTGCTCGACAAGACCGGCACCATCACCCTCGGCAACCGCCAGGCCGCCGAGTTCCTCTCCGCCACGGGCGTCACCACCGAGGAGCTCGCGGACGCCGCCCAGCTCTCCTCCCTCGCGGACGAGACCCCCGAGGGCCGCTCCATCGTCGTCCTCGCCAAGACCGGGTACGGTCTGCGGGCGCGCGCCCAGGGCGAGTTGACGCACGCCACCTGGGTGCCGTTCACCGCGCAGACCCGGATGTCCGGCGTCGACCTGGACGAGGCCGAAGGCGTCCACCAGGTCCGCAAGGGCGCGGCCGCCGCCGTCACCACCTGGGTCACCGACAACGGCGGCACGGTCACCGACGAGGTCTCCACCCTGGTCGACGGCATCTCCGCCGCCGGTGGCACCCCGCTGGTGGTGGCGACGAGGACGGCCTCCGCCCCGGCCAAGGTCCTGGGCGTCATCCACCTCAAGGACGTGGTCAAGGAGGGCATGCGGGAGCGGTTCGACGAGCTGCGCCGGATGGGCATCAAGACCATCATGATCACGGGCGACAACCCGCTGACCGCCAGGGCGATCGCGGAGGAGGCGGGCGTGGACGACTTCCTCGCCGAGGCCACCCCCGAGGACAAGATGGCCCTGATCAAGAAGGAGCAGGCCGGCGGCAAGCTGGTCGCGATGACCGGCGACGGCACCAACGACGCCCCCGCCCTCGCCCAGGCCGACGTCGGTGTCGCGATGAACACCGGGACCATGGCGGCCAAGGAGGCCGGCAACATGGTCGACCTGGACTCCAACCCCACCAAGCTGATCGAGATCGTCGAGATCGGCAAGCAGCTCCTGATCACCCGCGGCGCGCTGACCACCTTCTCGATCGCCAACGACGTCGCGAAGTACTTCGCGATCATCCCGGCGATGTTCGCCAGCGTCTACCCGGGCCTGGACAGGCTCAACATCATGGGCCTGCACAGCCCGCAGTCCGCGATCACCTCGGCGATCGTGTTCAACGCCCTGGTCATCGTCGGCCTGATCCCGCTCGCCCTGCGCGGCGTCACGTACCGTCCCTCCGACGCCAGTTCGCTGCTGCGTCGCAACCTCGGGCTGTACGGCTTCGGCGGGCTGGTGGTCCCCTTCGTCGGGATCAAGCTGATCGACCTCGTCGTCCAGTTCATCCCCGGCCTGAGCTGAGAGAGGAGAACCCAGATGTCCAAGCCCCTGCCCACCACCGTGCGCACGCACTTCACCGCACTGCGGATGCTGCTGGTGATGACGGTGATCCTCGGTCTCGCCTACCCGCTGCTGATCACCGGCATCGGCCAGGTCGCCTTCAGCGACAAGGCCAACGGCTCGATCGTGAAGGCCGACGGCAAGGAGGTCGGCTCCAGCCTGCTGGGCCAGAACTACGACCTGCCGAAGAAGAACCCGGACGACGCCGAGGAGGCCGCCGTCCCGGACCCGCGGTGGTTCCAGCCCCGGCCCTCCGCGGGGAGTTACGACCCGCGGAGCTCCGGCGCCTCCAACCAGGGCCCCAACAGCGAGGACCTGGGCGCGGCCGTCGAGGAGCGGCGCAAGGCCGTCGCCGCGTTCGACGGCGTCGACCCGGCGAGCGTGCCGGTGGACGCCGTCACCGCCTCCGGCTCCGGCCTCGACCCGCACATCTCGGTCGCCTACGCCAAGGAGCAGGTCGACCGGGTCGCCAGGGCCCGCGGCAACGTCTCGGCCGAGACCTTGAACGGGCTCGTCGAGAAGTACACCGAGAGCCGCTCACTCGGCTTCCTCGGCGACGAGGGCGTCAACGTCGTCCTCCTCAACACCGCGCTGGCGCAGCAGAAGTGACGGCCGATCGGCTGGATCCGTGAGACAGGCCGACCCGGGCCGGGGCACCACCCCGCGCCCGGGTCGGCCGCCGTACGTCCCGACTCTCGTACGAAGACGAAAGAGCAGCGCCCATGGCCCGCGACCTCACCCCCGGCACCGGCCCCCGCCGCGGCCGGCTGAGGGTGTACCTCGGTTCCGCCCCCGGTGTCGGCAAGACCTACCGGATGCTGGACGAGGCCCAGCGCAGACGGGCCCGTGGCGCGGACGTCGTGGTCGGCTACATCGAGTGCCACGGGCGCAGGTTCACCGAAGGCCTGGTGGACGGGCTCGAAGTGCTGCCCAGGGTGTCCCGCTCCTACCGGGACGCCGAGTTCGAGGAGATGGACCTCGACGCGGTGCTGCGGCGCAGGCCCGCGGTGGTCCTGGTGGACGAGCTGGCGCACACCAACATCCCCGGCGGCCGGCACGCCAAGCGCTGGCAGGACGTCGAGGAGCTGCTCGACGCCGGGATCGACGTCGTCACCACCGTCAACGTCCAGCACCTGGAATCGCTGAACGACGTCGTCCAGAAGATCACCGGCATCCCCCAGCGCGAGACCGTCCCGGACGAGGTGGTCCGCCGGGCCGACCAGATCGAACTCGTCGACATGGCCCCCCAGGCGCTGCGCCGCCGGATGGCCCACGGCAACGTCTACAGGGCGGAGAAGGTGGACGCCGCGCTCTCGAACTACTTCCGGGTCGGCAACCTGACGGCCCTGCGCGAGCTCGCCCTGCTCTGGGTGGCCGGGCGGGTCGACGAGGGGCTGCGCGACTACCGGGCCAGCCACAACATCGACCGCGTCTGGGAGACCCGCGAGCGGGTGGTGGTCGCCCTCACCGGCGGCCCGGAGGGCGAGACGCTGATCCGCCGCGCCGCCCGGATCTCCGACCGCACGGCCGGCGGCGACCTGCTCGCGGTGCACGTCACCCGCAGCGACGGCCTGGCCGGCGCCTCCTCCGGCGCGCTCGCCCAGCAGCGGCAGCTGGTGGAGGCGCTGGGCGGCAGCTACCACGTGGTGGTCGGCGACGACATCCCCACCGCGCTGCTGGCCTTCGCGCGCGCCCACGACGCCACCCAGCTCGTCCTGGGCACCAGCCGGCGCGGCCGGATCACCCGGCTCCTCACCGGCCCGGGCATCGGCGAGACCACCGTGGACGCCTCCGAGGACATCGACGTCCACATGGTCACCCACGAGTTCACCGGCCGCGGCCGGCTGCCCTCGCTCGGCCGCCGCCACTCCAGGCGCCGCACCGTCGCCGGCTTCCTCGCCGGCTTCGTCCTGCCCTGGCTGCTGACGGCCGCCCTCTCGCAGGCCCACGACACCGTCAACCTCACCACCGACGCGCTGATCTTCCAGCTCGGCGTGGTCGTCGTCGCCCTGCTCGGCGGCGCGACCTCGGCCCTGCTGGCCTCCCTCGTCGCCTCGCTGCTGCTGAACTACTTCTTCATCCCGCCCGTCCACACCCTGACCATCGGCGAGACCAACAACATCGTCGCCCTGGTGGTGTTCGCCGCCGTCGCCCTCACCGTCTCCACCGTGGTCGACCACGCGGGCCGGCTCACCACCCGGGCCGCCCGGGCCACCGCCGAGGCCGAGACCCTGTCCACCCTCGCCGGCAGCGTGCTGCGCGGCGCCGACGCCCTGCCCGCCCTGCTGGAGAAGTCCCGGACGGCCTTCGGCATGGACTCCGTCGCCCTGCTGGAACGCACCGGCGGCACGGTGCTGGCCCGCTGCGACGGCGAGGGCGAACCCGCCGGACCGGGGGAGACCACCGAGATCCCGGTCGGCGCCGACGCCCTGCTGGCGCTCACCGGCCGCCGGCTGCCCGCCGCCGACCAGCGCGTCCTCACCGCCTTCGCCGCCCACGTCGCCGCCGCCCTGGAGCGCGACCGGCTCGCCGTGGTCGCCGCCGAGGTCGAACCGATCAGGGCCGCCGACCGGATGCGCACCGCCCTGCTCGCCGCCGTCAGCCACGACCTGCGCACCCCGCTGGCCGCCGCCCTCGCCTCGATCGGCTCGCTGCGCAGCCCCGACGTCGAGTTCTCCGCCGAGGACCAGGCCGAACTCCTGGCCACCGCCGACGAGTCCCTGGTCAAGCTCACCCGGCTGGTGGACAACCTGCTCGACATGAGCCGCCTCCAGGCCGGGGCCCTCACCCTCCACCTCGCCGAGACCCACCTCGACGAGATCCTGCCCCGGGCCCTGGACACCCTCCCCGACCCGTACGCGCCGGTGCAGCCGCTCGACCTCGACACGGTGCCGGCCGTCCTGGTGGACCCGCCGCTGCTGGAACGCGTGCTGGCCAACGTCATCGCCAACGCCCTGCGGCACAACGCCCCCGGCGCCCCCGTCCTGGTCACCGCCAGCCACCTCCGCGACCAGGTGGAGGTCCGCGTCATCGACCGCGGCCCCGGCATCGCCCCCGAGGACCGCGACCGCGTCTTCCTGCCCTTCCAGCGCCTCGGCGACACCGACAACACCACCGGCGTCGGCCTCGGGCTCGCGCTCTCCCGCGGCCTCGCCGAGGCCATGGGCGGCAGCCTGGAGGTCGAGGACACCCCCGGCGGCGGCACCACCATGCTGCTCACCCTGCCCGCCGTCCACCCGGGAGGAGCGCCCGCATGAGCGAGATCCTGATCGTCGACGACGAACCGGCGCTGCTGCGCACCCTGCGGATCAATCTGAGCGCCCGCCGGTACGCCGTCCGGACGGCCGCCAGCGGCGGCGAGGCGCTGGACCGGGCCGCCCGCACCTCGCCCGACGCCGTCCTGCTCGACCTGGGCCTGCCCGACCTGGACGGCATGGACGTCATCCGGGGCCTGCGCAGCCGCAGCGCCGTGCCGATCATCGTGCTCTCGGGCCGCACCGACGCCGCCGACAAGGTGGGCGCCCTCGACGCCGGCGCCGACGACTACCTCACCAAGCCCTTCCTGATGGAGGAGCTGCTGGCCCGGCTGCGCGCCGTGCTGCGCCGCCCGCCGGGCGGCCCCGCCCCGGCCGCGCCGGTGATCGGCGAGCACACCGTGGACATCACCGCCACCACCGTCACCGGCCCGGGCGGCCCGGTCCGGCTCACCCCCACCGAGTGGCGCATCCTCACGCTGCTGCTCGCCAACCCCGGCCGGCTGGTGCCCGGGCGGCAGATCCTGCGCGAGGTCTGGGGCCCGGCGCAGGAGGAGCGCGGCAACTACCTGCGGGTCTACCTGGCGGGGCTGCGCCGCAAGCTGGAACGCGATCCGGCCCGGCCGCGCCATCTGATCACCGAACCCGGTATCGGCTACCGGTACGAGCCCTGACGACCGGTCGGGCGGCGGCCGGCGTCAACGAGCCGTCAAGGGCGGGCCGCCGGGCGACAGGAGGGCGTCAAGGCAGGCCGGGCGGTGCCGTTCGGGGGCGTAGCGTCAGCGGTGGGAGAGCGGCCCTGCTCCATGTGGGGGATGCCGGGGCCGCTCCGCCGCCTCGGCGGCCGACCGGTGGGGGAGGGGCGCGCGAGCAACGACGCGCGCCCCTATCACCCGATCGGCCCCGGGCAGGGCCCGTCGCCGGGCGTGCGGCACTCAGCCCCCGCCCGTGCTCCCCGACTGCCGCGGCAGCGCCAGCGCCACCGTGTCGGCGAACTCCCGGACGGCACTGGTCCGGCTGACGATCCGCCCGCTGTGCACCACCAACCGGCTGTGGCCGCCCGCGAGCGCCCCCGCCAGGCTGTCCCCGCGCACCGCCAGCAGCTCCGCCGGGAACCCGGCGTCCACCCGGACCGGCGGCAGCCCGAGCGCCGCCCGGGCCTGGTTGGCCACCGCGTCGTACGCCGCCTCCACGTCCAGCATCCCGCTCGCCGCCAGCAGGTAGGCGGCCTCCAGCGGATCGGCCCGGCCCACCGGATTGGCCGGGTCGCGCAGCGAGCCGCTGCCCGCCGCGAGCGGCACCCGGGCCTGGGCCAGCTCGCGTGCCAGCCCCGGCCGCATCCCGGCCGCCCGGCCCTCCAGCCCACTGCAGCAGCCGTTCTGCGGCAGGCAGACCACCCGGACGCCACTGCTGGCCAGCACCGTCGGGCCGCCCGGCGCCAGCGCCCCGCACGGGCCGAGCACCACCCGGGGCCGCAGCGGGGCGAGCGCACTCGCCAGCCGGGCCAGCTGCGCCGCGTCGGCCCCCGTGGTGTGCAGGTCCACCCCGCAGTCCGCGTCCCGGGCGGCCTCCAGCAGCACCTGGACGTACCCGGCCGGGTCCGGGTCCAGCTCCGGGCAGCCGCCGGCCGCGGTGGCGCCCAGCTTGAGCGCGTCGCGCAGCTGGGCCCGGCCGTCCGCGCCGGCCCGGCCGGTGAGCAGCCGGGGCATCGCGACGGCCTGCAGTTCGGCCAGGCCGCGCAGCGCCTGCCGGGCGGTGAGCACCGCCTCCAGCCGGCGCAGCCCGTGCACGTCGCCGATCCGGACGTGGGTGCGCTGCGCGGTGGCGCCGTAGCCGAGCGAGGTGAGCGCGGCCTCGGTGACCCGGCGGGTGAGGTCGGTGGAGGTCTCCGGCGGCGGCGCGGGCAGCGCGGCGGAGAAGGCGACGTCGTAGTGGGCGTGCGCCTCGGCGGGGGCCGGCAGCAGCAGGTAGCCCTTGAGGTCGATCCGGGCGCCGGTGGTGGCCGTGGGGGCGCCGGGGAGGGCGGGCAGCGGGCCGAGGCTGCCGGTGGTGCCGACGGCCTGGATGCGGTCGCCGCTGATCCGCACGTCCACCACCCGGCCGTCGGCGAGCCGGGCGTCGGTGAGCAGCAGGACGGGGCCGTGCCCCAGCGGGTTGGCGGCCGGGCCGGAGCCGGGGTGCGGCCCGTCGGAGGGTGCGCTGTCCATCGCCCGGTTCCTCCTCGCGCTGGCCCGTCCAGATCCCCGGCCCGTCCCGATCAATGAGCGACGAGCCTATGGCGCCGGGGCGCGGGGTGCGGGGAGGCGGGCAATAGTCGTATCGGGTCGGGCCGCGCCCCGCGGAGGCCGTTCGAACACCCGGCCTTCGATCGCCTGCCCGTGCACCTCGCCCACCTGCGGTCTTCGCGCCGGGATACGGATTTCACCTCTGGGCGCGGAACGTGTAATCTCTTCCTCGTTCGCCCCTATAGCTCAGTCGGTAGAGCGTCTCCATGGTAAGGAGAAGGTCTGCGGTTCGATTCCGCATGGGGGCTCTGGTGAGAAGGAGTCAGCTTCGGCTGTGCTCCGGATCACTGTGGCGGTGTAGCTCAGTTGGTAGAGCAAGCGGCTCATAATCGCTGTGTCACCGGTTCAAGTCCGGTCACCGCTACCCCGCGTAGTCGGTCGGGAGATCGCACTCCCGGTCGGCTACTCTTGTTGTGTTCTTATTCATTGTCCAAGGAAGGCACTCCCGTGGCTGCCACCGATGTCCGCCCGAAGATCACGCTGGCCTGCGTGGAGTGCAAGGAGCGGAACTACATCACCAAGAAGAACCGGCGTAACGACCCGGACCGTCTTGAGATGAAGAAGCACTGCCCCCGCTGCAACTCGCACACCGCGCACCGCGAGACCCGCTGACCCTGTCGCGTGTCTGCGGGCCTGTGTGACTACAGGTCTACGACTCCGGGCCGTACCCCTCACAGGGTGCGGCCCGGAGTCTTTTCGTCATTCACCGCGCTCTTGAGGAGCTGCCATGGCACTCGACCCCTCCTTCATCGGGCGGACCTACCCGCCCACCGAACCGTACGAGGTCGGCCGGGAGAAGATCCGCGAGTTCGCCGTCGCCGTGGGCGACGCCAACCCGGCGTACACCGACCCGGAGGCCGCCAAGGCGTTCGGCCACCCGGACGTCATCGCCCCGCCGACCTTCCCCTTCGTACTCACCTACCGGGCCGCCGGCCAGGTGGTCGAGGACCCGCAGCTGGGCCTGGACTACAGCCGCGTGGTGCACGGTGACCAGAAGTTCGCCTACACCCGTCCGGTGCGGGCCGGCGACCGGCTCTCGGTCGCGGTGACCATCGACAACATCAAGTCGCTCGCGGGCAACGACGTGCTCACGGTGCGCGGCGAGGTGACGGACGAGACCGGCGAGCACGTGGTGACGTCGGTCATGACCCTGGTGGCCCGGGCCGCCGACGAGGCGGGGGAGTAACACGATGGCGATCAGCTACGACGAGGTCGCGGTCGGCACCGAGCTGCCGGCCCGGTCCTTCCCCGTGACGCGCGCCGCGCTGGTGCAGTACGCGGGCGCCTCCGGCGACTTCAACCCGATCCACTGGAACGAGAAGTTCGCCCTGGAGGTCGGCCTGCCCGACGTCATCGCGCACGGCATGTTCACCATGGCCGAGGCGATCCGGGTGGTCACCGACTGGGTCGGCGACCCGGGCGCGGTGGTCGAGTACGGGGTGCGCTTCACCCGGCCGGTGATGGTGCCCAACGACGGCGTCGGCTCCGTGATCGACGTCACCGCCAAGGTCGCCAAGCTGCTGGACGACCGCAAGGTGCAGGTCGACCTGCTGGCGACCTACGGCGGCCAGAAGGTGCTGGGCATGTCCCGCGCCGTCGTCCGGCTGGTCTGAGCCGCCGGTCCGTGCCGACGGAGGCGGCGGGGAGGGGCCGACCGGCCCCTCCCCGTACGCTGGGGGCGTGCTGGTAGAACTCGACGCCCCCCTCGCCCCGCTGACCACCCTGCGGCTCGGCGGTCCCGCCCGCCGGCTGGTGACCGCGCAGACCGACGAGGACGTGATCACCACCGTCCGGGAGGCCGACGCGGCCGGCGAGCCCCTGCTGGTCCTCGGCGGCGGCTCCAACCTGGTGATCGGCGACGCCGGCTTCGCCGGGACGGTGCTGCGGATCGCCACCACCGGCTTCGCGCTGGACGGCACCACCCTGGAGCTGGCCGCCGGCGAGGTCTGGGCCTCGGCCGTGGCCCGCACGGTGGACGAGGGGCTGGCCGGGATCGAGTTCCTGGCCGGCATCCCCGGTTCGGCCGGCGCCACGCCGGTCCAGAACGTGGGCGCGTACGGCCAGGAGGTCGCGCAGTCCGTCACCGAGGTGGTCGCCTACGACCGCCGGGCCGGCGAGACGGTGACCCTCTCCAACGCCGAGTGCGAGTTCTCCTACCGGCACAGCCGCTTCAAGGCCGACCCGGAGCGCTACGTCGTCCTGCGGGTCCGCTTCGGCCTGCGGGACGACGGCGGGCTCTCCACCCCGGTCGCCTACGCCGAGACGGCCAGGCACCTGGGCGTCGAGCAGGGCGAGCCGGTCGGACTGCGCGAGGCCCACGAGGCCGTGCTGCGGCTGCGCGCCGGCAAGGGCATGGTGCTCGACCCGGCCGACCACGACACCTGGTCGGCGGGCTCCTTCTTCACCAACCCGGTGCTGTCCGCCGAGCAGTACGGCGCCTTCCTGGCGCTGGCCGCCGAGCGCGAGCTCACCGCCCCCGCCTACCCGGCGCCGGACGGCCGGACCAAGACCTCGGCGGCCTGGCTGATCGACAAGGCCGGCTTCGGCAAGGGCTACGGCACCGGCCCGGCCACCCTCTCCACCAAGCACACCCTGGCCCTGACCAACCGCGGCGCGGCCACCGCCGAGGACCTGCTGGCGCTGGCCCGCGAGATCCGCGACGGCGTCCGGGCGGCGTTCGGCGTGGAGCTGGTCAACGAGCCGGTCATGGTGGGCGTCGAGCTCTAGCCGGCGGTCGGGCTCCGGTCGGCGGTCGAGCCCCGGCCGGCGGTCAGCTCGGGGCGGCCGTCAGGTCCGGGGCGGCCGGCAGGCTGGGGGCGCCGCCGTCGCCCAGCCAGGTGTCGATGTCCGCCAGCAGCTCCTTCCGGACGCTGTCCGGCGCGCGCGAGCCGCGCACCGACTGGCGGGCCAGCTCGGCGAGTTCGGCGTCGGAGAAGCCGAGCACGTCGCGGGCCAGGTCGTACTGGGCGGCCAGCCGGGTGCCGAACAGCAGGGGGTCGTCGGCGCCCAGCGCCAGCGGCACGCCCGCGTCGAACAGCCGGCGCAGCGGGACGTCCTCGGCCCGCTCGTAGACGCCCAGCGAGACGTTGGACGACGGGCAGACCTCGCAGGTGATCTGGCGGTCGGCCAGCCGCTGCATCAGCCGGGGGTCCTCGGCGGCCCGGACGCCGTGGCCGATCCGGCCCGCGCCCAGGTCGTCCAGGCAGTCCCGGACCGACTCCGGCCCGGCCAGCTCGCCGCCGTGCGGGGCGGCCAGCAGCCCGCCCTTGCGGGCGATGTCGAAGGCCCGGTCGAAGTCCCGGGCGAGGCCGCGCCGCTCGTCGTTGGAGAGGCCGAAGCCGACCACGCCCCGGTCGGCGTAGCGGACGGCGAGCCGGGCCAGCGTCCGGGCGTCCATCGGGGACTTCATCCGGTTGGCCGCGACCAGCACCCGGATCCCGACGCCGGTGGCCCCGGCTGCCTGCTCCACCGCGTCCAGGATCAGTTCGAGGGCGGGGATCAGACCGCCGAGCCGGGGCGCGTACGAGGTCGGGTCGACCTGGATCTCCAGCCAGCGCGAGCCGTCCCGGCGTTCGTCCTCGGCGGTCTCCAGGACCAGCCGGCGGATGTCGGACTCGTCGCGCAGGACCGAGCGGGCCGTGTCGTAGAGGCGCTGGAAGCGGAACCAGCCGCGTTCGTCGGTCGCCCGCAGGCTGGGCGGCTCGGCGGAGCTGAGCGCCTCCGGCAGCCGGACGCCGTGCTTGTCGGCCAGCTCCAGCAGCGTGGCGGGCCGCATCGAGCCGGTGAAGTGCAGGTGGAGGTGGGCCTTCGGGAGGTCCCTGACGTCTCGCGGTTCTGGCAGGCGTTCCATTCGCCGATACTGCCGCATCGGGCCCCGATACGGGAACCGCCCCCTTCACGTCCCCCGAAGGGGTGAAAAGGGGGCGGTCGCGGAGGAGCGGGCCCGTCAGGCGGTCGCCTCGCCGAGCAGCTTCTGCATCCGGCCGACGCCCTCGACCAGGTCGGCGTCGCCCAGCGCGTAGGAGAGCCGCAGGTAGCCCGGGGTGCCGAAGGCCTCGCCGGGAACGACCGCGACCTCGGCCTCGTCCAGGATCAGCGTGGCCAGCTCGGCGGAGCTCTGCGGGCGCTTGCCGCGGATCTCCTTGCCCAGCAGGCCCTTGACCGACGGGTAGACGTAGAACGCGCCCTCGGGCTCGGGGCAGACGACGCCCTCGATCTCGTTCAGCATCTTGACGATGGTCTTGCGGCGCCGGTCGAAGGCGGTGCGCATCTCGTGCACGGCGGCGAGGTCGCCGCTGACGGCGGCGAGCGCGGCGCGCTGCGCGACGTTGGAGACGTTCGAGGTGGCGTGCGACTGCAGGTTGGTCGCGGCCTTGACCACGTCCTTGGGGCCGATCACCCAGCCCACCCGCCAGCCGGTCATGGCGTAGGTCTTGGCCACGCCGTTGACGACGATGGTCTTGTCCGCGAGCTCGGGCAGCAGGGCCGGCAGCGAGGTGAACTTCGCGTCGCCGTAGACCAGGTGCTCGTAGATCTCGTCGGTCAGCACCCAGAGGCCGTGCTCCAGTGCCCACTCGCCGATGGCCCGGGCCTCGGCCTCGGTGTAGACCGCGCCGGTCGGGTTGGACGGCGAGACGAAGAGCACCACCTTGGTGTTCTCGGTGCGGGCGGCCTCCAGCTGCTCGACCGAGACCTTGTAGCCGGTGGTCTCGTCGGCCACGACCTCCACCGGCACACCGCCGGCCAGCTGGACCGACTCCGGGTAGGTCGTCCAGTACGGGGCCGGGACGATGACCTCGTCGCCCGGGTCGAGGATCGCGGCGAAGGCCTCGTAGATCGCCTGCTTGCCGCCGTTGGTCACCAGCACCTGGGAGGCGTCCACCTGGTAGCCGGAGTCGCGCAGCGTCTTGGCGGCGATCGCGGCCTTCAGCTCCGGCAGACCGCCGGCCGGGGTGTAGCGGTGGTTCTTCGGGTCACGGCAGGCCTCGACGGCCGCCTCGACGATGTAGTCCGGGGTGGGGAAGTCCGGCTCGCCGGCGCCGAAGCCGATGACCGGCCGGCCGGCCGCCTTGAGGGCCTTGGCCTTGGCGTCCACGGCGAGGGTCGCGGACTCGGCGATCGCGCCGATCCGGGCGGAGACCCGGCGGTCGGCGGGGCGGACGGAACTGTCGGGCTGCGGGGTGGAAGCGCTCATGCCTGCATGGTCGCAGAACCGGGACGGACCGGGCATGGGGGTTTCACCATATGTACGGGCTCGTCCACATGGCGGCCCGAACGTGGTCCGGTCGGTGGTCGGTCGTGAAAGAAGAGGTTCGACCAAACGCCCCTCGACCACGTATGCTCACTCCTCGACGGCCACCGAGAAGCCACGACTTCCACTGCCTGTGCATGCAGCAGCGGGAGATGCGGTAGGTTGGTGGTCGCTACAGGAGCCGCAAGGCACCGTAGGGCAATAGCTCAATTGGTAGAGCACCGGTCTCCAAAACCGGCGGTTGGGGGTTCAAGTCCCTCTTGCCCTGCTGCTTGATCCGTATTCAGCCCGTTCGCTCCACAGAGCGAGCGGGCTTGATGCGGAGAGGGCACCGAACAGCACCGCTTTAGCCGGCCGCTCGTGCCCCGTCGGGTACGCAGGTGATGCTCGGCAGGACCCGGATTCAGGTGAGGACGAGTGACGGAGACCACGGGCTCCACCGCAACGCCTGAGAGCGGCAACCCCGAGGGTGCCGACGGCGCTGACGAGACCACGCCTGCCGAGGGCGATGGCAAGGGATCGCGCCGCGACCGCAAGCGGGCGGGCCGCGCGGACAAGAAGTCCGGCAAGCGCGCCAAGAAGGGCGTCTTCGCCCGGCTCGCGCTGTTCTACCGCCAGATCATCGCGGAGCTGCGCAAGGTCGTCTGGCCCTCCCGCAACGAGCTGGTCAACTACACCACAGTGGTGGTCGTGTTCGTCGTGGTCGTGATGGCGTTTGTCGCCGGCCTCGACTACGGCTTCTCGAAGCTCAGTCTCTGGGTCTTCGGCTGACCGACCGGTCCCACCTTCGAAACAGCTTCCCGACCCGGGCCGATTCTTCGGTCCGGGTCGAGCTGTCGGCGCCGGACGTACGAGGCCGCTACCGTTGACTCGGTACTGTTGAAGTCTCCGAGTCATCTCCTGGCGCCCGCGTGAAGCGGAGCGGCGCCGGAGCGGTCCCGGAGCGCGCCACCTTCACCATCTCCAGGAAAGAAGCAGCCACCGTGTCTGAGTCCCCCCTGTACGACGCCGACGAGACCGTCCGCGAGGCGGATGTCGCCGCCGAGCTGGACGCGGCCGAGCTGGCTGACGAAGCCGAGGCCGCCGAGCAGATCGTGGACGCCGCGGACAGCGACGAGGACGAGGTCGCGGCGGACGACGAGGCCGAGGCCGGCGAGCCCGCCGAGGAGGCCGCGCTGCACGTGGAGTCCGACGAGGAGCCCGCCGCCGAGGAGCTCGACGCCGAGGCCGCCGAGGACGAGGACGAGGCTGCGGACGAGGTCGAGGCCGAGGACGAGGCCGCCGAGGAGGCCGTCGAGGTCGACCCGGTCGCCAAGTTCCGCGAGGACCTGCGCTTCATGCCCGGCGAGTGGTACGTGATCCACACCTACGCGGGCTACGAGAACCGGGTGAAGCAGAACCTGGAGCAGCGCGCGGTCTCCCTCAACGTCGAGGAGTACATCTTCCAGGCCGAGGTGCCGCAGGAGGAGGTCGTCCAGATCAAGAACGGCGACCGCAAGACCATCCGCCAGAACAAGCTCCCCGGCTACGTCCTGGTGCGCATGGACCTCACCCCGGAGTCCTGGGGCGTCGTGCGCAACACCCCCGGTGTCACCGGCTTCGTCGGCAACGCCTACGACCCGTACCCGCTGACCCTGGACGAGGTCGTCAAGATGCTCGCCCCCGACGTCGAGCGCCAGGCGGCCAAGGAGGCCGGCAAGCCCTCGCCGGTCAAGCCGAGCGAGATCCAGGTCCTGGACTTCGAGGTCGGCGACTCGGTCACCGTCACCGACGGCCCCTTCGCCACCCTGCAGGCGACCATCAACGAGATCAACCCGGACTCGAAGAAGGTCAAGGGCCTGGTCGAGATCTTCGGCCGCGAGACCCCGGTCGAGCTCTCCTTCGACCAGATCCAGAAGAACTAGCACGGCCGGAAGAACTCGTACGAGTCTTCGGCTTCGGGGCGGGGCTTCGGCTCCGCCCCGAAACCGTTTTGGTCCAGCGGCGCATCCGCGTTAGCCTGGTCCGATGTGTGTGCTGGCGGTCGGGTGTCGCCCCGGCTCGGCACACACCAGCAATCACCTCTCGGAAGGACCCGGAGAGAAATGCCTCCCAAGAAGAAGAAGGTCACGGGGCTTATCAAGCTCCAGATCAACGCCGGTGCGGCCAACCCGGCGCCGCCGGTCGGCCCCGCGCTGGGCCAGCACGGCGTCAACATCATGGAGTTCTGCAAGGCCTACAACGCCGCGACCGAGTCGCAGCGCGGCATGATCGTGCCGGTGGAGATCACGGTCTACGACGACCGCTCCTTCACCTTCATCACGAAGACGCCGCCGGCCGCGCGCCTCATCCTGAAGGCCGCGGGCGTGGACAAGGGCTCGGCCGAGCCGCACAAGACCAAGGTTGCCAAGCTCACGGCCGCCCAGGTCCGCGAGATCGCCACGGTCAAGCTCCCCGACCTGAACGCCAACGACCTGGACGCCGCGTCGAAGATCATCGCCGGCACCGCCCGGTCGATGGGCATCACGGTCGAGGGCTGATCACCCTTCTCGTCCATGTGGTAGGGCCTGCGCGGCCCGTCCATACCACGACTCCATTCCCCATTCAGGAGCAGCAGTGAAGCGCAGCAAGGCTCTGAAGGCCGCGGACGCACAGGTCGACCGCGAGCGCCTTTACGCCCCCCTCGAGGCCATCCGCCTCGCCAAGGCGACCAGCACCACCAAGTTCGACGGCACCGTCGAGGTCGCCATGCGTCTGGGCGTCGACCCGCGCAAGGCCGACCAGATGGTCCGCAGCACCGTGATCCTCCCGCACGGCACCGGTAAGACCGCTCGGGTCCTGGTCTTCGCGACCGGCGAGCGTGCCGAGGCCGCGCGTGCTGCGGGCGCCGACATCGTCGGCTCCGACGAGCTCATCGACGAGGTCGCCAAGGGCCGCCTCGACTTCGACGCCGTCGTCGCCACCCCGGACCTCATGGGCAAGGTCGGCCGCCTGGGCCGCGTGCTCGGTCCCCGTGGCCTGATGCCGAACCCGAAGACCGGCACCGTGACCCCGGACGTGGCCAAGGCCGTGAACGAGATCAAGGGCGGCAAGATCGAGTTCCGCGTCGACAAGCACTCGAACCTGCACTTCATCATCGGTAAGGCCTCCTTCACCGACGTGCAGCTGGTCGAGAACTACGCCGCCGCGCTGGACGAGGTGCTCCGCGCCAAGCCGTCCGCCGCCAAGGGTCGCTACATCAAGAAGACCGCGATCAGCACCACGATCGGCCCCGGCATCCTGGTGGACCCGAACCGCACCCGCAACCTCCTGGTCGAGGAGGACCCGGCCGCCGTCTGAGCCCTGAGCTCCGACCGGTAGCCGCGTCCTGGGCGCAGCAGTAGTCCGTACGACGGGCCCGTACCCCCTCACCGGGGGTGCGGGCCCGTCGTCGTGTCCGGATCGAGATCCGGGCGGTGGGGAACTCCCGGGCGGGTCGTCGTACGCTCGGCCGGTCCGATCATCCGATCGACGCGTGATCGCAGCCGACCGCCGGAGTGTGCCGTGCCGCCCGCCCTTCGCCCCGCCGCCTGGGGGGCGGCCCTGCTGGTGCTCGCCAGCGGCCTGACCGCGTGCAGCCTGCTGGCCGTCTCGGGGGACCGCACCCCGCAGGGCACGCCCGCGACCGTCCGGCCGCCCAAGCAGGTGCTGCTCGCGGCCGCGCAGACGCTGGACGACACCGGCGGCGCGCACGTCGAGGTGGTCGAGGAGGGGCCGGCCGGCCGGCGCACCGCCACCGGCACGGTGTTCTGGGGGGCCCGGGAGGCGGCCGAGCTGACCGTCACCGACGAGCGGGGCACCGGCCGGCTGCACAGCCAGGACGGCACGATCGACCTCGGGTACGAGGGGGCGCCGCCGATGCGGGCCGAGCGGGCCGAGGCCGAGTCGCTCGACCCGCGCGCGGTCCGGGGGACGGGCGGCTACGCGGGCGGCTGGATGTCCGGCCTGGTCTCCAATCCGGGCGACTCGGTGTACGGCATGGCGCTGGCCGGCCGGCTCACCTCGCTCGGCGGGGAGCAGCTGGCCGGCGGCATCGTGGCGCACTACCGGGGCAGCGCGCCGGTGGCCGAGTTCTTCGCCGTCGACCAGGGCCTCACGCCCGAGCGGCTGGCGGTGGTGCTCGGGTACTACCGCGAGCGCGGGGTCACCGCCATCGGCTACGACTTCTGGGTCGCGCCCGGGGACCGCCTGCTCCGGCTGCGTGCCACCGCGGCGGGCAGCGCCGGAACCGTGGTCACCACGACGGACGTCTCCGACCCCGTGGCGAGCACCGAGAGCCCGGCCCCGGCCGGGTAGGCGGGGCCGCCGCGTGCGGTGGGGGAGGGGCCCGGCGATCCATTAGAGTCCGCTGGGTATTTCTGATGATCGGTCAATGGGGGGCTCTTCATGCGCATCGTGCGCCTTGCATCCGTCGCTGTCGCGGCGACCGTCCTGGCCGCCGGGTTGTCGGCCTGCAGCAGCAGCGGTACCGGTGGTACGGCGGACACCAAGGCCGCCGGGGACGCGATCGCCGGCAAGGTGGCGGACCTCGACCCCCGGGCGGCGCTGGCCGCGTCGGCCGTGGTGATGCAGCGGGCCGGCAACGGCTCCCTCACGCTGGCCACCGACGGCGACACCCTGACCGGCAGCGGCGACTGGCGGCAGCAGACCCTCGTCGACCTGGCCGGCAAGTCCAAGGGGGGCACCAGGGCACGCGTGCTGGGCGACGACGTCTACCTCGGCGGCGGCCCCGAGACGACGGTCGTGCTGGGCGGGCGGCACTGGGCCAAGGTCGGCCCGAAGGACCCGGTCGTCGGCTCGATGTCGCTGGTGTTCCTGACCATGGCGCAGCTGACCAACCCGGTCCTCCAGCTGTCGGCGGCGGCCCAGAGCGGCAAGCTCACCAAGATCGGTACGGAGACGGTGGCCGGGGGCCAGGCCACCCACTACCGCGCCGTCGAGGACGCCGCCAAGCTGATCGAGAGCCTGACCATGCTCTCCGCCGACCAGCGCGCGGCCGTCAAGCAGACGCTCGACACCGGCGGCAGCACGCTGACCGTGGACTTCTGGATCAACGCGGGGCAGCAGCTCGTCCAGCTCAAGGAGTACGGCGACAAGGGCGGCGAGGCCTCGGCCGTCACCGTCGGCTACACGGGCCTCGGTGCCGCGCCCAAGATCGAGGCGCCGGCCGCGAGCGACGTCGGCTCGGGCGCCGACCTCGCCAAGGGCTTCAAGTTCTGACCCGGACCGGGTGACCCGGTCGGCCGTTCCAGGGCGGCCGGGCGGCGGGGCCGGCCGACCGGAGGAGCCGGGCGGACGGGCCGGGCGGGGGCGGGCCGTTCGACGTCACCGTCACCCGACCGGGCGGCGGGGCCACGGTTTCCGGCGCCTCGCCCGGCCCGGCCGGGGTGCCGGACTTCGCCGACACCGCCCGGGAGGCCGAGGGGGGCGCCGCCGGCCGACCGGCCCCCTGGTGGCATGGTGGCTGGGACAGCGGCCGAGCACAGCGGCCGGGAACAGGGCAGCCGGGACAGGCGGCCGAGGACGGGGCGTCCCGCGGCGGGACCGCCGCGGCGACCGGACGGAAGGGGAGGGGGCATGGCGGTGCGGCAGCGACTGGCGGCCATGACGGCCGCGGTGCTCCTGGCGAGCGGCCTCACCGCGTGCGGCGGCGGCGGGGGCGGTGCCGCGACGGCGACGCCCTCCACCGGCACCCCGACGACGAGCAGCGCCTCCCCGACCGGGCCGGCCAAGCCCACCGACCGGTCGCCGCACGGCGTCCTGCTCTCGGCCCAGCTCGCCATGCAGACCGCCCGCCGGGCCAAGGTCGGCTACCGGCTGGGGGCGGACGCCGGCACCGGCCCGCTGTTCTGGCAGCCGAAGACCGCGCTCCAGGTCAAACGTTCCACCCCGGCCGAGGCCGAGCAGCTGATCGTCGTGGACACCGTGGCCTACCAGGGCGGTGACGCGGCCACCGCGGCCCGACTGGGCGGCAAGCACTGGGAGCGCTTCTCCGGGGCGCCGAGTGCGGACGGCCACCGGGAGATCCCGTACGCCGGGCTGATCGACCTGCTCAACCCGGTCGAGGCGCTGGCCGCCGCGACCGCCGACGGCGTCGAGGCGCAGTTCGTCGGCGAGGAGAAGTTCGAGGACTCGACGGTCGAGCACTACCGGGTCACCACCGACGCCGAGCGGTACGCGGCCGCCCAGGTCCAGCTGAGCCAGGCCCGCCGGGACGGCCTGCGGACCGCGCTGGCCCCCGGCGGGTCCGTCTCGCTGACCCTCGACCTGTGGCTGAACGACAAGGACCAGCTGGTCAGGATGCAGCGGACCGGCACCGGGGAGAGCGGCCGGGCGGACGACGCGGTGCTCTACAGCGACTTCGCCGGCACCCTCTCGGTGCAGGCCCCGGCCGAGGCGGACACCGTGGACGCGGGCACCCGCAGCGTCTCCCCGCTGGCCCGCTGAGGGCCGGAGGTGGGCGATTTGCCCCGGACGGCGGAGTCCGGCTAGTGTTACCGAAGCCAAAGACCGCTGGTTGTCGCCGTGCGCTCGCGAGAGACACGGGGGCCGAAGGATCTGCGATTCGTCGCAGGCAGCCCGCGCAGGATTGTTTGGAGCTTGGACTTCCGGGTCCCGCGTGTTCGCACGTGGATCTGTAGAGGTCGAACTGAGCCCCGTGCGCCTGCGCACCGGGGCTCATCTGCTTTCCGCAGGAGCTTTCCTTCCGTCCGGTGGTCCGAGGCTCGAATGGTCGACTTTCGCGGTCGGCCCGACTTCGACATCACGGAAGGAGGCGTAAGCCTATGGCTAGGCCCGACAAGGCTGCCGCCGTCGCCGAGATCACGGAGCAGTTCCGTGCCTCGAGCGCGGCCGTGCTGACCGAGTACCGCGGTCTGACGGTGAAGCAGGTTAAGACCCTGCGTCGCTCGCTGGGTGACAACGCCCAGTACGCCGTGGTGAAGAACACGCTGACCAAGATTGCGGCCAATGAGGCCGGGATCACGGAGCTCGACGACCTGTTCGCCGGTCCGACGGCTGTCGCCTTCGTCACCGGTGACCCGGTGGAGTCGGCGAAGGCTCTGCGTGACTTCGCCAAGGAGAACCCCGCTCTCATCATCAAGGGCGGTGTCCTTGACGGTAAGGCGCTGACCGCCGATGAGATCAAGAAGCTCGCGGACCTCGAGTCCCGCGAGGTGCTGCTCGCCAAGCTGGCCGGCGCTCTGAAGGGCAAGCAGTCCCAGGCTGCCGCGCTCTTCCAGGCCCTGCCGTCGAAGCTCGTCCGCACTGTGGACGCGCTGCGCGACAAGGTCGAGCAGGGCGGTGCCGGTACGCCGGCTCCCGCCGCCGAGGACGAGGCCGCGGAGTAATTCCGCAGGCTCACGCCTCGCTGCGGGCCCGTACGCCCGCCAACCCGTACATACGGCACCACCTGCCGAATTAGTGGAAGGACGCCAATCATGGCGAAGCTGACCCAGGACGAGCTGCTCGCGCAGTTCGAGGAGCTCACCCTCATCGAGCTCGCCGCCTTCGTGAAGGCGTTCGAGGAGAAGTTCGACGTCACCGCTGCCGCTCCGGTCGCCGTTGCCGCCGCCGGTGGCGCTGCCCCGGTCGAGGCTGTTGAGGAGCAGGACGAGTTCGACGTCATCCTCGACGGTGCCGGCGACAAGAAGATCCAGGTCATCAAGGAGGTGCGCACCCTGACCTCCCTCGGCCTGAAGGAGGCCAAGGACCTCGTTGACACCGCTGGTGCCAAGGTCCTGGAGAAGGTTGCCAAGGACGTTGCCGAGAAGGCCAAGGCTGCCCTCGAGGCCGCTGGCGCCAAGGTCACCGTCAAGTGACTCCTCTCCGGCCCTGAGGGCCGGGAGGCAGCCGCACGCCCTCATTGAGGGCGGAGGCTGCCGGAGGCCGGGCCGATCACCCTTGCGGGTGGTCGGCCCGGCCTTTTCGCGTTCCCGGCCGCGGGCGGGCCGGGGCGGCCCGGAGGCAGGCCGCAGGCGGGTCGGCGGCGGCCCGGGAAGGCCCCGCGGCGGGCCCGGCGGCCCGGGTGCGCGGGTGTGGCCGAGAGCGCACTCGGCACTGTCGGTCCGGGCGGGTATGGTGATCGCTGTCATCGAGAGTGGCCCTCACCACGGCTTCTGTAACGCCGGGAGGGTTCCGGGCGATGAACGGGTCGAGGTCCGTGCCGGAGGCAGGCCCTTGACGAACCAGGCGCGGCGCGCGATTCTCGTGGCGCGAGTCCGCCCCGGTTGGTTCGCTGGTGGATGCATAACCAGCGGCTCCGGAGGGAAGTGACTCCACGTGAGTCGAAGCGGCCCGGCAGCGTCCGGGCCCGTGCAGTACCCGGTGGGCGTTCGCGTCCGCCGGCTACCGGGAGGAGTCTCCGATTCGGTTTCCGAATCAGAGCTGGACAGCAGTGTGCCGTTTGGCTACACTGTCCCTTTGCGCTGCCTGTTAGCTGCTCCGTGACTCGTCGCCCGGAGTTTGCGTTGCCCTGAAGGGGTCTGGCACCGCCTCCGCAAAACGGCTCTGACCTCGGGTTTCACCCCAGGCGGAGGCCAGTGGCGAGGGAGGTGGGACCAAGCCTTTCCAGGCCCGGCCGGTACGCGCGCAGTGAGCTCCGAGCCCTCGGAAGGACCCCCCTCTTGGCCGCGCCGCGCAACGCCTCGAACAATTCCGCCGCATCCACCGCCCCGCTCCGCGTCTCGTTCGCGAAGATCAAGGAGCCCCTCGAGGTCCCGAACCTCCTGGCCCTGCAGACCGAGAGCTTTGACTGGCTGCTCGGCAACGCGGCCTGGAAGTCCCGGGTCGAGGCGGCCCTGGAGAGTGGTCAGGACGTCCCCACCAAGTCCGGTCTGGAGGAGATCTTCGAAGAGATCTCCCCGATCGAGGACTTCAGTGGGTCGATGTCGCTGACCTTCCGCGACCACCGTTTCGAGCCGCCGAAGAACTCCATTGACGAGTGCAAGGACCGCGACTTCACGTTCGCGGCCCCGCTCTTCGTCACGGCCGAGTTCACCAACAACGAGACCGGTGAGATCAAGTCTCAGACGGTCTTCATGGGCGACTTCCCGCTCATGACCCACAAGGGCACGTTCGTGATCAACGGCACCGAGCGTGTCGTCGTCTCGCAGCTCGTCCGCTCCCCGGGTGTGTACTTCGACTCCACCCTGGACAAGGTGTCCGACAAGGACATCTACTCCTGCAAGGTCATCCCCTCGCGTGGTGCCTGGCTGGAGATGGAGATCGACAAGCGCGACATGGTCGGCGTCCGCATCGACCGCAAGCGCAAGCAGTCCGTCACCGTGCTGCTCAAGGCGCTCGGCTGGACCAACGAGATGATTCTCGAGGAGTTCGGCGAGTACGAGTCGATGCGCGCCACCCTGGAGAAGGACCACACCCAGGGCCAGGACGACGCGCTCCTCGACATCTACCGCAAGCTGCGCCCGGGCGAGCCGCCCACGCGCGAGGCCGCGCAGACGCTTCTGGAGAACCTCTACTTCAACCCGAAGCGCTACGACCTCGCCAAGGTCGGCCGTTACAAGGTCAACCGCAAGCTGGGCAACGCCGAGTCGCTCGACTCCGGCGTGCTCACCGAGCCCGACATCATCGGTGCGATCAAGTACCTGGTGAAGCTGCACGCGGGCGAGACCGAGTGGCGTGACACCGAAGGCCGCGACATCGTGGTCGAGGTCGACGACATCGACCACTTCGGCAACCGTCGTCTGCGCAACGTCGGCGAGCTCATCCAGAACCAGGTCCGTACGGGTCTCGCCCGTATGGAGCGCGTCGTGCGCGAGCGCATGACCACCCAGGACGTCGAGGCGATCACGCCGCAGACCCTGATCAACATCCGGCCGGTCGTCGCCTCCATCAAGGAGTTCTTCGGCACCAGCCAGCTGTCGCAGTTCATGGACCAGACGAACCCGCTGTCGGGCCTGACCCACAAGCGCCGTCTGTCCGCCCTCGGCCCCGGTGGTCTCTCCCGTGAGCGCGCCGGCTTCGAGGTCCGAGACGTGCACCCCTCGCACTACGGGCGCATGTGTCCGATCGAGACCCCCGAAGGCCCGAACATCGGTCTGATCGGGTCGCTGGCCTCGTACGGCCGGGTCAACGCGTTCGGCTTCATCGAGACCCCGTACCGCAAGGTCATCGAGGGTGTCGTCACCGAGCAGGTCGACTACCTCACGGCCGACGAGGAGGACCGCTACGTCATCGCGCAGGCCAACGCCCCGCTGACGGCGGAGCTGACCTTCGCCGAGCCGCGTGTCCTGGTCCGCCGCCGTGGCGGCGAGATCGACTACATCCCGGGCACCGAGATCGACTACATGGACGTCTCGCCGCGCCAGATGGTGTCGGTCGCGACCGCCATGATCCCGTTCCTCGAGCACGACGACGCCAACCGCGCGCTCATGGGCTCGAACATGATGCGCCAGGCGGTGCCGCTGCTGAAGAGCGAGGCTCCGCTGGTCGGTACCGGCATGGAGTACCGCTGCGCCGTCGACGCCGCGGACGTCATCACCGCCGAGAAGGCCGGTGTCGTCCAGGAGGTCTCGGCCGACTACGTCACCGTGGCCAACGACGACGGCACGTACACCACGTACCGCGCCGCCAAGTTCACCCGCTCGAACCAGGGCACCGCCTTCAACCAGAAGGTGCTCGTGGACGAGGGCGCCCGGGTCGAGTCCGGCCAGGTGCTGGCCGACGGCCCGTGCACCGACGAGGGCGAGATGGCCCTCGGCAAGAACCTGCTCGTGGCGTTCATGTCGTGGGAGGGTCACAACTACGAGGACGCGATCATCCTGTCGCAGCGCCTCGTGCAGGACGACGTCCTCTCCTCGATCCACATCGAGGAGCACGAGGTCGACGCCCGTGACACCAAGCTCGGCCCCGAGGAGATCACCCGGGACATCCCGAACGTCTCCGAGGAGGTCCTCGCCGACCTCGACGAGCGCGGCATCATCCGCATCGGCGCCGACGTCGTCACCGGCGACATCCTGGTCGGCAAGGTCACGCCCAAGGGCGAGACCGAGCTGACCCCGGAGGAGCGCCTGCTCCGCGCGATCTTCGGCGAGAAGGCCCGTGAGGTCCGCGACACCTCGCTGAAGGTGCCGCACGGTGAGTCCGGCAAGGTCATCGGCGTCCGCGTCTTCGACCGCGAAGAGGGCGACGAGCTGCCCCCGGGCGTCAACCAGCTGGTCCGCGTCTACGTGGCCCAGAAGCGCAAGATCACCAACGGTGACAAGCTCGCCGGCCGTCACGGCAACAAGGGCGTCATCTCGAAGATCCTGCCGGTCGAGGACATGCCGTTCCTGGAGGACGGCACCCCGGTCGACATCATCCTCAACCCGCTGGGTGTCCCGTCCCGAATGAACCCGGGACAGGTCCTGGAGATCCACCTCGGGTGGCTCGCCAAGCAGGGCTGGGACGTCTCCGGGCTGGCCGACGAGTGGGCCCAGCGCCTGCAGGCGATCGGCGCCGACACCGTCCAGGGCGGCACCAACCTCGCCACCCCGGTCTTCGACGGCGCCCGCGAGGACGAGATCACCGGTCTGCTGGACAACACCACCCTCACCCGTGACGGTGAGCGCCTGGTGAACTCCACGGGCAAGGCCCGGCTGTTCGACGGCCGCTCCGGCGAGCCGTTCCCGATGCCGGTCTCGGTCGGCTACATGTACATCCTCAAGCTGCACCACCTGGTCGACGACAAGCTGCACGCCCGCTCGACCGGTCCGTACTCGATGATCACCCAGCAGCCGCTCGGTGGTAAGGCGCAGTTCGGTGGTCAGCGCTTCGGTGAGATGGAGGTGTGGGCCCTCGAGGCGTACGGCGCGGCCTACGCGCTGCAGGAGCTCCTCACCATCAAGTCCGACGACGTTCTCGGCCGCGTGAAGGTCTACGAGGCCATCGTCAAGGGCGAGAACATCCCCGAGCCCGGCATTCCCGAGTCCTTCAAGGTCCTCATCAAGGAAATGCAGTCGCTCTGCCTCAACGTGGAGGTGCTGTCCTCGGACGGCCAGTCCATCGAGATGCGGGACTCCGACGAGGACGTGTTCCGCGCCGCCGAGGAGCTCGGCATCGACCTGTCCCGGCGCGAGCCGAGCAGCGTCGAAGAGGTCTGACGGAGGCCGGGCCGGCTCCCCGCAACCCGGGAGCCGGCCCGCCCCCAGGCCCCCCTCAGACCACATGAACGACTCTCGACTTACGAAAGAGGGCTTGACGACCAGTGCTTGACGTCAACTTCTTCGACGAGCTCCGCATCGGCCTGGCCACCGCCGACGACATCCGCCAGTGGTCGCACGGCGAGGTCAAGAAGCCGGAGACCATCAACTACCGCACCCTGAAGCCGGAAAAGGACGGGCTCTTCTGCGAGAAGATCTTCGGCCCCACCCGTGACTGGGAGTGCTACTGCGGCAAGTACAAGCGCGTCCGCTTCAAGGGCATCATCTGTGAGCGCTGCGGCGTCGAGGTGACCCGCGCCAAGGTGCGCCGTGAGCGGATGGGCCACATCGAGCTGGCCGCTCCGGTCACCCACATCTGGTACTTCAAGGGTGTCCCGTCCCGCCTGGGCTACCTGCTCGACCTGGCGCCGAAGGACCTCGAGAAGGTCATCTACTTCGCCGCCTACATGATCACCTGGGTCGACGACGAGCGCCGCCAGCGCGACCTCCCGTCCCTGGAGGCGCACGTCTCGGTCGAGCGCCAGCAGATCGAGAACCGCCGCGACTCCGACCTCGAGGCCCGTGCCAAGAAGGCCGAGACCGACCTGGCCGAGCTGGAGGCCGAGGGCGCCAAGGCCGACGTGCGCCGCAAGGTGCGCGAGGGTGCCGAGCGCGAGATGAAGCAGCTGCGCGACCGTGCGCAGCGCGAGCTCGACCGCCTCGACGAGGTGTGGGCCCGCTTCAAGAACCTCAAGGTCCAGGACCTCGAGGGCGACGAGCTGCTCTACCGCGAGCTGCGCGACCGCTTCGGCACCTACTTCTCCGGCTCGATGGGCGCGGCGGCCCTCAAGGACCGCCTCGAGACCTTCGACCTGGCGGAGGAGTCCGAGCGCCTGCGCGAGATCATCCGCACCGGCAAGGGCCAGAAGAAGACCCGTGCGCTCAAGCGCCTCAAGGTCGTCTCGGCGTTCCTGCAGACCACCAACAAGCCCAACGGCATGGTGCTGGACTGCGTCCCGGTCATCCCGCCGGACCTGCGTCCGATGGTGCAGCTGGACGGTGGCCGCTTCGCGACCTCCGACCTGAACGACCTGTACCGCCGCGTGATCAACCGCAACAACCGCCTGAAGCGCCTCCTCGACCTCGGTGCCCCCGAGATCATCGTGAACAACGAGAAGCGCATGCTCCAGGAGGCCGTCGACGCGCTGTTCGACAACGGCCGTCGTGGTCGCCCGGTCACGGGCCCCGGCAACCGCCCGCTGAAGTCCCTCAGCGACATGCTGAAGGGCAAGCAGGGTCGTTTCCGTCAGAACCTGCTCGGCAAGCGAGTCGACTACTCGGCCCGTTCGGTCATCGTCGTCGGCCCGCAGCTCAAGCTGCACCAGTGCGGTCTGCCGAAGGCCATGGCGCTGGAGCTCTTCAAGCCGTTCGTGATGAAGCGCCTGGTCGACCTCAACCACGCGCAGAACATCAAGTCGGCCAAGCGCATGGTCGAGCGTGCCCGCCCGGTCGTGTGGGACGTGCTCGAAGAGGTCATCGCCGAGCACCCGGTGCTGCTGAACCGTGCACCCACCCTGCACCGCCTCGGCATCCAGGCCTTCGAGCCCCAGCTGGTCGAGGGCAAGGCCATCCAGATCCACCCGCTCGTCTGCACCGCGTTCAACGCGGACTTCGACGGTGACCAGATGGCCGTCCACCTGCCGCTCTCCGCGGAGGCGCAGGCCGAGGCCCGCATCCTGATGCTGTCCTCGAACAACATCCTGAAGCCGGCCGACGGTCGCCCCGTCACCATGCCGACCCAGGACATGGTGCTCGGTCTGTTCTTCCTCACCTCGGACCGGGAGAAGGTGAAGGGCGACGGCCGCTCCTTCTCCTCGACCGCCGAGGCGGTCATGGCGTTCGACGCCAAGGAGCTGGACGTCCAGGCCGTCATCGACGTCCGCCTGCCGATCGGCACCGTCCCGCCCCGCGGCTGGACCCCGCCGGTCGACGAGGACGGTCAGCCGGCCTGGTTCGAGGGCGAGTCCTTCCGCCTGCGCACCACCCTGGGCCGCGCGCTCTTCAACGAGCTGCTGCCCGAGGACTACCCGTTCGTCGACTACGAGGTGGGCAAGAAGCAGCTCTCCGCGATCGTCAACGACCTGGCGGAGCGCTACCCCAAGGTCGTCGTCGCGGCGACCCTGGACAACCTGAAGGCGGCCGGCTTCCACTGGGCCACCCGCTCGGGTGTCACCGTCTCGATCTCGGACGTCGTCGTCCCGCCGCAGAAGGCCCAGATCCTCGAGGGCTTCGAAGCGCAGGCCGAGAAGATCCAGAAGCAGTACGAGCGCGGTCTGATCACCAACGACGAGCGCAAGCAGGAGCTCATCGGCATCTGGACCCGGGCGACCAACGAGGTCGCCGAGGCGATGAACGCCAACTTCGAGAAGACCAACCCCATCTTCATGATGGTGGACTCGGGCGCTCGAGGAAACATGATGCAGATGCGTCAGATCGCCGGTATGCGTGGTCTGGTGTCGAACGCGAAGAACGAGACGATCGCCCGTCCCATCAAGGCGTCGTTCCGTGAGGGCCTCACCGTTCTCGAGTACTTCATCTCGACCCACGGTGCCCGTAAGGGTCTGGCCGACACCGCTCTGCGTACCGCCGACTCCGGTTACCTCACCCGTCGTCTGGTCGACGTCTCCCAGGACGTCATCATTCGCGAGGAGGACTGCGGCACCGAGCGCGGCCTGAAGCTTGCGATCGGCACCGTCGGTGCCGACGGCGTCCTGCGCAAGACGGACGACGTCGAGACCAGCGTCTACGCCCGCATGCTCGCCGAGGACATCACGGTGGACGGCAAGCTCCTCGCCACCGCCAACACCGACCTCGGTGACGTGCTGATCGACGAGCTGATCCGCCACGGCATCAGCGAGGTCAAGACCCGCTCGATCCTGACCTGTGAGTCGGCCGTCGGCACCTGTGCCTTCTGCTACGGCCGCTCGCTGGCCACCGGCAAGCTGGTCGACATCGGTGAGGCGGTCGGCATCATCGCCGCCCAGTCCATCGGTGAGCCCGGTACCCAGCTGACCATGCGTACCTTCCACACCGGTGGTGTGGCCGGTGACGACATCACGCAGGGTCTGCCCCGTGTCGTCGAGCTCTTCGAGGCCCGTACCCCCAAGGGTGTGGCCCCGATCTCGGAGGCGCAGGGCCGGGTCCGCATCGAGGACACCGAGAAGACCCGCAAGCTGGTCGTCACGCCGGACGACGGCACCGACGAGATCGCCTACCCGGTCTCGAAGCGTGTGAAGCTGCTCGTCAGCGAGGGCGAGGCGGTCGAGGTCGGCCAGAAGCTGACCATGGGTGCCACCAACCCGCACGACGTGCTGCGGATCATGGGCCAGCGTGCCGTCCAGATCCACCTGGTCGCCGAGGTCCAGAAGGTCTACAACTCGCAGGGTGTGTCGATCCACGACAAGCACATCGAGATCATCATCCGGCAGATGCTGCGCCGCGTGACGATCATCGAGTCGGGCGACGCCGAGCTGCTCCCGGGCGAGCTCGTCGAGCGCGGCCGCTTCGAGACCGAGAACCGTCGTGTGGTCTCCGAGGGCGGTCACCCCGCCTCCGGCCGTCCGCAGCTGATGGGTATCACCAAGGCCTCGCTGGCCACCGAGTCCTGGCTGTCGGCCGCCTCCTTCCAGGAGACGACCCGGGTCCTCACCGACGCGGCGATCCACGCCAAGTCGGACCCGCTGCTGGGCCTCAAGGAGAACGTCATCCTCGGTAAGCTCATCCCGGCCGGTACGGGTCTGCCCCGCTACCGCAACATCCGGGTCGAGCCGACCGAGGAGGCCAAGGCCGCGATGTACTCGGCCGTCGGCTACGACGACTACGACCTGTCGCCCTTCGGCGCCGGCTCCGGCCAGGCCGTTCCGCTGGACGACTACGACTACGGCCCGTACACCGGCTGAGTCCACGGTCACCGAACCGCCGGGCGGTCACCCCTCACGGGGTGGCCGCCCGGCGGCGTTCCCGGGGGCTCCAGGGCCCCGCAGGGGCCTTCCGCGGCACCGGGTGGCGGCCTCGTCCGCGCGTCCTCCGTGGCACCCCGCGGGGCCGCTCGTCGGGGGCCCGAGGGGCGGAAGTTCAGCGGATTAGGTTCCCCGGCAGAAGTCGCGTAGAGTCGTGTTTACCGACGCGGGGTGGAGCAGCTCGGTAGCTCGCTGGGCTCATAACCCAGAGGTCGCAGGTTCAAATCCTGTCCCCGCTACAAATCGAAGGGCCCGGAGGCATTCAGCCTCCGGGCCCTTCGGCGTTCCCCGGCCCCCTCGTGCGGGGGACCCCGGGGGACCGGTCGGGTGGGTCGGCCGGCCCCGGGCGGCGGCCCGGGCACCGGATTCTCGGTGGCGGTCCGCGGCTCCGGGCCCGTAGCGTCCCGGGCATGACCGCCAAGCGTCCGCTGATCGCCGTCCTCACCGGTGCCGGTATCTCCACCGACTCCGGCATCCCCGACTACCGTGGCCCGGCCGGCCTCTGGCAGCGCGACCCGGCGGCCCAACAGCTCGTCACCATCGGCCCGTACCTGGCCGATCCGGACGTCCGCCGGCGGGCCTGGCTGATGCGCCGGGACGCGGGCGCGCTGACCGCCGAGCCGAACGCCGGACACCTCGCGCTGGTCGAGCTGGAGCGCAGCGGGCTGCCGGTGCGGGTGCTCACCCAGAACGTGGACGGCCTGCACCAGCGGGCCGGGATGCCCGCCCGCAAGGTGCTCGAACTGCACGGCACCGCGCGGGAGGTGGAGTGCGTGCGCTGTCACGTGGTCGCGCCGACGGCCGAGGCGCTGGAGCGCGTCGCCGCGGGCGAGCCGGACCCGGCCTGCCGGGACTGCGGCGGGGTGCTCAAGCCCCGCACGGTGATGTTCGGCGAGGCGCTCGACCCGGTGGTGCTCCAGCAGGCCGACGCCGTGACCAAGGCCTGCGACCTCTTCATCGCGGTCGGCACCAGCCTCCAGGTGTACCCGGTGGCCGCCCTCCCGCAGATCGCGCTGGAGTCCGGCGCCCGGCTGGTCGTCGTCAACGGCGAGCCCACGCCGTTCGACGAGGCGGCGGACGAGGTGATCCGCGAGCCGATCTCCACCGCGCTCCCGGCCCTGGTCCGCAGGCTGGTGGCCGGGCGGTTCTGACCCCTGTCGACCGACCGGCCGCGTGCGTACGATGATCACCCCGGCTCCCCCTCACGGCCAGGAGTGATCGATCGATGACGACGACGGCGAAGTTCGACCCCTGGTCGGCGGCGTTCGTGGCCCACCCCTACGACGCGTACACCGAACTGCGCGAGCACGCCCCGGTGACGTACTACGAGCCGACCGGCCAGTGGCTGGTGTCGCGCCACGAGGACGTCAGCGCGCTGCTGCGGGACCGCCGGCTGGGGCGGACGTACACCCACCGCTTCACCCACGAGGAGTTCGGCCGGCCCGCGCCCGACCCGGCGCACGAGCCGTTCCACACGCTCAACGACCACGGGCTGCTCGACCTGGAGGCGCCGGACCACACCCGGATCCGGCGGCTGGTCTCCAAGGCCTTCACCCCGCGCATGGTCGAGGGGCTGCGCCCGACCGTCCGGCGGCTCGCCGCGGACCTCGTGGACGGGCTGCTCGCGGCCGGCGGCGGCGACCTGATCGCCGCCGTCGCCGAGCCGCTGCCGGTCGCGGTGATCGCCGAGATGCTGGGCGTGCCGGAGAGCGACCGCCACCTCCTGCGGCCGTGGTCGGCCGACATCACCGGCATGTACGAGCTCAACCCGACCGAGGAGGCCGCCCGCCGGGCCGTCACCGCGAGCACCGAGTTCTCGGACTACCTGCGCGCCCTGATCCGCGCCCGCCGCGCCGATCCCGGCGGCGACCTGATCAGCGCGCTGATCCAGGCCCAGGAGGGCGCCGACGCGCTCAGCGAGCAGGAGATGATCTCCACCTGCGTGCTGCTGCTGAACGCCGGTCACGAGGCGACCGTCAACACCACCGGCAACGGCTGGTGGGCGCTGTTCCGCAACCCCGGCGAACTCGCCCGGCTGCGCGGCTCGGTGGACGAACTGCTCCCCACCGCCGTCGAGGAGCTGATGCGCTGGGACACCCCGCTGCAGATGTTCGAGCGCTGGGTGCTGGAGGACATCGAGATCCGCGGCACGACCGTCCCGCGCGGCTCCGAGGTCGCGCTGCTCTTCGGCTCCGCCAACCGGGACCCGGCCCGCTTCGCCGACCCCGACCGGCTCGACCTCGGCCGCGCCGACAACCCGCACATCACCTTCGGCGCCGGAATCCACTTCTGTCTCGGCGCTCCGCTCGCCAGACTGGAGCTCATCGAGTCCTACGGCGCACTGCTGCGCCGGGCGCCCGGCCTGCGGCCGGTCCGCGAGCCCGGGTGGCGCCCGGGCTATGTGATCCGGGGCTGGAGGAACTGCTGGTCGAGATCTAGGGGGAACGGTGGGCAAGGCGACGGGGTCACTGCTGGGCCTGGCGATCGGGGACGCGCTGGGACGGCTGACCGAGTTCCGCACGGTGGAGACGATCGCCGCCTACGAGGGGCCGGACTGGCGTCGACTGCCGCTGGCCAGGCAGGCGATGGTCACCGACGACACCCAGATGACGCTCGCCCTGGGCCGCGCCCTGCGCACCGCCCTGGAGCGCGGGCCGCTCGGCCCGCTGCGGCTGGAGCGGCCGCTGCGCGAGGAGTTCGTCGACTGGTGGCGGTCGCCGGAGAACAACCGCGCACCGGGGATGACCTGCCTGCGCTCCTGCTGGCGGCTCAGCGACGGCCGCCGCTGGCAGGAGGCGAGCGACATCGGTTCCAAGGGCTGCGGCGCCAACATGCGGGTCGCCCCGATCGGCTTGGTCAAGGAGCTGACCGAGCGCCAGCTCTCCGGCGCCGCCCAGCTGCAGTCCGCCCTCACCCACGGGCACCCGACCGCGCTCGCGGCCAGCGACCTCACCGCGTACGCGGTCCGCAGGCTCGCCGAGGGCCTGGCGCCGTCCGCCCTGACCGCCGCACTGCGGACGTACGCGCTGGCCAACCGCACCCGGTACGACGAGTTCTGGCTCGGTGACCTCGCGCAGCACGCCCAGGACCCGTCGCCGGAGCAGTTCATCGCCCGTGGCTGGGACGAGTGCCTCGGTGTCCTCGACCGGCTGGACGCGGCGCTCGCCGCGCCCGACGTCGAGGCCGACCCGTGCCTGGCCACCGGCGAGGGCTGGATCGCCGAGGAGGCGCTCGCCACCGGCCTGCTCTGCTTCCTGCTGCTGCCGGACGACCCGGTCGCCGCCGTCCGCCGGGCCGCGTACTCCTCCGGCGACTCCGACTCCATCGCCTGCCTGACCGGCGCCTTCGCCGGCGCGCACCTGGGCGAGCGGGCCTGGCCGGCGGACTGGGTCGAGCGGATCGAGTACCGGGACGAGCTGCTCGCGCTCGGCGCCCTCTGGGACTGAGCGCACGGCGCGGCGGCGGCGCCCGGGCGGCGGTGGGGGAACCGCCCGGACGCCGGCCGCGTCGAACCGCCATGACGAGCCGCACTCGCAGCACCCGCAGTCGCACCGGCCGCCGTCCGGTGGCCCCGCTCCTCGCGCCGGTCCTCGCCGCCGCGCTCGCCGCACCGCTGCTCACCGGCTGCGGCAGCACGGGCAACGCCGACCCGGTCGTCGTCCGGGCCTCCGTGCCCACCTCCGCCCCACCCGTCGACCCGGCCCAGGTCTCGGCGACCTCCGCCGCCACCGGCGCCTTCGGCCTGGACCTGCTGCACACCCTCACCGCCGCGCCCGAGGGCGCCGGTCGCAACCTCGTGCTCTCCCCGTCCGGCCTGGCCACCGTGCTCGCCATGGTGCTGCCCGGGGCCCGCGGCACGACCGCCGACGAACTCGCCAGGGCCCTGCACACCGGGCTGACCCCGCAGCAGTACGCCCTCGCCACCGGCGCGCTCAACCGCGCCGCGCCGCCCACCGACGGCCTGACCCTGCGCCAGGCGGACGACCTCTGGGTCCAGCAGGGCTTCCCGCTCGACCAGGGCTACCTGGCCACCCTCGCCGCCGCCTTCGGCACCGGCGTGCACACCGCCGACTTCCGCAAGGACCCGCAGGGCGCCCGCAAGACCGTCAACGCGGCGGTGGAGAAGGCGACCGAGGGCCGGATCAAGGACCTCTTCGGGGAGAAGGCGATCAACCCGGACACCCGGCTGGCGCTCACCGACGCGCTCTACCTGAAGGCGAAGTGGGCGTCCCCGTTCAAGCCCGCGCAGACCTCCGACCGGCCGTTCCACCGCCTGGACGGCTCGACCCCCGCCGTCGCCACGATGGCCCAGAGCGGCACCTTCCGCTACGCCGAGGGCACCGGCGGCATCCTCGGCCAGCCCTGGCAGGCCGTCGAACTCCGCTACGCGGACGGCGGGACGGCGATGGACCTGCTGGTACCGGCGCAGGGCGGGTTCGAGGCCTTCGGCAAGGGCCTGGACCAGGCCCAGCTCACGATGATCCTGGACTCGCTGGCCGAACGGCCGGTCGACCTCACCCTGCCGCGCTTCCACTTCGACACGGCCAACGAGCTGACGCCGGTCCTGCGCGCGCTCGGCGTCAACGCCGCCTTCGACGCCGCCGATCTCAGCGGCATCCCCGGACCGGGGGCCGGCGAGCAGCTGAAGGTCGGCACGGTGGTGCAGAAGGCCACCGTCCAGGTGGACGAGGACGGCACGGTGGCCGCCGCGGGCAGCGGTGTGGGCATCGAGGCGGCGGGTGCGGCGGCCCCGCAGAAGGCCGTCGAGCTGCACATCGACCGGCCGTTCCTGTTCCTGATCAGGGACACCACCAGCGGCCGGCCGCTCTTCCTCGGCCAGGTCACCGACCCGCAGGCCCGCTGACCGACCCGCAGGCCCGCTGACCGGCGGGCAGGCCTGCTCACCGACCCGGAGCCCGGCGGCGCGGCGCGCGTGCCGCGCCCGGTCACCAGGCCGGGTAGCGCCCGTCGAGCGCCGGGTGGGTCGGCTCCCGGCTGCCGAACAGCACCAGCAGGTCGTCCGCCACCCGCAGCAGCGTCTCCCCGCCCTCGACGGCCTCGGTCCAGTCCGCCGGCAGGGCCGCCGCGCCGTACGCCGCGCCGACCAGGTTGCCGCAGACCGCGCCGGTGGAGTCGCTGTCCCCGGAGTGGTTCACCGACAGCAGCAGCGCCGTCCGGGCCGGGTCCGGCCCGGACGCGGCGGCCAGCAGGCAGTACACCGCGATCGCCAGGCACTCCTCGGCGATCCAGCCGAGCCCGACCCGCTCCACCGCCTCCGCGGAGGGCTCCGCCTCCTCGGCCACCCGCACCGCCCGGTGCAGCGCCAGGACGGTCTCCTTGGAGGCCGGCAGGTCCCGGGTCTGCTCGACGACCTGGCCGACCGCCGTCCACGGCTCGACCCCGTCCACCAGCCGCTCGACCAGCGACGCGAACGCGCCCGCCGCCAGGTAGCCGGTCGGGTGCCCGTGGGTGAGCTGCGCGCACTGCGCGGCCAGCCCGAAGGACTGCTCGACGCCCAGCCGGGCCAGCCCGAACGGTGCCGAGCGCATCACCGTGCCGCAGCCCTTGGAGTGCGCGTTGATCGGCCCCGGCTGCCCCAACGGCGCCGGCGCCTGGAACTCCGGGTGGTACGACACCCCGCTCAGGCAGGCGTTGCCCGGCGCCCGCCGCGCGTACAGGAACGGCTGCCGCAGCAGCCAGCCGTCGTAGGGGCGGGGGAGCGGCCGCTGGTCCGGCGCGCCCTGCTGCTGCGTCAGCAGCCAGCGCCGGTAGGCGCCGTGGACGGCCTCCGGCACCGAGCCGCCGCCGCCCGACCAGCCCCGGACGAAGCCGCGGATCAGCCCCTCGGCGGTGAACAGCGTCATCTGGGTGTCGTCGGTGACCTCGGCGATCCGTCCGCCGCTCGGCAGCCCGGTCACCCCGGCGGGGCCGTACTGCTCCCGGATCTGGTGCAGCTGCTGGAACTCCACCGGCCAGCCCAGGGCGTCTCCGACGCCCCCGCCGAGCAGCGCCCCGCGCACCCGGTCCGCGTACCCCGACTCCGTCACCGCCACCGTCGCTCCCCCTCGCTCCTGGGGCCGGACCGGCCGATTCGGGCCGAGACCGGCCCGGCCGGCCGAGACCGGCCCTGACGAAGTCCGTTCTATCAGGCCGGCCGCTACCGCCGGATCTCCCCGGCCCGGCCGTGCAGGGCGGCCCGGTCGGCGGCCGCCCGGCCCGCCACCCAGCCCTCGCCGTCGCTCACCCGGACCCGCTGCGACACCAGCTTCGGGAACATCCGCCCGACCTGCTGGTCGACCGCCTCGGTCCGGGCCGCCAGCGCCGGCAGCAGTCGCTCGTCCGGCACCAACTGCTCCGCGGTGCCGTCCTCGCGCAGGTGCCGGCCGGCCGCCGCGTCGCTGGTGGCCCGCTCGGTCGCGGCGGTCAGCCGCTCGCGGATCCGCGCCGCGTACGCGACCAGGAAGGAGTGCCGGAACGCCTTGGTGCGCGAGGCGCCGTCCAGGTGCTGGCGCGAACCGGCCTTGTTCATCGCGTGCGTCGCCTGCACCAGCAGCGAGGTGTACAGCAGCTCGACGCCGTCCAGGTCGGCGTCGAAGCCGATGATGGTGCAGAAGCCGAACTCCTTGGCCCACACCACCCGGCACCGGTTCGCCGCCGCCACCGCGTCCAGCAGCATCGTCTTCGGGCCCTCGTACGGGTTGTCCACGCCGATCCGCAGCGCCGCCGGGGCGTTGCGGTCCTCGCCGCCGACCGCCAGCAGCGCCTCGTCGAGGCTGTGCTGGGCCATCAGCTGCTGGGCCTTGGCGGTCAGCGCCTCGGCCTCCTCCGGGTACTCGGTGGACTCGGCCTTCGCCAGCAGCGCCCGGATCCGGGACAGCATCCGCGGCTCGCCCGTCACCGGGCCCTGCGCCCGGCGCTCCACCCGCGGCGCCTGCCCGCCCGCCGCGCCCTGCCCGGGAGCCGGGCCGACCGGGGCGACCGGGGGCAGCCGGCCCCAGCTGCGCAGCAGCTCCAGGAGGGTGGTGGCCAGCGCGAACCGGTCCAGCCGGTGCCGGTGGGCGAACGCTCCCAGGTACGCCTCGTCGCCCTCCCACCACACCTCGGTCTCCAGCTCGCGCAGCTGCTCCTGCCAGCGCCGGTCCGTCGTGGCCGCCGGGTGGCGGCGGTTCTCGGCCGCGATCAGGTCCACCGCGAGCGCCAGGTGCACCGGCTTCAGCTCCCGCCGCACCACCCGGGCCAGATCCGCCGGCCGCCAGCCCGCCGACCAGCACCGCCCGACCGCCGTGTCCGCGTACCCGAGCACGGCCCGGCTCACCGCCTGCCACTGGCCGGGGGAGGCGGCCAGCAGCGAGGCCCCGGTGTCCAGCGCGAGGTCCAGCCCTTCGTCCGGCGCCGCCAGCACCGCCCGCACCGCCTGCTCCAGTAGCGGTCCGGCGCTCCCGTCCGCCCCGGTCCCGCCCTGTCGGCTGCGCTTGCCCACGGTGTCGCCTGCTCTCCTCGTGCCCGTCCTGCGGTCAGGGGGCCTGCGCCCATGATGCCGGAGCGCCCGGCCCCGACGACGGGGACCGGGCGCTCGCACGGGTGCTCGGAGGGAGCGGCGGTCAGCGTTCGACGGCCTTGGCCAGGATCTCCGGGGCCCGCTCCAGCAGACGGCCGGCGGCCAGCCGGATGCCGAGGAAGGCGACCAGCGCGCCGTACAGCGGGCCGAGCAGCAGCACCGGCCAGGTCGGACCGTCGGAGAGCAGCGCCCAGCCGAGGTAGCCGGCGACCGGCAGGCTGAGCAGCGCGGCGCCGAACATCGAGCCGAAGCTGTTGAGCATCACCAGCCCGCCCTGGCCGGGGGCGGCGTTGCGCATCGGGCTGCTGTCGGCCGGCATGGTGTACGGCGCCAGCACGCTGAGCACCGCGCCGATCGCGATGCCGCAGCCGAGCAGGCCGAGCGCCAGGCCGAACGCCGGGGCCAGACCGGCCCAGTCCCCGGTGACGACGGCCAGGAACAGCGACAGCACCAGGGTGACCGGCAGCGCGTACGAGAGCACCGCGAACGCCCGCCCGCGCAGCTCCTCCCGGGCGTCGGCGGGGGTGAGCAGGGTGGCGGCGACCATCCAGAACGCCGAGCCGTCCATGCCGAACAGGTTGAGCATCTGCAGGCCGAGGAACATCCCGGTGGCGGCCACCAGGTAGACGCTCGACCAGCCCTGGACCACCGACAGCACGCAGATCACCAGCGTCATCCCGATGCTGGTGAAGACGGCGGCCTTGGCCCGCGGCTCCCGCCAGGCGTACCGCAGGTGGCGCTGCATCACCGCGCCGGTGCGGCCCCCGGGCAGGAAGCCCCAGCCGCGCGAGGCCTGCACGCCGCGCGACACCTCCAGGGTGGAGGCGTCGGCGGTGACCATCAGCTGCTGGAGGCTGGAGCGCCACCAGCGCAGCAGCAGCACCAGCAGGGCGGCCGTCGAGGCCAGCTGGAGCAGGGCGAGCGCGTACCGGCCCTCGCCGGCGGTGCGGGCGGCGTCCACCCCGGCGACCGGCGGCACCCAGCGCAGCACCGACGCGATCGGCGCCAGCGGGCTGAGGTCCAGGCCGTCCTTGCCGGCCTTGCCGAAGACGCTCTGCGAGCCGACGTTGGCCACCTGGATCAGCAGCGCGAAGAGCAGCCCGCCGAAGATCGCGAAGTCCTTGCCGCGCCGGCTGGAGAGCAGCCGGGCGTTGCCCGCCGCGACCGACCGGGAGAGCGTCACCAGGCCGAGCACCGCGAGCGGGACACCGACCACCGCGGCCACCGCCGAGGCGGCGCCGTTCGCGCCGGACAGCGCCGCACCGGTCAGCAGGACCAGGGCGACCAGCGGCCCGGGCCCGATCAGCGCGGCCAGCAGGGAGCCGCGCAGCAGCGGGCCGGGGCGCAGCGGCAGCATGGTGAGCCGGGTCGGGTCGGCGCTCTCGTCGGTGGAGAACAGGAAGAGCGGCAGCGCGGCCCAGCTGACGGTGAGGGCGCCGGCCAGCATCACGCCCGCGTCGCCGGCGCCGCGGTGCCCGTTCAGCAGGGCCAGGGCGAGCGCGACCAGCGCGGCGAACAGCAGGCCGGCCACCGCGCCGACGACGTAGAGCACCGCCCGCCCGCGGCTGCGCCGCAGGCCGTTGCGGAGCAGCCGGAGCTTGAGCGACACCAGGGTGCGGACCACGACGCGGCCGTCCGGCACCGGCGTGCGGGTGGTGCCGGCCCGGGCGTCGGCGGGGGCGGCACTCACCGCTCGCCCCCGAGCCAGCCGAGGGCCTGGCCGTCGTCCTCGCGGACGCCGATCAGGTCCAGGAACGACTCGTGCAGGCTGCGTTCGCCGCGGACGGCGTCCAGCGGGCCCTGGGCGATCACCCGGCCGGCGTTGACCACGGCGACCCAGTCGCAGAGCTGCTCGACGAGCTCCATGACGTGGCTGGAGAAGATGACGGTCGAGCCGGCCGCGGCGTAGCGCTTGAGCACGCCGCGGATGGTCTGGGCGGAGACCGGGTCGACGCCCTCGAAGGGCTCGTCCAGGAAGAGCACGTCGGGGTTGTGCAGCAGCGCGGCGGCCAGGCCGATCTTCTTGCGCATACCGGTGGAGTAGTCGGCGACCAGCTTGTCGGCGTGGCCGGCGAGGTCCAGGACGGCCAGCAGCTCCTCGGCGCGGCGGTCCACCTCGGCACCGGGCAGGCCGCGCAGCCGGCCGTTGTACTGCAGCAGCTCGCGGCCGCTGAGCCGCTCGAACATCCGCAGGCCCTCGGGCAGGATGCCGATCCGGGCCTTGGCGGCGACCGGGTCGGCCCAGACGTCGGCGCCGTGCACCAGGACGGTGCCCTGGTCGGGCCGGAGCAGGCCGGTGACCATGGACAGCGTGGTGGTCTTGCCGGCGCCGTTCGGACCGACCAGGCCGATGAACGCTCCGGCCGGCAGCTCCAGGCTCAGCCCGGCGACCGCCGCCTGGCTGCCGAAGTGCTTCCACAGCCCCTGGATGCTCACGGCGGAGGCGGCAGGGGAGGAGGGGACTGGGGACGGCGGCGCTGACGCCTGCATGGCGGCCTTCTCTGCTGGGAAACGGGTGAATGTCCAGGCCAGCCTGCCATTGCCCGGGGCGGGCTGTCGTCCGGATTGGCGCTCTTCGGTGCGTCTGGGCCGAACGGGTGAGCACACCGGGCCCGCCGAAGCCCGTCGAGGCCGGTCGGGGAAAGTGGCAACTACTCAGAGCCCCTGTTCGTCCTGCACTATGAAGGCCAGTGAGCGCGCACGGCGCGCCGGGGTGTCGGAGGTGGCGGATGGCCGTTCAACCGTGGGGCGAGCAGGGCCCCGGGTACGGAGGACGGCCGCCCCAGGTACCGGCCAAGCCGTACGCCCAGCCGTACGCCCAGCCCTACGCCCAGCCCGCGCCGATGCCGCAGGCGGCGATGCGGGCGGCGCACACGGACCGGGACCGCACCGTCGACGTGCTGAAGGCCGCGTACGCCGAGGGCCGGCTCTCCGCCGACGAGTACGGCCAGCGCTTCGACGCGGCGAGCGCCGCGCAGACGTACGGCGAGCTGGCCCGGCTGGTGGCCGACCTGCCCTCCGGTCCGATGGTGACGCCGATGGCGCCGATGACGGCCGTCGGTCACCCGGTGCCGCAGACCTTCCTGCTGCCCCCGCCGGTGCCGTCCCGGCCGACCAACGGCACGGCCGTCGCGTCGATGGTGCTCGGCCTGCTGGGACTGGGGCTGCCCGCGGTGATCACCGGCCACATCGCCAAGGCCCAGATCCGGGAGCGCAACGAGGAGGGCGACACGATGGCCACGGTCGGCCTGGTCTTCGGCTACCTGGCGACCGCGCTCTACACCCTGTTGATGCTGGCCCTGATCGCCTGAGCCCGGGCCGCCCGGGGGCCGGGGCCGCCCCCGCTCCGGTGGCGGCGCCCGCCGGGGTGTGGTAGAGCGGCAGGAGAGCGGTTCGACACCGGGCGGCCGTGCGCGGGACACCCCGGCGACACCCGGCCGACGGCCGCGACCTGCGGCGTTGCATTTGTTTTGACCGAGCCCGATGCGCTAGGTACGCTCTGACCTTGTGCCTGGGGTGTCCCCGGGTCCTTGTGCGTGCATGCACACCGGCCGCCGCGCCGAGCCGGAGCGCCTTTCGGTGCTCCGCGCGTTGAGCGCCGTCGCTGTACATCAGCTCATGGGATTCCGTGTCGGAATAAGCCCAACACACCCGACCGCGTGGGTCGACCACGGGGCCGTGTGCGATGGAGACACCGCAGGTTAGTTCCACCAAGCCTTGGCACACAGAAAACGGAGAAACGGTGCCTACGATCCAGCAGCTGGTCCGAAAGGGCCGGCAGGACAAGGTCGAGAAGAACAAGACTCCCGCGCTGAAGGGTTCGCCCCAGCGTCGCGGCGTCTGCACGCGTGTGTACACGACCACCCCGAAGAAGCCGAACTCGGCGCTTCGTAAGGTCGCCCGTGTGCGCCTCACCAGCGGGATCGAGGTCACCGCTTACATCCCGGGCGAGGGCCACAACCTGCAGGAGCACTCCATCGTGCTGGTGCGCGGTGGTCGTGTGAAGGACCTTCCTGGTGTCCGCTACAAGATCATCCGCGGTTCGCTCGACACCCAGGGTGTCAAGAACCGCAAGCAGGCTCGCAGCCGCTACGGCGCCAAGAAGGAGAAGTAAGAATGCCTCGTAAGGGCCCCGCCCCGAAGCGCCCGGTCATCATCGACCCGGTTTACGGCTCCCCGGTCGTCACCCAGCTGGTCAACAAGATCCTGCTGCACGGCAAGCGTTCCACCGCCGAGCGGATCGTCTACGGCGCCCTCGAGGGCGTCCGTGAGAAGACCGGCTCCGACCCCGTCGTGACGCTGAAGCGCGCGCTGGAGAACGTCAAGCCGGCCCTCGAGGTCAAGTCCCGCCGTGTCGGTGGCGCGACCTACCAGGTCCCGGTCGAGGTCCGTCCGGGCCGCGCCAGCACCCTGGCGCTGCGCTGGATGGTCGGTTACTCCCGCGCCCGTCGCGAGAAGACCATGACCGAGCGCCTGATGAACGAGATCCTCGACGCCAGCAACGGCCTGGGCGCTTCCGTGAAGCGTCGCGAGGACACCCACAAGATGGCCGAGTCCAACAAGGCCTTCGCGCACTACCGCTGGTAGTCCCAACCCCGTCACTAGACAGAGAGAGAACGAGCCACCATGGCTGCAACCTCCCTTGACCTCGCCAGGGTCCGCAACATCGGGATCATGGCGCACATCGACGCGGGCAAGACCACCACCACCGAGCGGATCCTGTTCTACACCGGTGTCTCGTACAAGATCGGTGAGGTCCACGATGGCGCTGCCACCATGGACTGGATGGAGCAGGAGCAGGAGCGCGGCATCACGATCACGTCGGCCGCGACGACCTGTCACTGGACGCTCGACGGCGTTGACAACACCATCAACATCATCGACACCCCGGGTCACGTCGACTTCACCGTCGAGGTGGAGCGCTCGCTGCGCGTCCTCGACGGTGCCGTCACGGTGTTCGACGGTGTCGCCGGTGTCGAGCCCCAGTCCGAGACCGTGTGGCGGCAGGCTGACCGCTACGGCGTCCCGCGCATCTGCTTCATCAACAAGCTGGACCGCACGGGCGCGAACTTCTTCTTCTGCGTCGACACCATCGTGGAGCGCCTCGGCGCGACCCCGCTGGTGATGCAGCTCCCGATCGGTGCCGAGGCGGACTTCCAGGGCGTCGTCGACCTGGTCCGCATGAAGGCGCTGGTCTGGACGGCCGAGGCCGCCAAGGGCGAGATGTACGACATCGTCGACATCCCGGCCGACCTGGTGGACCAGGCCGAGGAGTACCGCGAGAAGCTGCTGGACACCGTGTCGACCGTCAGCGACGAGGTGATGGAACTCGCCATGGAGGGCGAGGACGTCCCCGAGGCGCTGCTCATCGCCGCGATCCGCAAGGGCACGCTGAACTCGGACTTCACGCCGATCTTCTGCGGCACCGCCTTCAAGAACAAGGGCGTTCAGCCCCTGCTCGACGCGGTCGTCAACTACCTCCCGTCGCCGCTGGACATCGAGTCCATCGAGGGCACCAAGCCCGGCGACGACACGGTCAAGATCTCCCGCAAGGCGTCGGACGACGAGCCGCTCGCGGCTCTGGCGTTCAAGATCATGTCCGACCCGCACCTGGGCAAGCTCACCTTCGTCCGGATCTACTCCGGGCGCCTTGAGGCCGGCACCGCCGTCCTCAACGCGGTGAAGGGCCGCAAGGAGCGGATCGGCAAGATCTACCGCATGCACGCGAACAAGCGTGAGGAGATCGAGTCGGTGGGCGCCGGCGACATCGTCGCCGTCATGGGTCTCAAGCAGACCACCACCGGTGAGACCCTGAGCGACGAGAAGCACCCGGTCATCCTGGAGTCCATGGACTTCCCGGCCCCGGTCATCCGCGTCGCCATCGAGCCGAAGTCCAAGGGCGACCAGGAGCGGCTCGGTACCGCCATCCAGCGCCTGGCCGAGGAGGACCCGTCCTTCCAGGTCAACACGGACGAGGAGACCGGCCAGACCATCATCGCGGGTATGGGCGAGCTGCACCTCGAGGTGCTGGTCGACCGTATGAAGCGTGAGTTCAAGGTCGAGGCCAACGTCGGCAAGCCGCAGGTCGCGTACCGCGAGACGATCCGCAAGGCCGTCGAGCGCATCGACTTCACGCACAAGAAGCAGACCGGTGGCTCCGGCCAGTTCGCGAAGATCCAGATCGCGATCGAGCCGATCGAGTCCGGCGAGGGCTACGAGTTCGTCAACAAGGTCACCGGTGGCCGCGTGCCGAAGGAGTACATCCCTTCGGTCGACGCCGGTTGCCAGGAGGCCATGGAGTTCGGCGTGCTCGCCGGCTACCCGCTCCAGGGTGTCCGCGTGACGCTGCTCGACGGTGCCTCGCACGACGTCGACTCCTCCGAGCTCGCGTTCAAGATCGCCGGTTCGATGGCCTTCAAGGAGGGCGCTCGCAAGGCGTCCCCGACGCTGCTCGAGCCGATGATGGCCGTCGAGGTCACCACGCCCGAGGACTACATGGGCGATGTGATCGGCGACATCAACTCTCGCCGTGGCCAGATCCGGTCCATGGACGAGCGTTACGGTGCCCGCGTCGTTTCGGCGCTGGTGCCCCTCTCCGAGATGTTCGGCTACGTCGGTGACCTGCGCAGCAAGACCTCTGGTCGCGCGAGCTACTCGATGCAGTTCGACTCGTACGCCGAGGTTCCGCGGAACGTGGCGGACGACATCATCGCCAAGGCCAAGGGCGAGTAAGGACCGGCACCAGCCGAGTCCCTACCCGAGGCCGCAGGACATCCCGACATTCGGGACGATTGCGAACCCTTAGGCTATTAGGAGGCGACCCGGGAGAATCCGACCGGATTCTCCCGGGGCCTCCGCCCCCACCCGCGGGACGGCATGGGGCGCTCCCGGGCGCCCCGTACCCAACCCGATCAAAGACCAACTGACGTCAGCACGGCGTACAGAACTGTCCTCAGGAGGACTGCAGTGGCGAAGGCGAAGTTCGAGCGGACGAAGCCCCACGTCAACATCGGCACCATCGGTCACATCGACCACGGTAAGACGACCCTTACCGCGGCCATCACCAAGGTGCTGCACGACGCGTACCCGGAGATCAACCCCTTCACGCCGTTCGACCAGATCGACAAGGCGCCGGAGGAGCGGCAGCGCGGTATCACCATCTCGATCGCGCACGTCGAGTACCAGACCGAGGCGCGTCACTACGCCCACGTCGACTGCCCGGGTCACGCGGACTACATCAAGAACATGATCACCGGTGCGGCCCAGATGGACGGTGCGATCCTCGTCGTCGCCGCCACCGACGGCCCGATGCCGCAGACCAAGGAGCACGTCCTCCTGGCCCGCCAGGTCGGCGTCCCCTACATCGTCGTCGCCCTGAACAAGGCCGACATGGTGGACGACGAGGAGATCCTGGAGCTCGTCGAGCTCGAGGTCCGTGAGCTCCTCTCCGAGTACGAGTTCCCGGGCGACGACCTGCCGGTCGTCCGCGTCTCCGCGCTGAAGGCGCTGGAGGGCGACAAGGAGTGGGGCGAGAAGCTCCTCGGCCTCATGCACGCGGTCGACGAGAGCATCCCGACCCCGGCCCGCGCCGTGGACCAGCCGTTCCTGATGCCGATCGAGGACGTCTTCACGATCACCGGTCGTGGCACCGTCGTCACCGGTCGTATCGAGCGTGGCATCCTCAAGGTCAACGAGACTGTCGACATCATCGGCATCAAGGAGACCAAGACCACCACCACGGTCACCGGCATCGAGATGTTCCGCAAGCTGCTCGACGAGGGCCAGGCCGGTGAGAACGTCGGTCTGCTCCTCCGTGGCATCAAGCGCGAGGACGTCGAGCGCGGCCAGGTCATCATCAAGCCCGGTTCGGTCACCCCGCACACCGAGTTCGAGGCCCAGTCCTACATCCTGTCGAAGGACGAGGGTGGCCGTCACACCCCGTTCTTCAACAACTACCGCCCGCAGTTCTACTTCCGTACCACGGACGTGACCGGCGTCGTGACCCTCCCCGAGGGCACCGAGATGGTCATGCCGGGCGACAACACCGCCATGACGGTCGTGCTGATCCAGCCGATCGCCATGGAGGAGGGCCTGAAGTTCGCCATCCGTGAGGGTGGCCGCACCGTCGGCGCCGGCCAGGTCACCAAGATCCTCAAGTAATCGAGGCTCTTGACCTGCCTGTTCGACACAGGTGATGTTCGAAGGGCCCCGCACACCTCGGTGTGCGGGGCCCTTCGGCGTGTCGGGTGGAGAGCGCGGGGGCCATGTGTGTAGGGGAATCGTGCTGCGGATAGACTGAGCCACCCGCAGCCGTCGCCAGGGCGAGGCTGACCGAGGCTCTCCGCCCCACTCGCCGAAAGCGCTCCGGAATGACCTCTGCCCCCCTTCTTTCGAAGCCGTCGCTCCTTCGGCGCCGGTCGGCCACCCGCGCGGGCCAGTCGCCCGACGGCCGCGCCAAGCGCCCCCGGCTGTACGCGCTCGACGGGATGCGGCTGTTCGCGGCCCTGAGCGTGCTCTCCTTCCACTGGACGGCCTACGTGGGCATCTCCGGGGTGTGGCAGGGCGTCACCCCGAAGGAGGCCCTGCCCCTGGTGAACCGGATGGCGGCCTACGGCTGGCTGGGCGTGGAGCTGTTCTTCGTCATCAGCGGCTTCGTGATCTGCATGAGCTGTTGGGGGAAGCGACCGGGGGAGTTCTTCGTCTCCCGGGTGGTCCGCCTGTACCCCGGCTACTGGGCGGGCATAGCGCTCACCAGCCTGGTGGTGCTGAACCTCAAGCAGTTCGCCCGTTCGGGTGCGGGTGACGGGCTCAACGCCAGCACCATCCTCGGCAACCTGACCATGCTTCAGACCCCGCTCGGGATGCGGCACGTCGACGGCGTCTACTGGACGCTCTGGGTGGAGATGCGGTTCTACCTGCTCTTCGCCATCGTGGTGGCGACCGGCCTCACCTACCGCAAGGTGGTGGCCTTCTGCGGGATCTGGACGATTCTCGCGGTGCTCGCCCCGCAGGCGCAGATTCCGCTGCTGACCACGCTCGCCATGCCCAACGAGTCGCCGTTCTTCATCGCCGGCGTCGGCATGTTCCTGATGTACCGCTTCGGCCAGAACCTGCTGCTCTGGGGGATCGTGGGATTCTCCTGGATCCTGGCGCTGACCCGTCTGGGGGCGATCCAGGAGGTCTACGTCAACGTCCTCGGCCACCCCCTGTCGTGGAACGTCATGGCCGGCGCGGTGACGGCGGCGTTCGCCCTGGTGCTGGGTGCCGCGCTGGGCCTGTTCGACTGGGTGCAGTGGAAGTGGCTGACGGTCGCCGGTGCGCTGACCTACCCGCTCTACCTGATCCACCAGGAGATCGGCTGGACGCTGATCCACTACCTGCTCACCGAGGACTTCGGCGTCAAGGCGGCCCTGGTGACGACGCTGGCCGCGGTGATGGTCGCGGCCTGGCTGATCCACCGGTTGGTCGAGCGGCCGGTGTCCAAGATCCTGAAGAGCGCGTTGGACCGTTCGATGGCGACCCTGCGCAGGGTTTCGGACGAGCCCGCCCCGGTGAAGCGCTGACAATGCATGGGGGGCCGCGTGCATGCGCGGCCCCAAGGATCATTCATGCAATCGCAAAATCCTGCTGCTAGCCTGACCGCCATCACGGATCCGGCTCCGGCTCCGCACCTCTCCTTCGCATCCATCAGCTCGGTCGTCCGGGCCATCCGGCCGCACTCCGGCATCGATCGATCGTTCTCAAAGACATAAGGGACAGGCGACACTGATGTACAACGCAGCTGTATCGGCAGAGCAGGTGGCCGTCCCGCCGGCGCCGCTGTTGTCGGTCGTGATGCCGATCTACAACGAGCAGGAGGCCCTGCCGTTGACGGTCCAGCGCCTGCGTCCGATCCTGGATGAGCTGGGGATCACCTACGAGGTCGTCGGCATCGACGACGGCAGCACCGACGCCACCCCGGCGATCATGCAGAAGATCCACCAGGACTGGCCGGAGTTCCGGATCGTCCGCTTCGCGCGCAACTCCGGGCACCAGGCGGCGCTGACCGCCGGCATCCACCGCGCCTACGGCGACTACGTCGTCTCCATCGACGCCGACCTGCAGGACCCGCCGGAGAAGATCCCCGAGATGCTCGCGCTCGCCCGCGAGAAGAACCTCGACATCGTCTACGGTGTGCGCGGCGACCGCGGCACCGACACCTTCTTCAAGCGGCGGACCGCCGGTGCCTACTACTGGCTGATGCGCAAGCTCGTCGGCAAGAACATGCCGAACCAGGCCGGTGACTTCCGGCTGCTCAGCCGGGCCGCGGTGGACGCGCTCAAGGCGATGCCCGAGCACCAGCCGGTCTACCGGCTGCTGGTCCCGTGGCTGGGCTTCCCCAGCGGCGAGGTCGTCTACGTCCGCGAGGAGCGGGTCGCGGGCAGCACGCACTACCCGCTGTCCAAGATGGTCCGTCTCGCCATCGACAGCATCACCAACTTCTCCGCCAGCCCGCTGCGGCTCGCCACCTGGCTCGGCCTGCTGAGCTTCGTGCTCTGCTTCTGCCTGGGGATCTACACCACGGTGGAGTACGCGCTCGGCAAGACCGTGCCCGGCTGGTCCTCGCTGTTCGTCGGCATGCTCTTCCTCGGCGCCGTCCAGCTCGTCTGCATCGGTCTGCTCGGCGAGTACGTCGGCCGGATCTACTCGGCGGCGCAGGCCCGACCGGCCTACTTCGTCGGGTACGACTCGGCCGAGGACAACAGCGCGAAGACCGCGAAGGTCTCCGAGTACGCGGTGTGACCTCCGGTCCGTCCCGCGGCGCCGACCGCCGCGGGACGGACCCGACCGCCGCCGACCGGGAAAGCCGACGCACAGCCCGCAGGAGAGAAGAGCGATGGGCACCACCGACAGCACCGCGCCCGCCCTGGGCACGCCGACCGCGCCCGACGGGCGGCGGACCGGTAGTTCCGCGCCGGACGCGGGCGGTGCCCCGCTCGGCCTCCGCGACCGGCTGACGGCCTTCCTGCCCGCGGTCGCGGCCTACCTCTTCCTGGTCGTCCTGCTGCTGGCCGCCGACACCTCGGTCAGCGACGTCGCGCGCTACACCTTCTACGTGCTGTGGGGCGTCATGCTCCCGGGCACGCTGGTCTTCCGTCTGCTGCGCCGCCGTCCGCACACGCTGGTCGAGGACCTGGCCTTCGGCGCCGTGGTCGGCCTGGTGCTGGAGCTGGCCGCCTGGGTGGTGCTGGTCGGCCTCGGCCTGCAGTCGGTGGCCACGGCCTGGCCGCTGGTGGTCGTGATCCCGTTCGCCGCCGTGCCGCGGCTGCGGCGGCACTGGCGGCCGCGCGGCTACCGCCGTACCTCGCCGGGCTGGTCCTGGTCGGTCGCCGGCACGGTGGCGTTCACCAGTGCCTACATGTACGGGGCGGTGCTCAGCCGGAACCCGATCGTGCCGGACAGCGAGACCACCCGGCAGTACATCGACCTGCCGTACCTGCTGTCGCTGGCGGGGAACGCCAAGCACAACTTCCCGCTGACCTTCCCGCAGGCCGCCGGGGAGCCGCTGCACTACCACTGGTTCACCTTCGTCCACATGGCGATGACCGACCTGGTCGGGCACATCGACCTGACCGTGGTCCAGATGCGGCTGATGGTCCCGGCGCTGGCCGCCCTGGCCATGGTGATCACCGCCGTGGTGGCGCACCGGCTGACCGGCCGGCCGTGGGCCGGTCCGGTCGCCGCCCTGCTGATCTTCGCCGTGGGCGAGTTCAACGCCATCTACCCCAACAACGTCGGCCACTGGACCTTCGGGGCTCCGGCGGTGCCGCTGATGTCCTGGGCGAGCCTGTCGCTGACGTACAGCCAGCCGCTGCTGATGGCCCTGATCGGCGTGGTCGCCGACGCCCTGCGCGGGCGCGGCGGCGAGGGGCGTGGCGAGGAGGACGGGGCCGCTCGGATCCCGGCGCTCGGCCGCGGTGCGTTCGTGCTCACCGCGCTGTTCGCGGTGGCCTCCAGCGCGGCCAAGGCGAGCTCGCTCCCGGTGACGCTGGCCGCGTTGGCCTTCGCCGGTGCGATGGTGCTGATCGGGACGCGGCGCATCCCGTGGACCGTCGTCGGCCTCGGCGCGATCATCGCCGGTGCCCAGGTCTTCGCCACCGCGGTGCTGTTCCGGTTCGAGAGCTACGGCCTCGAAGTGGTGCCCTTCGGCAACATCGAGAAGTACTGGGCCGATCCGCAGCACACCCGGACGGCGGTGACCCAGAGCGTGGTCGTCGCCGCGACGCTGGTCGCGTTCCTGCTGAACCACCAGCTCCGGATGGTCGGCATGATCCCGCTCCTGTGGCGTCGCCGGCTCCGCCTGGAGCAGACCCAGTGGTTCCTGCTCGGCGGGGCCCTCGCCGGCCCGGCCGTCTACCTGGTGGTCAACGGCTTCAACGCCAGCTACTTCACCCTCGCCGGGCTCTCCTTCGGGGTGCTGCTCTCGGCCTGGGGCTACTGCGAGGTCTTCGAGCGTGCCGCGCTGCCCGCCCGGGGCAAGATCGCGCTCGGCGTCGGCACGGTGGCCTTCGTCCTCCTGCTCACCTACGGCATCTACCAGTACGCGGGTGACTGGGCGACCTTCGCGCTCAAGGCGGTCGGCGACGCCGACGGCACCGCGTCCTACACCGCGCTGGTCCCGGCGCTGGCCGCCGCGGCGGCGCTGGCCGGGATCGCGGCGGTCGGCGGTGCGCTCTGGTGGGCGGCCGGCCGGGCGCTGCCGGCCCTGCGCGGCCGGGGCGCCGTGGTCCTGCTCACCGCGGCGCTCGCGGCGGGCGCCCCCGCACTGCTGCTCGACGTCCAGCAGTCCCGGCAGGTCCCGTGGGACGGCGCGTGGCCGCTGCCGGCCAGCCAGGTGGAGGCCGCGCGCTGGGTCCGCGCGCACAGCGAACCGGACGACGTCCTGGCCACCAACGGCCACTGCCGCTCGGAGAGCGACTACACCGTCCCCGGGGAGAACTGCTGGAACTCCCTGTCCTTCTACCTGAGCGGGTACTCCGAGCGCTCGGTGCTGGTGGAGGGCTGGGCCTACTCGCCGCGGCTGATGTCGGAGAAGTCGGGCTCCTTCTGGGACCAGGAGCTGCTCAAGCTCAACGAGGACGCCGTCTACCGGCCGACGGCCGCTATCCTCGACCAGTTGCGCGAGCGGCACCACGTCCGCTACGTGGTGGTCAACCGCAAGGTGGCGCCGGAGTCCCCGGCCCTGAAGACCCTCGCCAAGCAGGTCTTCGACAACGGCCGGATGGCCGTGTACGAGATTTCCTGATCCGACGAACCGATCACATGGGTGCTCACATGGTTTCCACCGACCAGCCGACCGAAGCGGCCGAGGTGCCGCCGGCCGGCCAGGGCCCGCAGCCCTCCGACACCGGGACGGCCAAGCGCCAGGTCCCCTCCTTCCTGGTGATCGGGGTCCTGAGCACCCTCTTCTACCTGCTCCTCTACGTGGTGGCCCGGCGTTTCGTCGACCCCCAGGTGGCCAACCTCGTCGCGCTCGCGGTCAGCGCGGTCGCCAACACGGCCGCCAACCGCCGGTTCACCTTCGGCATCACCGGCAGTGAGGGCGCGCTGCGTCACCAGCTCCAGGGCGCGGTGGCCTTCGTGATCGGCCTCGGCCTGAGCTCCGGGGCGCTGGCGCTGCTCGACCTGGCGGCGCCGAACGCCTCGAAGACCGTCGAGGTGGCCGGGCTGGTCGCGGCGAACGGTCTGGCGACGGTGGTCCGGTTCCTGCTGATGAAGGTCTGGGTCTTCAGGACGAAGTGACCTCGGGCGGCTGCGACGGTGGCTGCGACGCGGGCCGGGGCTCCCGCTCGGCGGCCCGCCGCAGCGGCCCCGGGGTCCAGGAGCGCAGCCGCAGCGCGGGCGCCTCGACGAGGTGCCAGGAGAGCGCCGCCGGCAGGCCGGTCGCGGCGAGGGCGCAGGCCAGGAAGCCGAGCGGGCCGAACTGCGCGCCGCCGACCAGCGCGATCGCCTGCTCGACCGGGAAGCCGTAGATGTACACGCCGTACGAGTAGTCGGTGCGGCTCCCGACCGCCCGGAAGCGCTGGGGCAGCCTGGCCGCGGCCCAGAACAGCAGGTAGACCAGCGCGGGGACGCCGAGCAGCGCGAAGCCGCCCCAGCGGGCCGCCCCGGCCGCGACGAGGGCGGCGGCCAGTGCCAGGGTGTCGTCGAGCGGGATCCGCTCGGCGTGGAGCCGCAGCGCGCCACCGAGCAGGAAGGCGAGCCCGAGGCCGGCGGCGAGGTGGAAGGTGACCTGGCCCAGCAGCGGGAGCGCGACCCCGGGCCCGCCCGCCGGGGGCACCCCGGCCGGGAGGTCCGCCGCACCGGCCGCGATCAGGAGCCAGAGGGCGAGCGTCGCCGCGGCGACGAACAGTCGCCGGTTCAGCAGCCCGAGGGCGGCCAGCAGTCCGGCCACCAGGTAGCAGAGCAGCTCGTACTTGAGCGACCAGAGGGCGCCGTTGAGGCTCCGGTCGAAGTTGGTTCCGCTGCGGACGCCCTCGGCGATGACGCCCGAGACGTCCCAGCCCGTGGTCGGCGTGGCGCTCCCGAGACTGGTCAGGTAGCTCAGCGGACCGTCCGGGCGACTCCAGAAGCCGCTCAGGGTGCCGTGCTGCCACCAGTAGAGGGCGGGCATCAGGACGGCGGCCGAGAACAGCAGTGAGCCGCAGACGCCGGGCACGATGCGCAGGGCCCGGTGCCAGACGTAGCGGCCGACCGGGAGCCGCCGGGCGCTCCCGGTGATCACGAAGCCGGAGAGCGCGAAGAACCCGAGGACGGCCGCCTTGCCGAGGTCGGTCTGCCCGCCGCTCCAGTACCAGAGCGGATCCGGGTGCCCCCAGCCGATGGGGAAGACGTGCGAGGCGACGACGGTGGCGGCCAGCAGGAGCCGGAGCGCGCCGAACCCGTTGGCCCGGCCGTGGAGGAGCTGCGCGAGCGTGCCGCGCGGGCGGAGCACTGCTGGTCGGCTGATGGCTCCCCTTCCCCCGGCTGGTTCGGCCGGGCGGCGTCCGCGACCGGTCGCGGACGCCGCCACGTCATGGCATGCGGTGCTCGTTCGGCCGTGGCCGGGACCTACGCCTGGGGAGCGGCGATCTGGGCCTCCCAGAGCTCCCGGACGGCTTGGCGCAGGGTGCGCCGGGGCTCCCAGCCGAGCTGCTCGCGGGCGACGGTGATGTCGAGCTGCTGCCACTCGGTCTCCGGGCCGGTGCCGTCCGGCGCGGGGACCTCGGTGATCTCGGTGGGCACCCCGCTCTCCTCGATCAGCAGCTCGACCAGCAGCCGGGCGGAGGACGCGGCGCCGGTGCCGACGTTGACCACCGGCGGGACGCCCTGCCGGACGGCGGCGAGGAGCACGGCGTCCAGGGTGTCGGTGAGGTCGACGAAGTCGCGCTGGGCGGTGAGCGGCTGGAGCGAGAGCTGCGCGGTCTCGCCGGCCCGGCGGGCGGCGTCCAGCTTGGCGGCCATCACGCCGAGCAGGCTGTGGCCGGGCTGGCCGGCGCCGACCACGTTGCCGAGCCGCAGCGACACCGCGTCCAGCCGGCCGGCCTCGACGGCGCGGACCACGGCCTCGGTGGCGGCGAGCTTGAGCTTGCCGTACTCCATCACCGGGGCGGCGGGGTCGCTCTCGCGCTGGCTGGTGCCGACCGGCGCCATGCCGTACTCGTGCACGGTGCCGAGGTGGACCAGGCGGGCGGGGGAGGCCATCGCGGCGACGGCCTCGATCAGCCGGTCCACCAGGACCACGTTGGCCTGGTACATCTGCTCGTCGTTCAGGCCCCACATGCCGCCGGCCGCGTTGACGACGGTGTCGATCCGCTCGCGGTCGAGCAGCGCGGTGAGGTCGGCGGCGGCGTCGGAGGAGATGTCGAAGGCGACGAACCGGCCGGGCGCCGGCACCGCCGGGGCCTTGCGGGCGAGGCTCACGACCTCGGCGCCCCGCTCCAGCAGGCGGGCGCCGAGCACGCGGCCGATGAAGCCGGTCCCGCCGAGGACGGCGACGCGGGAGGCGGCCGGGTGCGGTGCGGTCATTGCGGTGACTCCCTGGGACGGTGACGGGCCCGGGACGGTGACGGGCCCGGGAGGGTGGTGGGCGTGATCAGCGGGGGCGGGCGGCGGTGCTGGTGGCGTTGCGCAGCAGGGCCTTCGCCCCGTCCCACTGGCCGGCGCGCATCGCGCCCGGGACCAGGGTGAGGGCGTGGATCCGGGCCGACAGGTGCATCCGGGACGCCTTGGCGGCCCGCGGCCAGCCGTGCGCGTCCAGGCGGTCGGCGGCGTCCAGGAAGTACCGGCGGGCCTCGGTGAACCGGGTGCCGCTGAAGGCGGACGAGGAGGAGATGCTGACCGCGTGCCGGCGGTACTGGAAGGCCCGGACGTCGTCGACGACCATGTGCTCGCCGGCCTGGAGCAGGTCGATGACGAGCGCGAGGTCCTGGATGATCTCCAGGTTGTCGCGGAAGCCGGTGGTCTTCACGGCCTCGGTGCGCCAGCAGATCGACGGGAAGTACAGCCAGTTGCCCTTGAGCAGGCTGACCGCGAGCTCCTCGCCGCCCCGCAGGGTGCGGCCCTGCTGCTTGGGCGCGTAGATGCGGCGCTTGGCCTCGTCGGCGAGCGAGCTGGAGGGCTTGCCGTCGCCGTCGATCACCTGGACGCCCGGCTGGATCATCGCGACGCCGGGGTACTGGGCGAGGATCGAGCGGATGGTGGCGACGTAGTTGGGCAGCATGATGTCGTCCGTGCCCATGAACATCATGTACTCGTGCTCGGCCATGCCCAGGCACTTGCGGTAGTTGCCGGTGACGCCGAGGTTCTGCTCGTTCCGGAAGTAGCGCACCCGCGGGTCGTCGAGCTCGGCGAACCACTCCGGGACGCCGGGCTCCCGGCCGTCGTCGACGACGGTCAGGCGCCAGTCGGGATCGCTCTGCGCCAGCACGCTGCGGACCGCGGCCTGCATCAGTGCGACGTTGCCGTAGTACGGAAGCAGGATTTCCAGAGTGGTCATGGTGGAGGGCACATCCGCTGGTCTGAGTCGGGGCCGGGAGCAGGGCGAAGACCCCGCGGCGCGCCCATCATACTGAGCCCGCCGCCGGCTCCGGCCGTGCCGCCCGCCGGGGAGTACGACGATGCCCGGACCCGCGCCGGAGGGCGGCGGGCCCGGGCATCGGGCGGTTCAGCGGGTGCGCAGGCTCTCGGTGAAGGCGAGGCACTTCTCGTAGTCCGGCAGCAGGCCGGTGGCGAGCGCCTCGGCCAGCGAGGGCGCGGCGTCGTCACGGGCGGACAGCTGCGGGGCGTCGGTGGGCCACTCGATCCCGAGGTCCGGGTCGAGCGGGTGCACCGCGTGCTCGCCGGTCGGGTTGTAGGTCTCGGAGCAGACGTACGACAGCGTGGCGTCGTCGGTCAGCGCGCAGAAACCGTGGCCGAGGCCCTCGGGGATGTAGACCGACTTGCGCTCGGCGTCGTCCAGCCGGACGAACTCCCAGCGGCCGAAGGCGGGGGAGCCGACCCGCAGGTCCACGATCACGTCGAGCACGGCGCCGCGCACGCAGCTGACGTACTTGGCCTGGCCGGGCGGGACGTCGGCGAAGTGGATGCCGCGCACGACGTCCTTGGCGGACACCGACAGGTTGCCCTGGGCGAACTTCAGCGGGTGGCCGACGACCTCTTCGAGCCGGTCGAAGCGGTACCACTCCATGAAGAGGCCGCGCGGGTCGCCGTGCTGCTGCGGGGTGACCTCGAAGGCGCCGGGGATCGAGAGCTCGCGGAACTTCACTTGGCCGCCTCCTCTTCGAGCAGCGCGATCAGGTAGTCGCCGTAGCCGCTCTTGCACAGCGGCTCGGCCAGCTCGCGCAGCTGCGCGTCGTCGATCAGGCCGGCCCGCCAGGCGGCCTCCTCGATGCAGCCGATCTTGAAGCCCTGGCGCTCCTCGATGACCCGGACGAACTCGGAGGCCTGCACCATCGAGACGAAGGTGCCGGTGTCGAGCCAGGCGGTACCGCGGTCGAGGATGGTGACGTGCAGCTCACCGGTCTTGAGGTACTCCTCGTTGACCGCGGTGATCTCCAGCTCGCCGCGCGCGCTCGGGCGCAGGCCGGCCGCGATCTTGACCACGCGGTTGTCGTAGAAGTACAGGCCGGGCACCGCGTAGCGGGACTTCGGCTGGGTGGGCTTCTCCTCGATGGAGATGACCTGGCCGTTGTCGTCGAACTCCACCACGCCGTACGCGGTCGGGTCGGCGACCGGGTAGGCGAAGACCATGCCGCCCTGCGGCGCGGTGCGCTGCGCGAGCCGGGTGCCGAGGCCGCTGCCGTGGAAGATGTTGTCGCCGAGGATCAGCGCGACGGGCTCGTCACCGATGAAGTCGGCGCCCAGCACGAAGGCCTGGGCGATGCCCTCCGGCTTCTCCTGGACGGCGTACTCCAGCGTGAGGCCGAACTGGGAGCCGTCGCCGAGCAGCCGCTGGAACTGCTCCTGGTCCTGCGGGGTGGTAATGATCAGGATCTCGCTGATACCGGCCATGACCAGGGTCGACAGCGGGTAGTAGATCATCGGCTTGTCGAAGACGGGGAGGAGCTGCTTCGAGACTGCTCGGGTCAGCGGCCACAGTCGTGACCCGGTGCCGCCCGCCAAGAGGATTCCACGCATGCGCGCAGCTTATGTGAGGTTCGGAGGCTGCCGCTGACCCGGGGCGAGGGCCCCGGGGCACACCGGTAGACTGCCCGCACTATGCGCATCCTCGTTACCGGCGGCGCCGGCTTCATCGGTTCAGAGTTCGTCCGGCAGCTGCTCGGCGCCGACGCAACGGATCAGATCACCGTCTTCGACAAGCTCACCTACTCGGGCGTCGAGGCCAACCTGGCGCCCGTCGCCGGTCACAGCGGCTACTCCTTCGTGCAGGGCGACATCTGTGACGCGGAGGCCGTCGACCAGGTCATGCCCGGCCACGACGTGGTCGTCCACTTCGCGGCCGAGTCCCACGTGGACCGCTCCATCGAGGGTGCCGGCCCGTTCGTGGTGACCAACGTCCTCGGCACCCAGGTGCTGCTGGACTCGGCCAAGAAGCACGGCGTCGCCCGCTTCGTCCACGTCTCCACCGACGAGGTCTACGGCTCCATCTCCGAGGGCTCGTGGACCGAGGAGTGGCCGCTGGCGCCCAACTCCCCGTACTCGGCCTCCAAGGCCGGCTCCGACCTGCTGGCGCTCGCCTACCACCGCACCCACGGCATGGACGTGGTGGTCACCCGCTGCTCCAACAACTACGGGCACTACCAGTTCCCGGAGAAGGTCATCCCGCTGTTCACCACCAACCTGCTGGACGGCAGGAAGGTGCCGCTGTACGGCACCGGTGGCAACATCCGCGACTGGCTGCACGTCTCCGACCACTGCCGCGGCATCGAGCTGGCCATGCGCAAGGGCCGCGCCGGCGAGGTCTACAACATCGGCGGCGGCACCGAGATCACCAACAAGGAGCTCACCGAGCTGCTGCTCCAGGCGGCCGGCGCCGACTGGTCGATGGTCGAGCCGGTCGCCGACCGCAAGGGCCACGACCTGCGCTACTCGCTGGACATCACCAAGATCAGCGAGGAGCTCGGCTACTCCCCGCAGGTCCGCTTCGAGGACGGCCTCGCCGCCACCATCGCCTGGTACCGCGAGAACCGCGCCTGGTGGGAGCCGCTGAAGGCCAAGGCCGCACTGCGATGACGAACCCGGTGGCCAAGCTGCTGGGGGCACTGCCCCCGGGCGTGCGGCTCGTCGCGGGGGGCACCGTGGTCCTCGGTGTCTCCTCGTACATCTTCCTGGCCCTGGCCGGGCACAGCTTGGACACCACCCAGGTCGCCGGCGTCTCGATGCTCTGGACCGTGGTCATGTCCGTCGGGTACGGGCTGTTCTCCCCGGTCGAGCTGGAGCTGACCCGCCTGGTGGCCGCCCGCGACGTGGCCGGCCAGGGCCCCGGGCCGGCGATCCGGCGGGTCCTGCTGGTCACCGCCGGGGTGCTGGTGGCGGTGCTGGCCGTGATCGCGGCCGCCGCCCGGCCGATCGCGGACCGCTTCTTCGACGGCGACCTCGGCCTGGTGGCCGGCCTGGGCGGCGCCCTGGTCGGCCTGGCCGTGAGCTCGGTGGCCCGCGGCGCGCTGGCCGGCCTGGGCAACTTCGGCGCGTACGGCATGCAGCTCGCCGTCGACGGCGGGCTGCGGATCGGGCTGGCCGCGCTGATCCCGCTGTTCGGCGCGCACTCGGCGTTCGCGTTCGCGCTGATCCTGGTCGTCTCGCCGCTCGCCGCCTCGGCGATCGGGATGCGCTCGGTCCTCGCGGACCGGCGCGGCGGGCCGGCGCCGGTCTGGCGCGACGTCGTCACCGGGCTCGGCCTGCTGACCGGTTCGACGCTGCTGGCGCAGCTGATGGTCAACGCGGCCGTGGTCAGCGTCGGCCTGCTCTCGCCGTCCTCCAAGGCGCTGATCGCCGCCCTGCTGAACGCGGTGGTACTGGCCCGGGTGCCGCTCTTCGCCTACGCGGCGATCCAGGCCTCGCTGGTCTCCTCGCTCTCCGGCGCCGCGGCGGCCGGCCACCACGCGGAGTTCCGCAAGGTACTACTGCGCACCGGCGGCATCGTGGTGCTGATGTGCACCGCCGCCGGGCTGCCGACGGTCCTGCTCGGCCCCTGGGCGATCCGGCTCTTCTTCAAGGCGCAGGACGTGCTCGGCCCGGTGGACTTCCTCTGGCTGTCCCTCGGCACCCTCTGCTACATGCTGGCGACCGTCTTCGGCCAGGCGCTGCTCTCGCTCGGGCGCCACCAGCGGCAGCTGCTCTCCTGGCTGGCCGGTTCCGCGGTGCTGGTGGCCGTCACCCTGGCACCCGGGGACATCGCCACCCGGGTCGAACTCGCCTACCTGGCTGGTGCGGCGGTCAGCGCTGCTGCCATGCTATGGGCGCTGGCCCGCTCGCTGTCCGCCCCGGCCCGGCCCGAGGCGGACCACCGGGCACCGATGGCGGCGCATCAGTCGTCGGAGGTATGACGCCCGTTCGTCGGGCCCCGCACAGCCGGCGGCGGCGGTACGTTCACGCCACGCCTTTAATATGTGATTACCCTTGGCCACGCCACTGCCGCTGAAAGGCGCCTCCAGTCGTGCATCTCACCGTCATCACTTCGATCACCGGCGTGCTGGTGCTCGTCTACATCCTGGAGTTGCTGCGCCGACAGCAACTCCGGGAGAAGTACGCGGCTATCTGGCTCGCGATCGGCGTCGTCGTGGCGCCGCTCGGGTTCTTCCCGACGATCCTCGACTCGACCGCCCGCCGGCTCGGCATCGCCTCCGGCGTGAGCCTCGTGCTGTTCGCGGGCTTCGTCCTGGTGCTGATGGTCTCGCTGCACCTGAGCTGGGAGGCCTCCCGACTGGAGGCGGAGACCCGGACGCTGGCCGAGGACGTGGCCATGATGCGGGCCCACCTGGCCGAGCACCACGGCTACCCGATCGCACGCAGCAGCAACGACGCCGGCAAGGCGACGGACCCCGGGGTGACGGCATGATCGACGGCAAGCGGGTACTGATCATCCTCCCGGCCTGGAACGAGGCCGAGGGTCTGCCCAAGATCCTCCGCGAGATCCAGCAGAAGCTGCCCGGCGTCGACACCCTGGTGGTCGACGACGGCTCGGTGGACAACACCGCGGCCGTGGCCGCCGCGGCGGGCTCCCGGGTCGCGCAGCTGCCGTACAACCTCGGCGTCGGCGGCGCCATGCGGTTCGGCTACCGCTACGCGCACCTGCACAACTACGACGTGGCCATCCAGTGCGACGCCGACGGTCAGCACGACCCCGCGTACGTGCCGGCCCTGCTGGAGAAGCTCCAGGAGGCGGACCTGGTCATCGGCGCCCGGTTCGCCGGCCAGGGCAGCTACAAGGTGCGCGGCCCGCGCAGCTGGGCGATGAAGCTGCTCTCGGTGGTGCTGTCGCGGGTCACCCGCACCCGCCTCACCGACACCACCTCGGGCTTCAAGGCCTGCAACAAGCCGATGATCGAGTTCTTCTCGCAGTGGTACCCGGTCGAGTACCTGGGCGACACCATCGAGAGCATGGTCGGCGCCGCCCGCTGCGGCTTCGTCATCCGGCAGGTCCCGGTGGCGATGCGCGAGCGGACCACCGGTACGCCCAGCGCCTCGCCGATCAAGGCGACGATCTACCTGGCCCGCGCGGGCCTGGTGCTGCTGCTCGCGATGATCCGCCGGATGCCCAAGCACCTGAAGACCATCGAGCCCGCCAGCCGCGCGGCGGCGGCGGGTCGGCGCGAGCTGGTCGGCAAGGCCTAGCCCGCACGGAGTTCGGCACGCCTCCGGCGGTCGGTCCCACGGGGCCGACCGCCGGAGGCCGTCGGGGCACGTTCGGTGTGTGCCGCTAGGCTGAGGCCTGCGCGGAGTGTGCTATGGGAGCCGGGCCCACCACAGCGGTGGCGGCCCGGTCCCGGCTGCGGGCCGGGGTGCCCGGGCACGGGCCTGCCGCACATTGTTAGCGTGACCTCCACAATCGAACGGGCCGGGCGGCCTGCCGGATCCACCTCATAGCCGGGTTACCAGGGGAAGAGTCGGAGTTCAGTGCAGACTTCAGCAGAGACCGTCGACGAGCAGCTGGACGGTGTCCAGGGGAGCAGACAAGCCGCCGCCTCGCGGTCGGCCGGTCTGGCGGCCCGGGTGGTGCAGCGGTTCGAGGAGGCCCGCGGGCGGCGCTGGTTCTGGCCGGCCGCGCTGCTGGCCGGGTACGCCGTGGAGGTCCTCTTCCGGCTGGTGCTCGTCCGGCACCTGAGCTACCCGTCGGTGCACGCGGACGAGGACGGCTACCTGGCGCTGGCCCGGGTGCTGGCCGGGCGGCCGACCACCGAGATGCCGGTCGGCGTGGTGATCCCGGGCGGCTACCCGCTGCTGATCTCCCCGGCCTTCCGGATCGCCGACGGCCCGGCCATGGCCTACCACCTGATCATGGGGATCAACGCGCTGCTGAACGCGCTGGTCTTCCCGCTGGCCTACCTGGCGCTGCGCCGGCTGGGCCTGCGCCGGCTGCTGGCGTACGTCTTCGCCGGCGCCACCGCGCTGCTGCCGCCGGTGATCTTCTACTCCGAGTACGTCATGTCGGACACCGTCCTGCCGGTGCTGATCCTGGCCTGGCTGCTCTGCATGCACGGCTGGCTCAGTGACGGACCGGTCAAGCACCGCTCCT